>JAABSH010000055.1 GCA_011390465.1 Desulfobacteraceae bacterium
TGAGTTCTCCCGGCGGAATGGTGGCCATATAGGAAAGGATTTTTTTGAAAAAAATTAAATTTTCAGTTTTTAATTTGTAGACGTTCGGGATGTCCTCATAAATTGTTTTGTCTATTATATTCAAAAGTTTCTGGTGGTAATGGGTCTCATCTTCAAACAAAAACGGGTAGTATCCGAATGCCAGATAATCAATAAAATGTCCCTTTAATCTATTAATTCCAGATAGTTGATCGGCGAAATCAACGGGATCGTGAACAAGCTCATCAAAGGAAACAGCGGGAACCGGCCGGTTCAATCTGAATTCAAGGTATTCGCGGAAAGACATTCCCTCCAGTTTATACAAAATGCCGCGTCTTGAGAGATCATATGTCCCTTTGACCAAATCCATACTGGAACTGCCGGAAAACACGATAAAGACATCCGGGAAAGAATCATAGATGTTTTTCAGTTCCTGGTTCCAGTGCGGGTATTTGTGGACTTCATCAATAAAAAAATACCGGATTCCGTCTATCTCGTACAAATCATCAATAAATTCGATCAATTTGGTTTGTGTAAAAAAAATATTATCCAGGGAAAAATAAATGCATTGATGGCTGTTCTCCATTTTTTCATTGATATATTGCAGCATCAGGGTGGTTTTGCCGGTGCCCCTGGGGCCGACAAGACCGGTCATGCGGCTCGTGGTATTGAATGCGTCGAATAAATACCGGTGCGTGGAAAATTTTGTATTGTTTAATAACCGGCGGCTGGTGGCAATGAATTTGTCTTTCATTGGATTATACTCCATAAAATATATTATTTTTTTGGAGTATAATCCAATTTTACTTCTAATTCAAGAAATATTGTGCAGATCAAAGAACCCGTTTTCTCGTGCAGAGCCGCAGAGCTCGCAGAGAAAAAATCTCAGCGCCTCTGCGTCCCTGCGGGGATAAAAAATATTATGGAAAGGAATTTCTTAACGAAGCAGACATTGGCTAAAATGTCGTCAAAAGCTGTTTGAGAAACCGTCATTAAGGCGATTTTTTATAACTCAGCAGATCCCGGAAAATGGTCAGCGCGGCCTCCGCGCCGTGGCCGGAGGCGGTCACAATCTGGTTGAAACCGCCCACCACATCGCCGGCCGCGTATATGCCGGGAAGGGTGGTGCGGTAGTTTTCCTGTTTGATAAACCCTTCCGCGGTCTTGTCCACCCCGATTTTTTCGGCCAGATCAACCGACGGCAGATACCCGATGGCAATGAATATACCGGCCGCGTCAATGCGGGAAGTGGCACGGGTCAGGCTGTTGTAAACCGACACCGCTTCAACGGATTTGTCGCCGATGATCTCCTTGACCGTGGAATTGTAAATAATGGGAATGCCGGAGTTGATGAGTTGATCGGCCAGCACCTGCTGGGCGTCCAGTTTGTCCGTCCAGTGCACCACCGTGACATCTACGCCGATATTCTTGAGATGCAGGGCTTCGGTGACCGCACTGTCTCCGCCGCCGACCATAACCACTTTCTGGCCCGAAAACAAAGGCCCGTCACAGGTGCTGCAATAGCTGACCCCCCGGCCGGACAAGCGGGATTCTCCGGGCACATTGAGATGCCGGTGGGTGGCGCCCGTGGCCAGCAGCAATGCTTTGGCAATAAACCGGCGCCTGTTGGTGGTGACGGTCATGGGATGGGCATCTGTTGAATCTGTTGAATCTGATGAACCGGCAACGTCCAGGACCTCTTCTCCCTGAAAAATCTGCACATACTCCAGGGCATGGGACACCAGTATTTCCACCAGTTTTTTGCCGCCGATCTGGGTGAGCCCGGGATAATTTTCCACCATCGGGGTCAGGGCCACCTGGCCGCCCAAAATGCCGCGCTCCAGCACCACGGTTTTCAGGCCGCTGCGGGCCGCGTAAATGCCGGCGGACAGACCTGCGGGACCGCCGCCCACAATGACCAGGTCGGTTTCAATTTCCTTGGCGTCATTGTCCGGGATGAACAGGTTTTGCTGTTCCAGTTTCTGCAGGGACAACATAAACAGCTCTTCCTGCTGGGCGCCCAGGGCAACAAGCATTCCGTTGGCAAAGGTCTGGGGCACGGACTGGGCGTCATAGTCTCTTGCCATGTCCGGATTGGCCTGGATGTCGATGATTTCCAGGGAAATCAGTTCCGGCCGTTCCACCGCCGCTTTCAGGGCATGAATGGCCTGCTGGGGGCAGTAGGGGCAGGACGGACTGACAAAAAGCCGGATGGCACGTTTGGCTTTGATCTGGGCCAGCACGTTAAGCGATGACTCGCTGATGCCGGTTTTTTTAAATCCCACATAAATCAGGGCTTCTAAAAGCATCCGGCCTTCTTCGCCAATGGGGGCCCCGAGCCACCGGATGTTGAAATGATCCGGATCAATCAGCAGCGTGGGGGATTCGGTGATGTTCCATTTTTTGGCCAGCGCGTGGGACAGGGGGAATTCGCGAAGCACAATTTTTTGGCTGAGCCGGGTAAAATACTGGATCGCGTTTCTGGCCGCATCTGTGTAAACATCATTTTTTCCGGGCCGGGCAAACAGATAAATCGGTATTTCTTGGGCCAGCCGGTCAAATACCTGTTTCAGTTCCTCTAAGATTTCTTTTTCCGAAGGTTCTGAATGATCATGAATGGGTTCCATTGCGCGGTCTCCTTTGGCAGGTGGTGTTAACCCTTTAGAATTGTTTTTTGAGTTTAAATATAGGCCGGCTTTGTCAAAATTCCAAATTTTTTGTTGCGCTTTTTTATTGTTCGGGGTTTTTTTGTCTGTAATGCGTATTATCTTATTGAATGTGAAACTTGGGGATAAAGCCCAAATTTTTCTTGCCATGACGCTTACAGGATCGTTTTTTTATTATCAGATAAATACAAGGATTTTATTATGAGCCATCATCACGACCACGACCACGACCATGACCACAGCCACGATCACGACCACGGCCATCATGACCATTCCCACGGGGATCTGGAAATGACGTTTGCTGAAAAACTTGAAAAACTTTTAGATCACTGGATCAAACACAATGAAGATCACGCCACATCCTATGATGGATGGGCGGATCAGGCAAAACTCAATCACCAGGATGCGGTGGCGGCCATTATTGAAGAAGCCGCGGAAATGAACCGGACCATGAATGAGAAGTTTGAAAAAGCCAAAACCTTTCTTCAGAGCCGCTGAATCAGATAGATATACACCGGCAGCCGGCACAGGGTTTTGAATTCCATAAAAGTGTCTTTCACCGCCTGGATGGAGCCGATGGTTTCCAAAGGTGAAAAATAAAGGGTGCCTTTGCTGTAAAAATGATCCAGCCCGTTTCGGGCAAGCTCCAGGATCGACGGCATGTGGGTGTCCGGCAGGTTCGCGCCGTAGAGAAAATTGGCGGAAATTTCAAGCCGGGGCCAGGTTTTGTTAAGGGCCATCATCTGCTGAAACGCCTGGATTACTTTTTCCCGGGACAGGGGCTTTTGAATTTGGGCCAGGGTGGCGGTGTCCGCGGATTCCAGGCCGATATTGATAAATGTTTCATAGGGCAGCTTGTCCAGCATGTGAAATAGGCTGTCATCCGCCCGGAACAGGGCGTCGACACTGCCGAACAGAAAGAGTTTCGGCTCCCGGATGGCCGCGTTTTGAAATTCAAAAAGGTCAAACGCCTTGCGGGCCGCAAATTCAATGAGATCTTTTCCGGCGAACAGGGCATCGTGCTGGCCCAGAAAAACGGAATTGTAATTGGTGATGTCCTTGTCAAAAAGGTCTCTCAGCCGGATAATCTGGTCCAGGATGTTTTTTTTTGTCCGCTGCTGAAATTTTCTGCCGGATTTGACCCGGCAGAATCCGCAGTTGTACAGGCACCCGTCCGCGATGGTCAGGGGAATTACATCGTATTCCGCATGCCGGGTATCCGGCGGCAGCACCGACACCGGCCCGCCGATAATCTCATGAAGGGTTCGGGCTCGCCGGGCCAGATTTTGCGGGGACATGTTGCGGATGCGGCCGATCAAATCAGCTGCTTCTTTTGACAGGCCGGAGATCTCCAGTTGATCCAGCTGATCTCGCAACGCGTCCCAGGCGGCAAACGCATTTTTCACTTCCGGGCTTTCAAACCGGTTGTGCCCGAAAATTCCGTTGCTGTCATAGGGCAGGCAAGGCACATAGTATTCCCCGGTAAAATCATAAGCCCCGGTGTAGCCGCCCGCGGCAAAATAGGTCCAGTCGTTGCCCGCACTGCGCTTCAGCCATTCCGAGGCATCCAGCCAGCCTTCTCCGCGGCCCTGGATGGTTTTGATTTCCCCGTTTAAATTAAACTGAAACGTATAGTTGCCGGATTTGATTTCGGAAAATTTTCCATACCGAAAGGGGTAGGAAATTTTTATGTACTTGTCTGCCCCGGTTTTTTCCGGGATGAGGGTTAAATCGTCAATTGTCTGTGGAATCATATTTTTGCAGAATATCGTGAGGTTTTCCGCCCATCGGCCTGTCGGCCTGAACAACAACAGGGGTGCCGGCATGGGCGACGGACAAGACCTGGTGCTGTTCTGATGTCATTTCAAGAATCCGGAAGGTCACGGCCGGCCCTTGTGCCGGCAGTATCCGGAGCCTGTCCTTGGTCTGGATTTTATTTCCGGCTGTCATCACAAACCGGTCCGGACTGATCTTTTGGGTTAGTTTCCCGGCAAACCGAAACCCGGTGGCGCGGGCGTCTGAATCATAATTGGGCAAAACCGCTTCCGGGTCATTAAAATAAAAGCCCGTGCAATAGCCTCGCGGGCTTACTGCGGCCAGGGACGCGTGCCAGTCCGTGCGGGCCGCCGCATGGCTGGCGCGGCCGGAGCTGGTTTTTCGAGACGGGTAACAGGCATCAATGGCTTGTCGATAGGCCCTTACCGTGGTTGCCACATAATTGATGCCTTTCATCCGGCCTTCAATTTTAAGTGAGCGGATGCCGGATTCAATCAATTCCGGAACATGGTCGATCATGCATAAATCCTTGGAATTAAATATATAGGATCCGCGATCGTCTTCAACCAGCGGCATGTAACGTCCGGGCCGCTGTTCTTCCACCACCGCGTATTTCCACCGGCAGGGATGGGCGCACATGCCCCGGTTGCTGTCCCGAAGGGCCATGAAACTGCTCAGCAAACACCGGCCGGAGTAAGAGATACACATGGCCCCGTGTACAAAGACCTCAATTTCCACCGGCGTTTTTGCGGCCAGGGTTTTGATTTCATCAAGAGACAGTTCCCGGGCCGCATTAATTCGCACAACCCCCTGATCGGCCCAGAAAAGGACATTCTGCCGGCTGGTGGTATTGGCCTGGGTGCTGAGATGCACGGGAATATCCGGGATAATGGCTTTTGCCTGCATCAGCACGCCGGGATCCGCAATGATGACCGCATCCGGCCCGATGTCCCCCAGATGGCCCAGGAAGGCGGTAATCTCTTTTTCTTCTGCCGTGCGCGGATAAATATTTAGGGCCACGTACACCCTGACGTTGTTTTCATGGGCATAACAGACGGCCCCGGCCATTTCCTCAAGCGTAAAATTTCCAGAGAAATTGCGCAGACTGAAATCTTTGCCTGCCAGATAAACCGCGTCCGCGCCATAATGAATGGCCGTGACCAGTTTTTCAAAATTCCCGGCCGGGGCCAGAAGTTCAATTTTTTGGGCGGGTGTGTGCATTATATGTAAAAAATTTCAAAGGACTATCAAAAACTGATTTTGCAGAAAATTCAGGCATAACAAACCCCGCTGCGGCCAAAGAATTTTTTCCGCAGCGGGGTGAAATGTTTTAAGAATTAAAAATTTTCGGAATGCCTGTTTGCTGTTACAGGACAATGGGTTGCGGTTAGTTTACGCCCTTGAACTGCACGGTCAGGTTGACGTTGACATTCAGGCCGCCCTGAAAGGCGAATTCTTTGAGAAACCCCGCCAGAATGTTCCGAAACGCTTCATCAGATACCTCGCCGCCTTTGGTGCCGGTTTTCACCAGGGTGCGGCCCATGGTTCTGGCGGTTACGCTGGCAGGCTTGATGTGTTTTTTCAGGCCCGGCACTTTTTTGACCGCTTCATCCAGGGTGAACCGGTCTTTTCCGGTTTTTCGGGTCAGGTCGTAGGTCTGTTCCGGCGTCAGGCTGAAGGCTTCTTTTACCAGAGAATAAACATATCCCCTGTCGGTTTTTTTCTTGGAAATCAGATATCCCAGGTCACATTTCTGGCTGTTGCTGAGTTTGGCCAGAATACTGGCAACATCCTGGATTTTAATCGGCTTGCCAGCCGCTTCAGATACTTTTTCCGTGATATCCGGTGAACGCATGGGCGTGCCGCTGCGCAGAACGTCGATAATCATTTCACTGTTTGTTTTTTTCTTCATGGGAACCTCTCAACGAATTGGGTTTTAATAAAAAAAAGCAATTTTCCACATGATGCCAGGGTCAAAAACAGTTTATGATGAAATACATCGAAATTAGGATGATATTCAAAATTTTGTGCGTTTGGCTTGCCTGACATTAAGTTACATAGATTATTTTAAAAATCTGTACTAATAATTAAATCAATATTAGCATTTGTCAAGCACTTAATTATTTTTGTAGGGATTCCCTTACAAAAAATTTTTGAAAATACTGACGGCCTGGCCATGAAAAATTTTGATAGAACACCAATGAAGTGAAAAAAAATAGTTTTTGCCTACGGTTCATCGGCACTTGTTTGTTGTTTTCTCATATATTCCGGTGATCTGAACAACGAGCAGAAAAACGAACGCTCGTTCTTTTTATCTTGACACTTTTGCATTCGCAAGATATCCCTCTTACAGAACAGCACATATTTGCAGTGAACCGAATTTTTTTGCGTTATGGCCTGTTTTTCCGGGCCAGGCCGGATATTTCCGGCATTGCGGGGGGCTGCGAGGCAGGAACTAAAATTTGCAAAACAGTCAATTTTGGTGGGGATATTTATGGAAATTCTGGAAAAAATTAAAGTCATCTCAAAAAATCCATATCAGTATGCAACGGACCTGAAGCAGGCCGCGGACAAACCCGTAGTGGGGAATTTCTGTTCATACACCCCTGAAGAATTGATTTATGCGGCCGGCGGCGTGCCCTTCCGCCTGTTCGGTACCCAGGAGGATATCGTGCTGGCGGATGCGCATCTTCAGTCCTACTGCTGTTCCCTGGTCCGGGGCGGGCTGGAAGACGCGCTCAGGGGCAGGCTGAAATTTCTCGCCGGTGCGGTTTTTCCCCATACCTGCGATTCCATTCAGCGGCTGTCTGATATCTGGCGGCTGAATGCAGGGCTTGACTTTCATCTGGACGTGGTGCTGCCGGTCAAGCTGGATACGGAAAGCGCCCGCACTTACATGATTGACGTGCTGAGGGATTTTAAAACGGATTTGGAAACCGTGCTGGGGGTTTTCGTCTCTGATGACCGGCTGTGGCAGGCCATCCGTTTTTATAACCGTCTCCGCCGGGTGCTTGCCGATATTTATGATTTGCGGGCAAAAGACCCGGATGTTCTGTCGGCGCAGGATTTATTTCACGTCGTCCGCGCATCCATGATAATGGACCGGGATGCGTTTTTGCCCATGGCCATGGAACTGAAAGACGCTTTGGCGGAAAAGGTTAAACCGGTGACGGAAAATACGGGAAAACGGATTCTGTTGTCCGGCGGCATCTGCAATCATCCGGATATTTACGGCATTCTTGAAGCATCCGGCGGTGAAGTGGTGTGGGATGATCTCTGCACCGGCACCCGTTATTTTGAAGGTTTTATTGACGAAAATAACGAAAATGACGAAACCGCTGATCCGGTTGCTGCCATTGCCCGCCGCTATATGTCCCGGGTGGTATGTCCGGCAAAACACCTGGGAACAACCGCCCGGGGGGAAAATCTGCTCCAGCTGGTCAAGGCCCATGATGTGGCCGGGGTTGTTTTTCTGTTTTTAAAATTTTGTGATCCCCACGGGTTTGACTATCCTTATTTGAAAAAATACTTAGATGATGCCGGCGTTCCCAGCCTTTTGATGGAAGTGGAAGCGCAGCTTCCGTCCGAAGGCCAGCTCAAAACCCGATTTGAAACTTTTATGGACATGATTTAACCAAACATGATTTAACCGGACATGATTTAACCGGACATGATTTAAATGACCATTATTTAGTTTTTTTTTGTTAAAATTCACTATATTTCACTAGATTATTCCTGCAAAAAGCTAAATCACCTTTATCTTCTGTTTTTCGGAGGCAACATGGCTGAACAGCCCGATAAAACGACATCTTCTCCCACAAAAGAGCCGTCAAAAGATCTGGAAAAAGAACGGCGAAAAATAAAATCCGTGGCAAAAATGAAAGAAATTATGACCACCTATTATATAGACGCCAAAACCGCCCGGGACAACGGGAAAAAGGTGGCGTGGATCACTTCGGGCGGGCCGGTGGAATTTCTTATCGCCATGGATGTGATCCCGGTGTATCCGGAAAATCACGGGGCCATGATCGGGGCCAGTAAAATGGGGGTGGATTTGTGTGAAAAAGCAGAAGAAATGGGGTATTCCCGGGATCTCTGCTCCTATGCGCGTTCTGATATTGCCTGCTCTGTGACAAACGGCGGTCCCATCGGCGGGCTGCCGGCACCGGATTTTCTGGTGTGCTGCAACAATATCTGCGGCACGGTGCTGAAATGGTATGAAGTGGCGGCCCGGTACTATGATGTGCCGCTTTTTATTCTGGACACGCCGTTTATTCATACTTCGTTTTCCGAAAGCGCAAAAAAATACGTCATCGCCCAGACCTACGAGTACATTGCATTTCTGGAAAAGCAGTGCGGCAAAAAAATGGATTATGACCGCATGAATGATGTGGCCCGGCTGGCAGTGGAAGGCCTGCGGCTCTGGCAGGCAGTCCTGGATACCGCGGCCCACAAGCCCGCGCCCATGACGGCTTTTGACGCGTTTTTTCATCTGGCCCTGATTGTCACCCTTCGCGGCACCCAGATTACGGTGGATTATTATAAACAGCTTTTGGATGAAATGAACCAGCGCATCAAAGACGGCATTGCCATGGTGCCCAATGAAAAATACCGGCTCCTGTGGGACAACCTGCCGGTGTGGTACCGCACCAAATGGCTGTCGGATAAATTTGCGTCCCACAATGCCTGCCTGGTGGGGGATACTTATACGTCCGCCTGGAGCGGGGTCATGGATCTGATTGATGAACATAATTTTATTGAGACCGGGGCAGTGGCTTATTCCAGCGTATATATTAATGTTTCCCTGGATATGATGATGGAAACCCTGGAAAAACTGATCAAAAAATACGATGTGGACGGGCTGGTCATGCATTCCAACCGGAGCTGCAAGCCGTATTCCCTGGGGCAGTATGATCTGCAGAAACGGGTGATGAAAGAGCTGAATCTGCCGACCCTTATTATAGAGGCGGATATGGTGGATGAGCGCAGTTTTTCAGAGAGCCAGATTGAGACAAGGATTGATGCGTTTATGGAGACCCTGAAAGGATAAAATAATGCTCACAGCCGGCATCGACATCGGATCAATTACCGCAAAAGCTGCCATTCTGCAGGATGACACCCTTCTCGGCACCCGGGTGGTGTTTACCGGGTACAATGCGAGCCAGGCCGGAAAAACCGTTATGACGGATCTGGCAAAAGACACCGGCATTCCCATGGCGGATCTGGCGGCCGTTGTTGCCACGGGCTACGGCAGAAACAGTGTGGAGTTTGCCACCAAATCCATTACTGAAATTACCTGCCATGGCGCGGGCGCGCATTTTTTAAATCCAAATGTCCGTTTTATTATCGACATCGGCGGCCAGGACAGCAAGGTGATCAAAGTGGATGGGGCCGGTCGGGTTCTGGATTTTGCCATGAACGACAAATGTGCGGCCGGTACGGGCCGGTTTCTGGAGGTCATGGCCCGTGCGCTGGAAGTGGATCTGGACGGATTCGGGGATTTTTGCCTGAAAAGCACGGCACCGTCCAAAATCAGCAGTATCTGCACGGTATTTGCGGAATCTGAGGTCATTTCTCTGATTTCCAAAGGGGAATCCCGGGAAAACATTATCGCGGGCATCCATGAATCCGTGGCATCCCGGGTGGCGGCCCTGGCCCGGCGGGTGGGGGTGGTGGAACCGGTCATGATGACCGGCGGCGTGGCCAAAAACATCTGCGCTGTCCGTGCCCTGGAACGTAAGCTTGAAACGGAAATCCAGGTATCGCCCCATGCCCAGGTCAACGGGGCCATCGGGGCGGCTGTTTTGGCAGGAAGGCTGAAGGTGAAAGCTCAAAGCTGAAAGGTGAAAGGTGAAAGCTCGAAGCTGAAAGGTGAAAGCTCGAAGCTGAAAGGTGAAAGCTGAAAGGATAAAAGACTGAAGGCTGTGGCAGTTAGCCTGCTTTTTCTTCAGCCTTCAGTCTTATACCTTCCCCCTTCCTCCCAAATAATTCTTGCGGCCAGTCAATTTTCCATGCCATTATGGGTAAATACTCGTAACTTATCGGAGGTGCTCATTGCATACCAAAAAGACCCCAATTAAATTTGATCCGGATTTATGTGTAAAGTGTGAAACCACTGCCTGCCTCATGAACTGCCAGTATATTGAGTTTGCCGACAGGGCGGAAGCCCGGGCGGAAAAACTGAAAATCAATGAGGGCAAAGACAGCCGGGTGCTCCATGAATGCCTGACCTGCTATGCGTGCCAGGAATACTGCCCCTTTGGCAACAATCCGTTTTACCTGCTGGTGGAGCGACAGGAGGAAAAAGGCATCCTGCCCGCGCCAAAGCCCATTGTGGAAGAACAGCTGCGTATGATGGGACCCAAGGGCCGTCTTACCAAAGCACCTGTGTCCAGCCCGGTGGTGAATATGTGCACGTTTCCCATGCTCACCGGCTGCGTGCGGGGAAAACTTTTTGAAGGGGCATCCGTCATTGTGGGCACGGATATTTTCTGCAATGTCATGTGGCTGCATTTTGCCAAAAATTCCACCATCCGGGAACGGGTGCCGAAAATGATAGATAATATCATGTCCTTTTATTTGTCGGATGCGGACACGAACGAGATGGTCTGCTTTCATGATGAATGCTACGGCACGTATACCAGCGTGGCCGATGCCTACGGCATTGACGTGCCGTTTACGCCCATTCATCCGTTTGATTTTTACAATCAGCGGCTGGACGCATTAAAAGCCCACATAAAACCCTTAAACGCCAAAATCGTCTACCAGCGGCCCTGTTCCAACCGGCTGTGTCCGGAAACAGACAGCACCCTGGATGAGATTTTTGAAAAAATCGGGGCGGACAGGGTGCCCAGAAAATATGACCGGAAAACCGCCCTGTGCTGCGGCGGCGTGCCCCGGGCCCATCAGCGGGATGAATTTGCCGATGAACTGGTGGAGAAAAATATTGATGACATGCTGACAACCGGGGCCACATATTGCGTGTTCAATTGTCCGTTCTGTATGTCCACCCTGGGCCAGGAAGTGGCGGACCAGGGACTCATGCCGATTCTGGTAAGTGATCTTATTCAAATAGCATTGGGGGATTAACGGGAGTATGAAAATGACATCTGATCTGATTGCCCGGCTGGGTGAAATTGTGGGTCCCCGGTATGTTTCGGGCCATGCGGAAGAACGATATCTTTATTCCATGGACCAGGGAACCATGCCGCCGGCCGCCCCGGATGCCGTGGTGATGCCGAAAAATACTGAGGAAGTCCGGCAGGTGGTGAGGCTTGCCAATGAACTGAAAACGCCGGTGGTGCCCATGGGCGCCGGGCTGGTGCTGTCCGGCCTGACCCGGGCGTTAAAAGGCGGCATTATTGTCGATATGAAACGCATGAACCACATTATTGAGGTGAACCCGAAAAGCCGCTATGCCGTGGTGGAAGGGGGCGTGTCCCAGGGCATGCTGCAGGCATATCTGAAAAAGCACCATCCGGAATTGAAACATTCCATGCCGGATGCCCCGCCCATTGCCACCCTTGCCGGAAATGTGTGCATTCACGGCTCCGGGCATTTGTCCGTGCTGGGGGGCTCCCATTCCGACATGCTCACGGGCATGGAAGTGGTGCTGCCCACGGGTGAGATCGTGCGCACGGGTTCGTGCAGTGTGGCGGGCCAGTGGTTTGCCCGGTCTCCTCTGCCGGATTTATCCGGCCTGTTCATGGGATGGTCCGGCACCACGGGCATTGTCACAAAGCTCGGCATCAAGCTGTTTCCCAGCTACAAGCACAATGATGTGCTGGTGTTTGTGGCGGAAGACGCGGATCTCATGCCGGAGATCATATCCCGGCTCACCAGCACCCAGGTGGCCGAAGACATGACCCCGTGGATGACCCCAAAGCCGGAATGGGCCCGGGGCTTTCTGCATATCAATATTGCCTATGGGGCCCACACCAAAAAAGAACTGACATTTAAACGCAATTTGCTCCAGGCGTCGGTGCGGGAATACGCGGATCAAAAAATTGCCGGCTTTCTGCCCCTGCCGCCCCCGCAAAAGGGACGGTTTTTAAAAATTCCGTCCCCGGATCTGGCGCGGTTTGCGGACCTTCGCAAAGGCGGCGGATTCGAATACGTGGGGGCCATCATGGCCATTGAAAAGTTCGCCGACGCCTACCGGGCAGGCCTTGCCATTGCGGAAAAATACCAGGTCAGTTATTCCCTGGGTGCCCGGATCATCGGGGCCGGGCACTGCATGATGTTTTTTTTCGCCTATGCGTTCAACCGGGCGGATGCCGAAGATGTGCGCCGGGCCTCGGATGCGCTTGAAGCCACCAATACGGCGGCCCTTGATATGGGCGGCATCCCCTGGAAGGCGGAAGAGCCGGCCCAAAAGCAGATTATTGAAAAGATGGATCCGGAAACCTTCGCGCTCATGGAAAAAATCCGGGGCGTTTTAGATCCCAATGGCATAATGAACCCCGGAAACTGGGAGAAATGAATCTGTTCACCACAGAGATCACAGAGAAAAAATCTCAGTGGTCTCTGTGTCCTCTGTGGTGATAAAACTTTTCTGCGATTGTCTTCTTTTTAAGGAGAAAAAATAATGCAACACGAAGAAATTCTTCACCGATGCTTTCGCTGCGGCTACTGTAAACTGCCCGGCAATTATACGGATATCAACTGTCCGGCTTATTTGTCATTCCGGTTTGAAACTTATTCTCCGGGGGGCCGGATGTGGCTGCTCCGGGCGTGGCTGGATAAAAAAATCGACGCGGGTTCACGGTTTGCGGAAATCATGTTCTCCTGCGCCACCTGCGGCAACTGCGTGGAACATTGCGCGTTTCCGGAATTCCGGGACCGTCTGCTCCTGGCCTTTATTGCCGGAAAAGAAGCCCTGCTGGAGGCGGGATGCGCACCGCCGGCGGTGCGGGATTATCTTACAAAAATGCAGCTTCATGGTAATGCGTACGCCAGGCCCATGAAAAAATCCGGCGAGTGGGCAAGGGATCTTGATCTTCCGGCGTATTCGGATCAGGAATATTTGTTTTTCACGGATGACGCGGGCACCTGGGATCCCCGGGGGCAGGAAATCGCCCGGTCTGTAGCGACGCTGCTGCGGCAGGCGAATGTTTCTTTCGGCGTCATTCCCCAGGGGCTGTGCTCCGACGGCAATGATGTGGGCGCCATGGGCGAAACCGCGCTGTTTGAAGAGCTGGCAAAGAAAAACATTGACGTTTTAAGCAAATTCAATGTCCGAAAAATTATCACCCTGTCGCCCCACAGCTTTAATGCCCTGAAAAACGATTATCCGGCCCTTGGCGGCGCGTATCAGGTGTTTCATTATACCCAGGTGCTGGCCTTTGCCATGAGCCGCCTGACATTTTCCGAAAATTCCGATCCCGTGAAAATTGCGTTTCACGACCCCTGTTATCTGGGCCGCCACAACGCGGATTATGCGTCCGGCCGCATGATGTTGCAGGCCGTGCCCGGCATCAATCTCGTGGAAATGGACCGGAACCGCAATGATGCCCTGTGCTGCGGCGGCGGCGGGGGAAATTTTTTCACGGATCTCCTCTCCGGCGGGGATGATTCATCCGCCCGGGTCCGGGTGCGGGAGGCAGCAGACGCCGGCGCCCGGATTCTTGCCGTGGCCTGCCCCCAATGCGCGGTTATGCTGGAGGATGCGGTGAAGGTGGAAAACCTGGATCAAACACTTCGGGTGGCCGAAGTATCAGAGATTGTGATGGAGCGGGTGGCCCTAACATATTGAATTATTGATAATAAAATTTTGGCATCATAGGTTTAGGAGTCAAGAGTGGACTTGACCCCTCCTTTTTATCCCCTTTAGACCCCTTCATTGGTGCGGCGGGGAAACGTACTTCAGGCGGAAGGTCTGGAAGTCTTGGACGGCAGACCGGTTATAGACATCAAGCCCTTCATCAGCGTCTATGATGTGCTATAAAACGCGACATTTCCAAGATGGATCAAAAAAATTTATACGGAATTGGAACAAAAAGATTAATCGATTTTTAATCTTTATCAGAATGTTGATGATTCCGAACAGTATGGCTTGATTCGGACGTTTTTTACTGATCCTCAAGTCCCGTTAGAAAATAAAATAACACAGAAAGCAAGAAGGATGCACTCAGCGATAAGGGCAACATCCAAAAATTTCCCTTTGATATTATTGTCGTAATCACACCGAGGATGAACCCTGGAATGAACCAAAAGGTCAAGAAAGGAAAGACGGTATTTATTCCGATACTAATTTCTAATGCGACTTTCAATTTTTTTTTCATAACAACCTCATTCGGTTGACGCCTTTTTATTTATTTCCAAGTCAAAAGATTTAACAGCCTTTCCGAAATTTCGAGGGGTCGGTATTCCAAACGATAGCGCCGCAAACATGACTCTTACGATATCCATGTTCCTTTCATTTACGGATATCCAGTCAAAGGAACCAATTTTTTTATCTTTTTTTAAAAAAAAGCGATCGCGAGCGTTTCAGCGAAACATCCAAACACCACTCCTTTCGTCAGCCTGAAGGTGAGGTAGCTAAATGGACCCAGAACATATTTTAAGCGGGGAGAATATCCATTTCCCCCTGTGTCAGGATAGATGTCGCCTCGGGATGAAAATTTAAGATTGTAAAAGGGGGCTGGAGATGTCAAATGAAATATTCTTCGGAAATAAAAGAATTGGTGGTTCAAAAAAGGCTCAGCGGCAGTCGAAGTGTCAAGGAATTATCCGATGAATTCGGAATCAGCACCTGGACGATTCATCAGTGGCTTCGCAATTATCAGGAGAATGGAACAATGACAGGTAAAGAGAAACGTCCACGGGACTGGACAGCTCCTGAACGAGTCGAAGCATTGATGGAAACATCTCGATTACCGGAAGAGGAACGGGGCTCCTGGTGCCGAAGCAGAGGCTTACATAGCCATCATTTAAATAGCTGGAAACGCGATGCTATTGCCGGATGTTCAAATCCGGTTGCTGCCTCCCGCACGAAAGCAGACAAGCTTCTTGAAAAAGAAAACAAAAGTCTGAAGCGGGAACTCAACCGTAAAGAGAAGGCCCTTGCGCTGCGGCGACTCTTGTTCCTTTCGATTCCCGTGGCGGGGTCAAAAACGCGTTTTGTATTGTAGTTATAGACTATTATGGAAGTGATGAGCATTTAAAATTTCGTTGACAAAGATTATATTTAAACTTATATAAAACTTATATTTAAGATTGCATGGGAAAAGAAAGCGTTGAAAAAACTCAGTCAGTTACCGTTAAACGACCGGAAGTCTATTAATGAATCGGTGAAAAAGCTTTCAAAATGGCCTGATTGCCAAAATATAAAATCATTGTCAAACCACCGTTATCAATACCGTCTAAGAGTCGGACGATAGAGGGTTTTTTTTGATGTAGAAAAGCTCCTTAAAATTTTAAGAATTGAGGAGGTGAAAAAAAGAAATGAAAGAACATATTGAACATCAGATAATAAAAAAAGATGGTACTCCTCTTTTTGTAATTGTGCCATATGATGAATACCTTCAGTTCCAAAAACCGGAGAAAAAGGTCTATTTCCCGCACGAAGTCGTTGAAAAAAGCGTGGTTGAGGAAAAAGGGCTTGTCCGAGCATGGCGTGAATATAAAGGAATTTTACAAGAGGAAATGGCAAAACGTCTGGGAATAACCCAAGCGGCATATTCTCAGATGGAAAAGCCAAAAGCAAGACTCCGCAAGACCACGCGTGCCCGGATCGCCGCGGCGCTTGGGGTCGATGTTGAACAGCTTTACATGTGAAGAGTAGAGAAATTGGAGCCATTGATTTTGTGAATAAACACAAATTATTACTCACCATACATGTCAGTGATCAGTTTGCGCAATTGCGCGGCTTTGGCATCGGATAACCGATCAAGCTTGCTTTTTAACCGCTCTTTGTTGATGGTGCGTATCTGGTCAACAGCGATTTCGGCATTTTTGTTCGCGCATTGAATCTGGAGCCGGGTCCGCCACAAAGGATGCAGTTTTGACGTTAAGGGACAAATGACAACTGTATCCAGATACTTGTTCATTTCATCTTGACTGATAACCACTACCGGACGAACTTTTTTTATTTCACTTCCGCGCGTGGGGTTGAGATCGGCAAAATAGATGTCATACCGTTTAATCTCCAAAGTCTTCATCCTCCAGGCCGTCGAGGAGCGTTGCGTTAAAATCATCCCAGTTTTCCGTTTCCCCGGCCATGGTTTTATAGGTCTCTTCACACGAGAGCTTGGCCTCCTTTTTATTGCGAAGCAGGAGTCCCTTTTCTGTTTCTTCTATTAATAAAGTGTCTTTCAGGCCGTATTTTTGAAGAAGCACTTTGGGGATGCGGATTCCTTTGGAATTTCCAATGGGAACCAGCTTGGCATCCCTTGATCGTATTTGCTTTTCCATTGTTTTTGTTCCTTAAATGGGTTTTTGGTTTTATTTATAATTACTGTAATTACATTATGAAGGAATATCAATTTGAATAACTCTGGGGGCAACCCTAAACAAAAAACCCTTCTTTTTTAAAAAATAAATCTGGGTATGCACTTGACTAAGGTAACTACTATATATTGTGGTAACCTTGCGCTTCTTTTTTCAGGTGCTCTACCGGTATGGACCGTATTACCACGGCTTGCAGTGTGAGCCGGTAAAAGAGTTTTCCCCGGTGGGTTGATGTGCGCCGATTAAATCGAAATGTGTATTCATCCACCGTCCTCTGAACGCTGGGCACACGAAACCGTTGGCCCAACGAAGCTCCCAGAGGTATTGCAAGCAGGCAACTTCGGATGAAAATCAGTCCTCGAATTCCAAATGGTTGCGCGGGTATTGCTCTATGGCTACAAACTACATATTGGGGGTACCTTAGTCAAGTGCATACCCAGAAAAATAAATTGTAATAAATCCTTGTATAATTAAATTATTGCTCAGGATAATGAAGCCTTAAAAAGCGCCTCAGATTTAGCTGGCGAAATAATCGGTGAGGCTATGAAAAAAGAGGACAAAGTGATTTCACAAAAAAATGGCAATCAATAATCTGAGACTTTTCTTGACAAATTATCATCAGATGATAATATTAAATGCGAGTAAAAATGAAATTGAAAAATGACGCTTCCCTTGATGCACTGTTAAATTTGGATGGCGAAATTTTTCCCATGGACAACGGCTGTTGGGTGAAGTTTGAGGCCAAAGCCATAGCGTCCAGCAAAGAGGTCCCGCATGGAGTCAAGTATTCATTGACGTTACATGATCGAATGAACAGCCGGGTTGTAGGGTTTGACAATGCCCATGCGGTGAAGCTCAAAAAGCAAAAAGGTTTTTCCGGGAGAAAAATTACATGGGATCACTTGCACCGGTTGGAAAAAATTGAATCGTATACATTTAAATCCGCTGGTCAGTTGCTTGAAGATTTCTGGAAGGCGGTTGATCAATATTTGGAAGGATGACAATTATGGCACAAAAAATGATGAAAATCGGCATCATGTCAAAAGAGGATTACCGCAGGCGAACCATTGCCATTGCGAAAGGAGAATATATCCCCCCGAACGATTCCCCTAAAGTCTGGTTTGAATCCATGGAGTCCCTGGGGCAGGTTTTAAGCGGCCAAAACCAGAAACTGCTACGCCTGATTAACGATAGCCATCCGGCATCCCTGACAGAACTGGAAACATTATCCGGCAGAAAGAAATCCAATCTTTCCCGGACTCTTAAAACCCTGTCAAATTACGGTATTGTTGATCTTGTAAGGGAAAAGAACACTGTTCGTCCTGTTGTCAACGCCACAGATTTCCGGGTTGAATTGAGCATCTGACCGATGCCGGAAAATTTTAGCGGGGGTCAGATCGCTCCCGAGATCAATGCCCAATAAACGGATTTTCTTGGAGGGGTCATTTTGCGGAAGAGAAACAAATTTTTGCAGTGTGTCCATTTACGTCACCCATGATTTTTTAATCAAAAAAAATCCGTGCTTCTATGGATTCAGTATCGAAGCTGTTTAAATACATTGGAATACAAAAGTAAGGGGTATATGCGATTAATTGATTGGGGTCGGCGGCTGTATTTACCCTAAGGATGAATTGACGGAAGGATAGATAATGGACTTACTGAATTACCATTTCTGATATGCAATAAAAAATGCATATCGTTTTTGAAACGATTTTGTTGGGTATAGCGCTGGGTATGGATTTTTTGCCAATAAAAAAGCCGGTGCAAAAACACCGGCTAAGTCATTAATTTTATTGTGGTAGCGGGGACAGGATTTGAACCTGTGACCTTCGGGTTATGAGCCCGACGAGCTACCAGACTGCTCCACCCCGCATCAAAGAATAAATATATAGCAGCAATGAAGATATATTGTCAAGAAGTTTTTATATTTAACCCGGGTAAATTTATTTTGCTTGGTTTGACGAGTGAGGACAGGGGCTGCCCCGGTTAATACCCCGGTTGTTAGCTTGGTGACTTCAGCAAGCTCAACCGATTTTGGTCGGGGATTTGTCCGCAATCCGTTTTTGTTTATAAATTAATATAACGCCTTACGGCGTCACTACGCGCCAGCATGCCCCGGCGCAAATGAAGCGGCGGCAGATTTGCCTGCGCGGGTTTCAGGTTGCCAGGGCTTTTATTTTTTTTGCGGCATCGTCCCGGGTAATGGCGGTATCCGTGCAGTGAATCTGAATCTGTTTGGTCCGGCTGGTTTGCCCGGAAGCGATTTCAATGGCGGATTTGGGAATTCCGGTGATTTTGGAAAGATACTGAACGCACAGTTTATTGGCGGCCCCGTCTACGGGCGGGGCGGTGAGCCGGATTTTCAAGGCATCGTCATGAAGGCCCACAATGGCATTTTTGGATGCTTTGGGCTGAACATAGATTTTGAAACTTATTCCGGTGTCTGTTTTTTTGATATCGAGCATTTGGGAAAAGGTATGAGGTATAAGGTATAAGGTTGAAGGTATAAGGTATAAGGTTGAAGGTGTAAGGTATAAGGCTGAAGGCTAAAGGATTGAACCAGTATCCTTCAGCCTCCCGTGCGAGAAGACGTTCTCTACCCTGAAGTTGCCTCCGTGATCCAGTCCTTTAGCTGATTATAATCTTCCGTGGGTTTGATTTCCGGAAATTCCGCTGCCACATTGGCCGGGGGGCGGAACAGAAAAGCGGCATCTGCTTCCTTGAGCATGGTAATGTCATTGTAAGAATCACCAAAGGCCACCACCTGATAGTTCAGGGTTTTCAGGGCCTGCACCACTTTCCGTTTGCCGTCCTGCTGCCGCAGGGTATAACCGGAAATGGTGCCGTCCGGCGCCACCACCAGGGAATTGCAGAAAAGCGTGGGCCGGCCCAGTTTTTCCATCAGTGGGTCGGCAAATTCCACAAACGTATCTGACACGATAATAAGCTGATAAGTCGCCCGGAGCCAGTTCAAAAATTCCAGCGCGCCGTCCAGGGGGCTGATTTCACGAATTACCGCCTGAATATCGGCCAGTTTCAACTTGTGTTCCGCCAGGATGCCGAGCCGCTTTTTCATGAGCACGTTGTAGTCGGAAATATCCCGGGTGGTGAGCTTGAGGGCTTCAATGCCGGTTTTTTTTGCCACATTGATCCAGATTTCCGGGACAAAAACCCCTTCAAGATCTGAGCAGATAATATGCATAAAATATCCTTGGGTTGTGTTCGTTTTCGGTAAAATTGCCCGCAGCCGCTGACAGAGCAGGCGCCCGGTCTTACAATTCCCCTTCAATCCGTATCAGGGTGGGTGAATTCATGATGGTATCCATGGCTGAAATTTTTTCCAGGGCTTTTTGAATTTCCGCTTCCCGGGCTTGGTGGGTGAGCATGAAAATGGGCACGGTGCCGTTTAATTTTTGCTCATACTGATGCACGGACTTAATGCTGATATTGTGTTCTCCCAGAATGCCGGAAATCTTGGACAGCACCCCGGGCTGATCAATGGCGGAAAACCGGACATAGTAATAGGTGCAAATGTCATCAATGGGCTGAATGGGCAGCTGCCGGATATTTTCCATCTGAAAGGACAGCATGGGCACCCGGGTCCGGGCACCGAAGAGCATGTCCCGGGCAATGTCCATGATGTCGCTCACCGCCGCGCTGGCCGTGGGCATCATGCCGGCGCCGTGTCCGTAGAGCATCATTTCCCCAACCGCGTCACCGGTAAGGGTCACCGCGTTTAAGGAGCCGTTGACATTGGAAAGGGGATTGGTGAACGGGATCATGGTGGGATGAATCCGGGCTTCCACCGCATCGCCGTTTTGTTTGGTAATGGCCAGCAGTTTGATGCGGTAACCGCACTGATCCGCAAACGCGATATCCATGGCGGTTACCCGGGAAATGCCTTCCACATAAATATCTTTCAGGTTGATTTTTGTGCCGAATGCAATGGCGGAAATAATGGCCAGCTTGTGGGCCGTGTCCAGCCCCTCAATATCCAGGGTGGGATCGGCTTCCGCAAATCCTTCTTTCTGGGCTTCGGCCAGGGCATCTTCAAATGAGACCCCTTCATTGGTGATTTTTGAGAGAATATAATTGCAGGTGCCGTTGAGAATACCGGATACAGACCCAATCCGGTTGCCGGCCAGGCTTTCCCGGATGGTTTTAATAATGGGCATGCATCCGCCCACGCTGGGCTCAAACGCTATGGTGACGCCTTTTTTTGCGGCCAGCTGAAACAGGTCGTTGCCGCTGGACGCCAGAAGGGCCTTGTTGGCGGTGACAATGTGCTTGCCGTTGTTTATGGCCTGGACGATAAACTCTTTTGCAATGGTTTCCCCGCCGATCATTTCAAGCACGATATCAATTTCCGGATCATTGATGACCGATAGCGCATCCGCGGTCAGCACGCCGTGGTCAAACCGGATGCCCCGGTCTTTTTCAAGATCAATGTCCGCGGCTTTTTTCAGCACCAGCCGGGCGCCCAAGCGGGCGGTGATGAGATCCGCGTTTTCCAGAAGCATTTTGGCAATGCCGGTGCCAACAGTGCCGAGGCCGAGGATGCCGATGTTGATTTGTTTCATAAATACACTGTCCCTTAGGGTTGTAACAAAAAAGTTATGATAGAATTATGACGGCTTCGTAAAAAGTCCAAATTCTTTGTTGCGCTGCATCCCTCGCTGCTTCAGCGTACGCCAAGTACGCATCATTGCTCGGGATTTGCGCGCCTC
>JAABSH010000056.1 GCA_011390465.1 Desulfobacteraceae bacterium
GGGTCTTGAAAAAACATCATCGCCAAAACGCTCATGCAGCAGTCATGGATTTCATGACTGACCTTTACTTCCTGGCGAGTATCTATAATTTGACGAACCCGCAGGGAGATGATTTTTATTAAGCTGTTGAAGCTGAGATGTTTTTTTGGCTTCACCCGGTATCCTCTATATCGATGATGTTGAAATAGAGGGTACAATACATACAATCAAAAGTCTAGATTTTTTTTATTTGGAACTATTTCAATAAGTTATATTATTTTTTGGGATTTGAAGTGATTAGTTTATTCAGAAAAAAAGTCGATGAAAACATCGCGAAAACCGATTTGCAAATTTGTTGATATTAGCGGGTTTCATGATTCACCGTGAATTGCTGGCCGTCACTCTTCTGATTCGGTTTCATGCCTGTGCTGCCCTTGCCAGCGCCCTGCCGGCTTTTCGATTGATTTAGTAATCTAATTTTTACCTATAGTTATATTTTAACACTTGTCATAAAGTTGAAGATAAATTGCAGCAATTGAATCGGTAAAAAAAAATTAAAATAGAGAGAAAATATTTTTGGTAAAAAAAATAAATATGAATAAAATTGAATATTTAAAAAAACACTCATGTAACCTGTTGTTTATATAGTAAATAATTAAGTTAAAAAAAGTTTGCTGTTTAGTAAGCCATTGAGATCGCAGGATTTATTATTTTAAATAGTTTCTATTATTATTTCATTGATTTATGGTGATAAAAATGGTATTTTTAATTATTAAATAAAAAAAATAAAAAAAGAAAAAGTTCTACTTGCGGTTCCGCTTTAGTGATATCCCGGTTTTAATCAAAACAGTTCATGGGGATTGGTGCCGCATAAGACGGGTAGAACAGGGGAGGTCGATCATGCAGACATTTTTTGAAAGTCCTTTGAGTTCCGTTTTATCAAAAGATTATTTTTCGCCAAAACCGCACAAAACCTACCAGGTTTATAATCTCCATAATTTTCACAAAATACCCCAGGCCGGGAACCTGAGCCCGGCGCAAAAAGAAGCCATTAATGTGGTGGGGCGGGTGTTTCCGTTTAAAACCAATAATTATGTGGTAGAAGAGCTGATCGACTGGGACAATATTCCGGAAGATCCCTTGTTTATAATGAATTTTCCGCAAAAAAGCATGCTGGCGCCGGCCCAGTACCATACCATTGCCGATTTGCTGCGCAGAAACGCGGATAAGAAGATAATAGAAAAAGCCGCCATGAACATCCGGTGGGAGCTGAATCCCCATCCCGCCGGGCAGGAACATAACATTCCAACCCACAACGGCCAGAAATTACAGGGCAGCCAGCATAAATACCGGGAAACCATTTTGTTTTTTCCCAGTCAGGGCCAGACCTGTCATGCCTATTGCACGTTCTGTTTCCGGTGGCCCCAGTTCGTGGGCATGAATGATATCAAGTTCGCCATGCGGGAAACCCGTCTGCTGGTCAATTACATCAAAAGCCATCCGGAGATTACGGATCTTATTTTTACCGGCGGCGACCCCATGGTGATGGGCACAAAAGTGTTTTCCGCCTATGTTGAGCCCATTCTGAAAGCCAATATCCGGCACCTTAAAACCATCCGTATCGGCACCAAGGCGCTAAGTTACTGGCCGTACCGGTTTTTTGCGGATGATGATGCTGAAGAGTTGCTGTATCTGTTTCATAAAATTGTCCGGTCCGGCAAACATTTGTCAATTATGGCCCATTTCAACCATCCCAGGGAACTTGAGACAGCGGCGGTCAGCGAGGCCATCCGGCGAATCCGGGACACCGGGGCCCAGATTCGGACCCAGTCTCCGGTGCTCCGCCATATCAACGATCAGCCGGAATTGTGGTCCGCCATGTGGCAGAAGCAGGTGGAGATGGGATGCGTGCCCTATTATATGTTTATTGCCAGAGATACCGGCTCTCATCAGTATTTTGCCGTGAGTCTGGAAAATGCGTGGAAAATTTTCCGCAACGCGTATCAGAATGTGAGCGGCCTGGCCCGGACGGTCCGGGGGCCGAGCATGTCCGCCCATCCGGGAAAAATCCAGGTGATGGGGGTGAGCGAGGTTAACGGGGAAAAAATTTTTGTTCTGCGCTTTCTTCAGGGCAGGGATCCAGAATGGGTGGGAAAGCCTTTTTTCGCCGCGTTTGATCCGGCCGCCGTCTGGCTCTCAGAATTGCGTCCGGCATTTGGTGAAAATCGGTTTTTTTATGAAAAAGCCCTGAAAAACAGACCCGGAACCTGAATTGCACCTGAATTGTAATTGATCGGGAGTGGATTTCAGCCGGCAGCTTTTTTTGCGAAGCGCACAAATTCCCTGTCACTGTTGATTTTCCGGATAAAAACCACAAATGCAAGATAAAGGGCCCCGGCCAGGATGCTGAGATCCCGGAAGATGGTGGCCGTGCTGATAGTTTCTCCGGGATCTGTTGAAAAGCACCCGCAGCTGATGTCCAGGCCGCGCCAGAGATTGAATGCCAGAGCGGTGAGAAAAAAAATCATAAGGGCGTTATACATTACCACGGCCCCGGGCAGCCAGATGCCGATAATCAGAAGGACGCCGATGGTGGCCTCGGTCCAGGGCAGGGTAATGGCCACAAAATTGATCAGCGCATCCGGCAGCAGCTGGTAATTGTATACCATTGCCGCAAAAGCGGCCGGGTCCAGAATTTTGGGGATGGCCGCGCCGATAAAAACCCCGCCCAGAACAAACCGGATCAGAATAAAAACCGCATGCTGAAATCGGGCTGTATTCGGTTTTGTCATTTTTGTTGTCCTGTTTTATTGTCCTGTCGCTTTGATTTGATGTTTTCAGTGTTCCTGCATGGCTGTTTCGGGTATGGCGGCGGGCAGGCCATGCTGCTGCCAGAGGCTCCATCCATTGGTCAGGGCCTGAACATCTTCAAATCCGAGATCCCGCAGAAAAATTGCCAGATGGTCGCAAAGGTCGCAAGTGGCCCCGTCGCAGTAAGTAATAATTTTTTTCCCCTCCGGAATCTCTGTGACGACATCAAAACATTTATCTTCCGCCGCTTCCCATGGCAGACACAGGGCCCCCTGAATGTGGCCCTGATCATAAGCAAATTCCGGCCGGGCATCAATGAACACCGCCTGGTCCGCGTGGAACAGGGCAGCCGCCTCCTTGATGGAGATGATGCCCACTTTTCCTGAAAATGTATTTTGGACAGCCGACTGGCTCCAGGGGCAGAACAGGGGCAGGGCATCCGGGCGCAACTCATTGAAGCCGATGGCCATAATAATCGAGAGAATTGAAATTGCCATTGTTTGCCACAAAATTTTCATGGTAACCGGAACTGAAAAAAAGTAGTATAAAAAAGAAAATATTCTTATCGAAATAAAAAATTTGCAGTACGGATGTCAACCGGAAATGGAGAAAAGATGAAAAATAATAACACACAGCTCCGGCCCATATGGCTGGATACTTCTTCAGATGAAGTGCGGGTGATTGATCAGCGGGCGTTGCCGCACCAGCAGATTCACATGCCCCTGCATTCCGCGGCGGATGTGATTTACGCCATCAAAGAAATGGTGGTTCGCGGCGCGCCGCTTATCGGCGTCACCGGTGCCTACGGCGTTTTTGCGGCATTGAAAAACGCGGGCACCCGTCCGGATGAGCAGGGGCTCCGAATCGCGGCGGACCGGATCATAAGGGCCCGGCCAACAGCGGTGAATCTGGCCTGGGCCGTGAATCGAACCCTGAAAGCGGTGCTGGCGGAACCTGACAAATCCCGCTGGACAGACATTGCCCGGCGCACGGCCGGGGAGATTGCGGCTGAGGAAGTCGAAAATTCAAAAAATATCGGCAGGTTCGGCCTTTCCCTGATTGCCGGCATGGCTGAAAAAAAATCCACCGGTCTGGTCAACATCCTGACCCACTGCAATGCCGGGGCCCTGGCCTGCATTGAATACGGCACTGCCACCGCGCCGGTTTACGCGGCCCATGCGGCAGGCATTGCCGTGCATGTGTGGGTGGATGAAACCCGGCCTCTGAACCAGGGGGCCCGGCTGACGGCCTGGGAACTGGGACAGCAGGGGGTGCCCCACACCGTGATTACGGACAATGCGGGCGGCCATCTCATGCAGCATGGCATGGTGGACATGGTGATTGTGGGAACCGACCGGTCCACGTACACCGGAGACGTGGCAAACAAGATCGGCACCTATCTGAAAGCCCTTGCGGCAAAAGACAACCATATCCCTTTTTACGTGGCACTGCCGTCATCGACTTTTGACTGGACATTAACGGATGGTGTGGCCCAGATTCCCATTGAAGAGCGGGATCCGGATGAGGTGCGGTATATTCCGGGCGCGCCCAGAAGCCGGGAATATCTGCTGATGCCGGAAACCAGTCCGGCTGCCAATTACGCTTTTGACGTAACACCGGCCCGGCTGGTCACGGGTTTTATCACGGAGCGGGGCATCTGCCGGGCGGATGCGGCGGATGTACGGCGGATGTTTCCGGAAAAATTTTAAGGCCTTGACTTTTAACCGTCACCATATATAAAAAATCACATGTTTACGGATCTTGAAAAAAAAATTATCGCAGTGATTCAAGGGGATCTGCCGGTGGAAAAGCGTCCCTACCAGGCCATCGCACAAACCATCGGCACGGATGAAAAAACAGTGTTGGCAGTTGTCCGGGATCTTGTTGACCGGGGCATCATCCGGCGGTTCGGCGCCACCCTGCGGCACCAGAAATCCGGATTCACGGCCAATGCCATGGTGGCCTGGGAAGTTGATGAAGACCGGGTTGAAGCGGTGGGAAGGGTCATGGCGTCCGTTGACCAGGTGTCCCACTGCTACCGCCGGGATCCGGCAAAAGACTGGCCGTATAATTTTTACACCATGGTTCATGCCATGGATGAACCCGCCTGCCGGGCCATTGCCGCTGAAATTTCAGAAAAAACCGGCGTGGCGCGCTATGAAATTCTTTTCAGCCGCAAAGAACTCAAAAAAACCTCTATGCAGTATTTTGATGATGAAGAGGATTTTTGAAGAGAAGCTCAAAGCTCAAAGCTCAAAGCTCAAAGCCGGCGGAATAACTGTTTTACCTTCAGCCTCCAGTCTTCAGTCTTAAGCCTTTTTAAAACAAAAAAGATCGTTTGCACTGCATAAGAAGTGAAAAAGTCCCCTCCCCATATCCTTTTGATCAATCCCTGGATTCATGATTTTGCCGCCTATGATGTCTGGGCAAAACCCCTTGGTCTGCTGTCTCTGGCCGCCATTTTGCGAATGCACGGATTTCCGGTCTCCTATGTGGATTGCCAGGACCGGTTTCACCCCCTGTCCGGCAACGCGGATGCCCCGGTGACCCGAAACGGCCGGGGTCCTTATTTAAAAACCCCCCTTCCAAAACCTGATGGGCTGGCCCATATCCAGCGCACCTATTGCCGGTACGGGATTTTGCCCGAGTGGTTGGAGCAGGATGTCAAGGCCCTTCCAAAGCCGGATCTGATTCTGGTGACCAGCCTCATGACTTACTGGTATCCCGGGGTTTTTGAGACCATCCGGGCCGTGAAGCGCATTTATCCGGACGTGCCGGTGGTCCTCGGCGGGATTTACGCCACCCTGTGCCATGAGCATGCCAGGGCGTTTTCCGGCGCGGATATTGTTCTGTCCGGTCCCGGCGAAACCCGGGTATTTGAGGTGATCCGGCAACTGACCGGTTTTGAAACCCCGCTGCAGTTTGATCCGGACGATCTGGACACGTATCCTTATCCTGCCTTTGATCTTCAGCGAAAAATCGCTTATATTCCGCTGCTCACGTCCCTGGGCTGCCCGTTTGACTGCGCCTACTGCGCGTCAAAAATCCTGCAGCCCCGGCGGATGACCATGTCCCCTGACCGGGTGGTGGCGGAGATTGGTTACTGGCAGGACCGGTTTGGAACGGAAAATTTCGCGTTTTATGATGATGCCCTGCTGGTGGCTCCGGAAAACCATGCCATTCCCATGTTTGAAAAAATTGTTGCCTCAGGCAGGAAATTCAAATTTCACACCCCCAATGCCGTTCACATCCGGGCCATTACGCCGCGGATCGCGCGGCTGATGCGGGCTGCAGGCGTTGAAACCCTGCGGCTGGGGCTGGAAACCGTGGAGTTTGATAAAAGAGACATGGACCGGAAGGTCAAAGAAGCTGAATTTACCCGGGCGGTGGTCCATCTGCTGGATGCGGGTTTTAAAAAAGAGCAGGTGGGGGCCTATCTGCTGGTGGGGCTGCCGGGGCAGGATATCGCGTCCGTGGAGCGCTCCATTGATATTGTCAAAGCCTGCGGCATCACGCCCATCTTGGCGTATTATACGCCCATACCGAAAACACAGATGTGGGATGCGGCACGGACCGCATCCCCATATGATCTGGCATCTGATCCCATATTCACCAATAACGCCATCATGCCCTGCCGCCGGACCGGGTTTGACTGGGCCGAACTGGCCAGGCTGAAGCAGCGGGTGAAATCATAACAGGTTTCAGGTTTTAGGTTGCAGGTTACGGGTTGCAGGTTGCAGGTCAATGTCATTAACTTAGGCCATATGCGTAGGGGAGGGGTTTATCCCCTCCCGGCATGGGTCTTCTTTTTTCGCGGGAGGGGGTAAACCCCTCCCCTACATTGAAACCGCTTAAGCTAATGACATTGGGTTGCAGGTAGCAGGTTTCAGGTTGCATTCCCTGAAACCTGCTACCATCTTTCTTCAGCCTTCTACCTTCTACCTTAAACCTTAAACCTTAAACCTTAAACCTTCTACCTTCTACCTTCCCATCACCTCAAGCGCGGTCTTCACCACATTTTCTGCCGTGAACCCGAAGTTTTTCAGCACGGTTGCGCCGGGCGCGGACGCCCCAAAGGTGGAAATGCCGATGATAGCGCCCCTGTCGCCTGTATATTTTTCCCATCCCAGGGGAATGCCGGCTTCCACCGCCACCCGGGCCGGGACTTCCGGCGGCAGCACCTGATTTTTATAATCAACGGGCATTTTGTCAAACAGTTCCCAGGAGGGCATGCTTACCACCCGAACGGCCACGCCTTTTTCCGATAATTTTTCAACGGCTTCCAGGCAGATGCTGACCTCGGAACCGGTGGCAATCAGAATGACTTCCGGGATGCCATCGCAATCTGCCAGCACGTAAGCCCCGTTTTTCAACTGGTCTGCGGCAGGATATTGTTTCCGGTCAATGACTGGCAGTTTCTGGCGGCTTAAAATCAGGGCTGTGGGCGCGTTTGTGGATTCAACGGCATATTGCCATGCCGCAGCGGTTTCCGTGGCATCTGCCGGGCGGATCACCGTGAGATTGGGAATCAGCCGAAGCGATGTCAGGTGTTCCACGGGCTGATGGGTGGGTCCGTCTTCCCCCACTGCCACGGAGTCATGGGTGAACACATACATTACGGGCTGGTTCATGAGCGCGGCCAGGCGGACTGCCGGCCGCATGTAGTCCGCAAACACCAGAAACGTTCCGCCAAAGGGCCGCAGACCGCCGTGCAGGGATATGCCGTTTAAAATTCCGCCCATGGCGTGTTCCCGCACACCGAACCGGATGTTGCGGCCCCTGTAATTGTCTTTCTGGAATTCAGCCGCATTGTTGATAAAGGTTTTGTTGGACGGCGCAAGGTCCGCGGAACCGCCGAACATGGCCGGTATTTTTTCCGCCAGGGCATTGAGTACCGTGCCCGAGGCGGCCCGGGTGGCCATGGGGCCGGTGCTGTCCGCAAAATCCGGCAGCACGTCCTGCCAGTCCGTATCGCCGGATCCGGTCATCATGGCCTGCCACAGGGCTGCCTGTTCCGGAAATTTGGCTTTGTAGGCATCCAGCTTTTTGTTCCATTGCTTTTCCGCTGCCGCGCCTTTTTCCGCGGATTTCCGGCAATGATTCAAGACGGCTTCCGGCACACAGAATTGTTTGTCCGGCGGACATCCCAGGCATTGTTTGGTGAGTTTGATTTCTTCTTCGCCCAGAGGGGCCCCGTGGGCGTCGGCTGTATCCTGTTTGTTGGGACTGCCATAGGCGATATGGGTCCGGAGCCGGATCAGGGTGGGTTTTTTTGTTTCTTTGATGCCCGCGTCAATGGCGGCTGCGATTTCATCCACATTGTTGCCGTCTTCCACGGTAAGCACCTGCCAGTGGTAGGCCTGAAACCGCTGGGTCACATCCTCGGTAAAGGTGATAGCTGTTTTGCCTTCAATGGAAATCTGGTTGTCATCATAGAGACAGATGAGACTGGAAAGCCCCAGATGGCCGGCAAGGGAAGCGGCCTCAGACGAGATGCCCTCCATCATATCCCCGTCTCCGCACATGACAAAGGTGTGATGGCCCACAATATCATGGCCGGGCTGATTGAAGCGGCCCGCCAGGTGGCGTTCGGCCATGGCCATGCCCACGGCATTGGCAACACCCTGGCCCAGAGGGCCGGTGGTGGTTTCAACACCGATGGTGTGCCCGAATTCCGGATGCCCCGGGGTTTTACTGCCCCACTGGCGGAATTCTTTGATGTCGTCAAGGGTCAGGCCGTAACCGGTAAGATGCAGCAGGCTGTAGAGCAGCATGGACGCATGGCCTCCGGACAGCACAAAGCGGTCCCGGTCCGGCCAGAGGGGATTTTTCGGGTTGTGTTTCAGAAATTTGGACCACAGGACCCAGGCGGCCGGGGCCAGGCCCATGGGTGCGCCGGGATGGCCGGAATTGGCCTTCTGGATGGCGTCCATGGAAAGGGTGCGGATGGTATTGATACATTGGGTGTCGATGTCCATACCCGCTTGGCAATCGTTCATTGGGGTGTCTCCTTTATTGAATTAAAAAAAGAATTAAACCACAGAGAGCACGGAGGACACGGAGAAAATCTTTTGATTGATCATCTCTGTGATCTCTGTGGTAAAAAATTAAAGCGCTCTTAAAAATTCTGGTTTGAGTGCCACTTTGCCTGCCAGGGCCTGGTCAATCAGGGCCAGGGTTTTTTCCTTGTCTTCGGGAAATTTTGCCCGGATGGGCAGGTAGTTGGAGGCATGGTTGGCGTGAAAAAGTCCGTCTGTGAGCGTGGTGTGCTCGATGATGGTGCGGATTTCTTTCAGCATGTCAATGGGGTCGATCAGGGTGAATTTTCCGGATGCATAGTCTTCGTACATGGGCGTTCCCGGAATCAGCATAAGGGACAGGGCTCCCACATATTCCGGATCAATGGCGGTGAGCACGTCTCCGGTGGCCCGGGCATGAATCTGGGAGCGCTCGGGGCCGGCAATGCCCAACAGCACGGTGATGGAAAGCTTGACCCCGGCGGCCCGGATTTTTTTGCCCATTTTGATCATGGTGTCCGCGGTGGCCCCTTTGCGGATATTTTTAAGCGTCACATCATCTCCGGTTTCAAGGCCCATATAAGCGATTCCCAGGCCCAGGTCGTGCAGCTCTTTTAACTCCGCATCGGTTTTCATCTTTATGCCCTTGGTATTGGCATAAATTCCCACCCGTTTTACCCAGGGAAGCTGTTTTTGGATTTCTTTGAGAATCATGACCAGCCGTTTCTGGGGGATAATCAGCGCATCCCCGTCACAGATAAACAGCCGGTCCTGATTTTTGCAGTGTTTGGCGGCAAACGCGATATCTTCCAGAATAATGTCATCGGATTTTATTTTAAACCGTTCGCCTTTGTACGCCCCGCAAAAAGTGCATTTGTTGTGGGAGCATCCTACTGTTGCCTGCAGCAGAATACTGTAGGCTTCGCTTGGCGGGCGGATCATGTTGCCTTCGTAATGCATTTTTTTATTTCTCCTTGTTGTTTTTCGAATGGGACTTGGTCATCGTTTCGGCCAATGATGGTTTTGCCGCAGGGGCGAATGGCATTCGCCCATCCCGGTTCAACTGCAAAAGGGCGTATGCGATACGCCCCTGGGATGGCGGTGGCCGAAACAAGCCGAAACAAGGCTCAAGGCCATTTAATTTTCATAGATGTATCAGCAAAACATTTAAAATTTCAATACCAAATAAAAAAAGGGATGCCGCTGGCGGCATCCCTTTTTTAAGGATTTATTTTTGGTATAAAAAGAAAAGTTTAGTAGTTGTTGGCCTTCAGCCCGCTGGCAATATCCACGTAAAATTCATTTTCGTCGAATCCCGGCGTGATGCCGAACAGCTGGCCCACAATATTTAGATGGTCGCAACCCACACTGTACCAGGCCGCATCTTCCACGCCCCGGAAATGACCCCATTTGGCGCTGTTGACACTGACCAGGCCGTCGTTGGCCCCTTCATAGGCCAGCAGCACCAGCCAGGTGGCTTCCAGAATCACGCTCGGGCAGGAGGTCTTGGCTTTGGCGGCCCAGCTCTGATAATAGATGCCGCTGATGTTCGGTGTATTGGGATTAAAGGTGTTGATCATGTAATCCCGGGTCAGGTCATAACCGTTTTCCAGGCTGTTGGGATCATCATCCCCGAAAATAAAGGCATACACAAAATCCAGGGTGTCGCCCACCAGCCATTCCATGGAATCCGGAATAACACCGACCACGATATCGGCAATGGCGCTGCCCCGGTGCGGGCCGGCAATGCTGGTGTGGCTGGCAACTTTCGAAGCAAGGCCCAGGTTGGAAATGGCATAGCGGCTGTAAAGGGTGCCGTGGGAATGGCCGATAATGTTGATTTTAGCCGCTCCTGAACAGGCCAGAACCCCAAGGCACTGCTGATAAAAATCCACTGCTTTATTGGCGGTGCTGTCCATGCCGTTGACAGAGGTGACATAGACTTCAGCCCCTTCATCTTCTAAAGCTTCGGGAATGCCCCACCAGTAATCCACGATATTGAGAATTTCCGCTGATGCGCCCATGCCGTGGGCCATGACAATGGGATATTTTGTATCACAGGTGTAGCTGTCGCCCCCGGCAAGAACCGTCCCGGGCAGAAGAAAAACAGCGGTTAACAAAAGCGCTAAAGTGGTTAAGGTCAGTTTTTTCATTTTTCCCCCTGAATTGAAATTATGGTAAAAAGTTTTGATTTACATTAAAAATTAAATTCTTAAAATCAATCATTAATTTTTGATGTAAACGATGTTTAGGTATAAATTGACGTAAAGGTAAAGAAATGTCAATAGGGAAAACCCTGAAAATTCACTTCGCAAACCCTGATATTGGAAAGCATGGGGAAAAGCCCTCCTTCAGCCTCCCCCTTTCACCTTTCACCTTCCACCTTCCAGCTTTCAGCTTCCAGCTTTGAGCTCCCAGCTTTTAAACATCCAGCGACGTAATCCCCTCCCTTAAGGCGATTTTGGTGAGCTCGGCCACGCTTTTGGCGTTTAATTTCCGCATGATCTGCTGGCGGTGGGTTTCAACGGTCTTGACGCTCACATGAATCCGCTCCGCGATATCCCGGGTTTTCATGCCTTCGGCAATAAGCTGCAGCACTTCCCGCTCCCGCACCGTAAGCTGGGATGCCGGAGAACTGTCGCTGCTTTCCAGAATACTGGCATAATCTTTCATCACCGTGCCCGCGATTTTCTGGCTCATGTAATTCTGGTTTTTCATCACCTGGCTAATGGCGGTTACCAGCTCATCAAAGGCGCAGTTTTTCAAAAGATAGCCGGATACCCCGGCTTTGAGCATGCCCACCACATAGCGTTTGTCCGAATACATGGAAAGGGCAATGATGCGGGTGTCCGGAAGGTCTGCCAGAATCTGGCGGGTGGCTTCAATACCGTTTAATTCCGGCATGTTAATATCCATTACCACCACGTCCGGGGCCAATTCCAGGGCCAGCCGCACCGCCAGCCGGCCGTTTTCCGCTTCACCAACAACGCGCATGTGGGGTTGATTTTCCAGCAGGGCTTTTAACCCGTCCCGGGTGATTTTATGGTCGTCGGCCAAGAGAATTTTGATGTCCATGTGGGGTTTCCTGTGTACTGTGGATGTCAATTTACCGGATGGGGGTTTTTGCCGTGAGCGGCGAGACAATGGTGATCCGGGACCCGGTTTCCGGATCAGATGCGATGTCCATGCGCCCGCCCTGGTGTTTCAGCCGTTCCTGAATGGAGAAAATGCCGAATCCGCCTTTTTTTACGTCATTTTCATGCCGGGTGGCGGCAAACCCAACACCGTTGTCGTCGATGGCAATGCGGACATGATTTTCTTCCCTGGAGATGGCCACCGTTACCCGCTCGGCCCGGGCATGTTTGACCACATTGTGCAGCAGTTCCCGGGCCGCCTGGAACAAAAGGATGCGCAGGCTTTCATCTATGGGTTTATAAGACAGGTCATCGGTAAATTCAACCGTGATATCATGCTGCTGCTGGGTTTGTTCGGCCAGCCAGTCCAGGGCCGCTTCAAGGCCCAGATCATAGAGGATGGGCGGGCTCAGTTCAAAGGTCAGGTTCTGGGTGTCCGTAATGGACTGGTCAATGAGCCCGTGAATGTCGTCCATGTGCCGGGCCGCGGTTTCCGGGGAAGCCGCGTTTTTGACGAGCTGCAGCTTCATGGACGCATTGGCCAGGGCATGGCCGATACGGTCGTGGAGATCGGTTGCAATCCGGCGGCGCTCCCGTTCTTCCGCCAGGGAGAGTTCTGATGACAGGGAACGCAGCTGGGACTGGTAGCGCAGAGATTCTTCTTCCCGTTTTTCGGAAATTTCTCTGAGTTGCTTTTCATTTTGAATCACGTTTTCATAAAGCCGGGCGTTTTCCATGGAAATGGCGGCCTGGGACGCCAGAAGGCCGAGAACCCGTATGCGCTCCGGCGTAAACACCGACGGCGTGATGTCGTTTTCCAGATACAGAAGGGCACCGGTCCACTGGTGCCGGATGACCGGCAGGCACAGCACCGACCGGGGCCGGTGGGTTTTTACATAGGGGTGGGTGATAAAATCGCCTTTATTTACCGCGTCTTCCAGCACCAGATAGGTGCTGGCCCGTTTTACGTAATTGAGCACCGGATGAAACAGATCCGGATGCCCGTCCGCGGGCAGGGATTTATGAACAAGGGTTTCCGGTTCATCAATATGGGTGCTGGCTTCAAGAAACATCTGACCGGACTTGATGGATAAAAATCGCACTTTCCGGGCACCGGCATTTTCCAGCACGATTTTCATCAGGCTTTTCATCAGGTCTTCCAGCACAATTTCCCGGGAAATCGCCTGCAGTGACGCGACAATGGCGCTGTAGTCCAGGTTCGAACCCATGGGCAGGGGGCCGGCGGGGCTGTCAGCGGCAGCCGGCAGGGAAAAGGTTTTTTCCAGCAGGGTCGCTTTGGTCCGGGCGCCCCATTTGTGGTAGCTGCTGCGGGCCTGGTGCTGGTAGGGCCGGGCCGCGTCATCCATTTTCCGGGAAAGAAAGAATCTGGCCGCGGCTTCACTGGCAATGGCATGGATCTGGGTAAATCCCCCGGTATTGGCAGCTTCGATGGCTTTCTGGTAAAAGGCCGAGGCCCGGCGGTCCCGGCCGGCAATCCGGGCCATCTCCGCCTGAATGAGAAAATATTTGGCCTCAAAATTTTCAGGACACTGGCCCGCCAAATGCCGCAGGTGCCGCCGGAAAATGCCCAGATGGGCCCGGTAAATGCTTTTTTTAAACGCAGACACGGAAGGATAAAGGGCCGTCAGCACCAGGGCGTGGTACAGGTAATATTCCGGCAGAATAATGGTGCCGATGTGGTACTGGCGCAGGGCCCGGCATTTTTCCGCTTCTTTTAACGCCCCCTTGTAATCTTCCATAATATACAGAAGCCGCAGTTTGAGCAGATGATGGCGGCAGAGGATGATGTGGATGTTGTCGTCTTGAATGCGCCGGACGTGCCGGGATTCGGAAAACCGGTCATCATTTAAGCTGTGGATGTGGCAGGTTTCCCCGCGCAGGCATTTGATGAACTGAATGACGGAGATCAGATAATTCAGAGCGCCCTGGTCATGGGTTTTTTCCACAAATTCAAAATATCGGCGGCATTCCCTGTCAACCTCATTCAGGGGGGTGCCGGCGGCAAACATGGTAAATATAAGGGTCTGGATATGGTAGATGGTATAGTTCAGATCGCCGCTGTTCCGGGCCGCGGTCAGGCCTTCCCGGTTCATGGTGATGACCTGGCGCAAGGGCCGGGTCCACACGGTCATGGCATTGGCAACGTACAGCATGACCTTGGCTTGCATCTGGGGACCGCCGAATCGGTTTTTGGCCTTTATGGCCAGTTCCCCGAACCGGCATCCGGCCGTGTATTCCCGGAACAGGCCGCAAAGCGCGGCCCCGTAAATCACATAGGCAAACGGCGACACCGGGGAATTGCCGTGTTTCAGGGTAAGTTTAAAAATATCCAGGGCCAGGCAGGAGGCAAAATAGGGATGCCGAAAATACGCCGACAGGCTCAGATTCATCATCAGGGTAAGGGTTCGCTGGAGGCGGGGATCGGAAATTTCCGGCAGATCAACAAGCGATGCAATCTCTTTTCCCCGCAGCTGGTATTTGAGAACCATCAGCCGCCGCAGGATATCGGTTTTTCCGGCTTTTTTCGGCAGGTGAATGCCCAGCAGATCCAGGCCGGCAGCGCCCATGGCCAGGGCATCTTCATGCCTGGCAAGGCTTGCCAGCATGATCATTTTCTGATTAAAAAGATCAGCCCGGGTTTCATCGGAATCCGCATGCGCCAGAAGCTCATGAAAAAGCCCATCCGCCGGATCAAACTGGTGGAGCAGGTATTCACATTCCATCCGGTGTTTTTTGATATCAAACATGAGATCAACATCAGTGTCCCAGGCCGCGGGCGTGAGAAATTTTTCCGCTGTTTTCAGGTATTGGCGGGCCTGGTGGTAGGCGGCAGCGTCTTTGGCCCGTTTGGCGGCCAGCAGGTTGAGCCGGGCCGTGCTTTTTTTTTCAGCCTCGGACGTGATGCGGGATTTTCCCTGATTCAAATGATGCACAATGGCAAAAATCCGGGAAGGCAGGTTTTGGACGTCGGTCTGCTGAAACATCCGGTTTCCGATGGTATGATGGTACTGGTGTTTCAGGGCATCGGATATCCGGGCATACACGGTTTGCCGTAGCTTGTCGTGAACAAAGGCAAAGGTCATCTCCCTGGCCGGATGGTCCATGCGTTGCCAGGCATCCCCTTTGGGCAGGATCAGGCCAAGGGCCGCGGCTTCCCTGAGGTCCACCAGAATTTCATCCGCGGGTTTTTCAGCGGCCGCGGCCAGCAGGGAAAAGGCGAAAACATCCCCGATACAGGCGGCCAGCCACAGGGTTTCCATGGCACAAGCGCCCAGCTGCGCCACCCGGGCTGTCATATAATCCACCACATTATCCGTGATGCGCTGGTCCGTGACCTGGTCAATATCCCATTGCCAGCGGCCGGTATTATAATCGTAGGAAAAACAGCCGGCCGCGTTTACGGTTTCAATAAACTGGCGGATAAAAAAGGGGTTTCCCCGGGTTTTGTCGTGGATGACCCGGGCCGGCAGCACCACCTGATCCATGCTTGTGTGCAGGGAATCCGCAAGCATCCGGCAGACATCTGCTTCACTCAAGGGTTTCAGGGTCAGGGTCTGGACCGGCACGCCTTTGTCCCGGATGTGCTCGAGGCTGTCCAGCAGCGGATGCTCCGGGGTTAATTCATTGGTGCGGTAGGCGCCGACGAGAAAGAAATACCGCATGTCCGATCCGGTGAAAAGCGATGTCATGAGTTTCAGGGTGGCGGCATCGGCCCATTGGATGTTGTCGATAAACAAGGCCAGGGGGTGGGCCCTGGTTGCCAGGGTATGGAGAAAGTTTTCAAACACCACATGAAACCGGTTCCGGGCATCCCGGGGGGTTAAAGAAGGGGCCGCAGGCTGGCTGCCGATAATATTTTCCAGCTCCGGCAGCACTTCCATCATCACGGCAGCCCCGTCTCCCATGGCATGGGTCAGCCGAAGGCGCCAGTCTTCGATCCGGTCCAGGGGTTCTGTGAGCATCTGCCGCAGCATTCCGGAAAATGCGGGGATCAGGCTGCTGTAAGGCAGCTCCTGCTCAAGGGGGTCGCACTGGCTGGAGATAAAATAACCGCCCCCGGCCGCCACATGCCGGCGAAGCTCTTCCACCAGCCGGGTCTTGCCGATACCGGAATATCCCGCCACCATGAAAACACCCGGGCGGGTTTCCCGCATCTGGTTAAATTCATGCACCAGCATGGCTGTTTCAACATCCCGGCCGTAAATGGCGCCCGTGAACCGGAATTGTTCCGGCGCATCATCCGCGCCCGGTGTCGGCGGTATGTCCGGATCCGCCCAGGCAGTGCTGTTTCGGCATTTTTCAAGATCGGACTTTATGCCCCAGGCGCTTTGATACCGGGCATCCGGAGATTTGGACAGAAGTTTCAGGATCATGTCCGCGGGAAAATCCCCCATGTTTTTTCTTACGGCTGTTGGAATTTCCGGTGGCCGGGCCATGTGGGCATGAATGATTTCCACGGGACTGCCGGTAAAGGGCGGAGCGCCCAGAAGCAGTTCGTGAAAAATAACCCCCAGAGAATAAAAATCCGTGCGATAATCCACATCGCAGTTCATCCGGCCGGTCTGCTCCGGTGAAATATAGGGCAGAAACCTGTCGCTGATGGCCGGCGGGGAGGTGCCGGAAATATCTGAAATCAGGGGCGGCTGGTTAAAAATCATGCCAAACGCAAAATCCCCAAGGCAGATATCATGGGTTTCCGGATCAACAAAAAACACATCACTGGTCAGCCAGTGGTGGGTGAGGCCGGCTTTGTGCAGGGCATTTACCGCCGAGACCATTTGGATGGCGGACGGAATAAAGGCCGCCATTTTCAAGGGGCCGTTTTTCCGGATGTGCACGGTTAAGGGTACACCGGAAAGGGTTTCCTGGACAAAGGCGATGCCGGTAATTGATGGTTTTGATATTTTTTCAATAGCATACACCCGGGCCAGATGCGGGGCGTGAATTTTTTTAAGGGGCAGAAAATACGCAAAGATGCGGTGGAGAAAATCCGCCGAAGACGCCTGTACCGGCAGAAAATGAATCATCACCCGGCGGCCGGACGCAAGATGCCGGGCATCATAGCGCTTAACCCCGTTTTTTAAGGGATGCGCTTTGAAGATGTCATATCCGTCCAGAGTGAGCATGATGGTTTGGGGTCCTGTTTACAATAGTTGGTGTAAAAGAAGAACATCGAACATCCAACATCGAACGCTGAACATCGAATAAGGATGTCGCTGCGCTCCGCAGTTCATATTAATGGTGATCAGGAATTTTTCCTTTCCGCGGTTTTGATGCTTGTGACAAAAATTTTTATCAATTGTTCTGTCTCTTCCAGAATATCATTTATTCGATCCGGCCTGGTGATCAGGGGAATTGTTTGAATCAGTTTCAGCCATCTCTGGGTTTCCCGCAGTTCTTTTAGAGATATGCGAAGTTTATGGATAAAATCCTTTGGGGATTCCGCAGCCTGGGCTTCGCCATGGTTGGGATAAGGCGATGTACCTGATCTTAATAACTGCCCGGAAATGTGATTGCCAGTTTTTGTGTCTGGCAACTGTTCAACAATTTTTACAATTCGTACTGAAAAGGCAAGCAGCCGTTCTTCAAGATCAAATTTCTGATTTTTGTTCACGTTGTTTTTTTTTGATTCGATTTTTGATATTGAATGTTCGATGTTGGACGTTCGATGTTGGACGTTCATTTTTTAGTCACCATTCCAGCCCGCCAATAAAACATCCTCCACCGCCGCCGCCGCCATCGGAACTGCCTTCGCTTTTGAATTCAGCGGAAATACGGTGGTCCGCGGAAACACTGCTGAAGGTATAGGTCCCCACAGCCCCCTGGGATTTGCCGTCCACCACCACATCACTGATCTGGTATCCTGCATCCGGGACGATGGCAAAGGTTTCATGGGTACCGTCAAACGCGGGGATGCGGCCGGACGGGGTGATGCTGCCGCCGGTTGCCTCCGAAGCGGTGATTTTCCAGGCAGTGACCATTTCCGCGGGGTTCCGGTTAATGGCAAGCGTGGTGGCTGGATCCCCGATCAGATTGAGGGAAATCAGCACTTTGTCGGATGCGCCGGCGTAATAGGCGTCGATTTTGGACCCGGTGGCAATATCGCCAATCCGGTTTTCCCGTTCCAGAAAAATTTTTTCAAAAACAAACTGGCCGAGCAGATCGTGCTCCCACTGGTGGGACAGGCCGCTGGGCGCAAGACAGGCAATGGCGCCGCTGTCTTCGGCCATCATCCATTCTTCGGCCAGGCTGTAGTCAAAGGCCTGGGAAAAATAACCATTTAAGCAGTTGAGGGCCAGGATAAAAGTCAGCGGGCCCGGGGCGGCCAGGTCATCCACATCATGGGGCTGGAGAATAAATTCCCCGCCCCCGTAAGGTTCCGCGCCCCACCGGATCACGTCTCCGTGGCCCACAAAACTGGTGATAAGGGTGCCGCTATCGATAAAGGAGAGAATATTGCCGGTGACATCCCTTAAGGCATCATAGAGCCGGGCATAAATTTTTACGGCCGTGAATCCGGATGGCAGATAGGTGGCCAGGTTGTCGCTTAAATTTTCAAAGGCCAGGTCATCATCATCTGCCACAAACATCACCTGTCGGGGGGTGTATTTTTTGTCTGTTTCATACAAAATGATCTTGCGCGCGGTCCGGGAAATTCCATCCTGCCCGCTGCCGGAGATTCTGCCGATATGCATCTGCGGCACCGGGCCGGCATTGCCAAAGGCCGCAAATTCATTGTCCGACGGGGTCAGCCCCAGTTCGGCGGTGGCGCTCAGCATTACGGGCACGATATTTTGCTTGGCGGTGCCGAAGTGGTTGCGGTAATCCAGATTGGAATCCCCGGCCAGGAGCACATATCGCGGGGCCGGCGGGGTCCAGTGGTCATGGGCGGTTTTCAGAAATTCCCGCACTGCTGACGGCTCAAAAAATCCATAGCTGAATGCATCATAGATGTCTTCAATATCCACCATTTTGACCCGAAAGCCTTGCCGCCTGCGCAGCTCACAGAGTTTTTCAAGGCCCGGCATCAGGGCCTTCCCTGTAATCACAAGGTAGTCCGCGCCATTGGCGGAGGTGTTCAGGGTAAACGCGGGTTTGAAAACCAAGCGGCCGGGGGCCGCGGCAGCATTTGAAGCAAGGGCCAGGTATTTTTTTTCGCCGCCCGGATGCTGGAATTTAACCGCATACCCGTTTTGGTCTTCTGTTATTTCAGCGTGGGAGATCCGGCGCACCGCCTCCGGGTTTGTGATGTCAGCCACCTGGAGGGCGTTTCGGGTAAAACCGGTGACAGATACCGGCGTTGATTCGGCTTGGGAGAGGGTAAACAGGAGCTGATCACCTGCCGCGGCCAGGCGTCGGGGATAGGCGACCGCTATGCGATTTACATAAATCACATCTCCGGTGGCTGCTGAAGATGAAATTTTCAGTTCATTGCCGCGGGTTTTCAACAGTCCGGCGGCAATGGGCGTTATAAGGGTTTCTCGGGCCGCGTCAGTCCACACGGCATCCGCCAGTGGCTGGCTGTTGACGGCGATGCGGGCCTGGTGGCTGGTGCTGCTGACTCCCTGGAAATAAACGGAAATTTCCGCCGGCTCCGGATTTGGAACCAGCCCGGGCAGATCAAAGGAAATCGTGGTGGCCTGGGGGGCGGTGAGTTTTTCCCAGAACCAGTAATCTGCTGCCGGCGCGCCCGGTGTCTGGGTCCACAGCAGATGATTTTCCTCCAAGGCCCGGGTTTCAGTGAAAGTTGAAACAGCAATGCCGCTGTCCGGTGCGGCGCTGTCCCAGGCCATGCGTTTTCCATTGTTCCCATGCCAGTAAAGCCAGAACACATCCGTGCCCGTGAATTGGTTGTCAATGCCCGGGGCATAGAATTCAATAACGTCCGCCCCATCAAACACCGGATCCGCGGAAGCCACAATTATTGGAATTTCCGCGTCCCGGTGAAACACTTTAAGGGTATCGGGATTAATGGTGTTGATGGCAACACCGGTTCCGGCAATATCGCTGCCCGTGAGCCGGACCATTCCCGGCCCGGGCACTTCAATTTTCACGCCGCCGCGATTTGCGGGCCGGGGATCGGCGGCCATAGCCGCATCTTTTGTTGCACTGGTGCCAAAAATCAGGCAAATGACGGCTATCCAAAAATATAACTGCTTGTTAAGCATGAGAATGTCCTTTTTTAAAGAGAATCAGATATACCAACCAAAACTATAATCTCAGAATGGGCAATAAACGGCAAGGGTATTTTGAATGGCGGCATTTCGCGAGAATCTGAAATGGAAGGTCCTCGGGAAAGAATCAATGGAAAAGATATTTTCGCGTGAGCGTCAGGTTTGCCGGAAAAGGGCCAGGGCCAGGGCCAGGGGCAGCGGTGTGGTGGGAATGCCCTGAATGGTTGCGGGCATTTTGTTCAGCGGTAGGTCAGGGTGTCCCGTCGGTTTGGGACTCCCTGACTGACGGGTTTGCCGGCAACCGTTTTTGAGCGGTGCCGGGATTTGTATGTTCGAATTTCCGGGATGTCAGGGAATGCTTCGCGTAACCCTTACCTACACACACCTGGCCAAAATTAAAACCAAAACCTCATTCTACCCCCTCGTCTTTTTTCCATTTATCCCATTGTTTTTTTATGTCGGGTCTTTCTAATAGCGTGGCCAGTTCAGTGATTCGGGGTTCAAGATAATCATATTCGAGGGTTTCCTTTTGAAATTTGAGAACACCACGAACATCTTCAATATCTTTGGAGCGGTCTGATATAATTTTTAATAGAATCAAATCTTCGGCGGTACAAAAATTTACCATTGTTTCCCCTATTTTGACTTTTACGGCTCTATCGATTGCATTTTCTTCAAAAGGCAATGATCCAAAAATCAAGTCAATGCGTTGATGGCTTTTGTTCTTCACCGGCAGTACGCGTGTTTCGAATATAAATTCAAGGGGGTTATCAACTAAAAACGTATAATCTTTAAGAAGGAAAATCAGGTTTTCTATTTCATGGTCAGGTATCCAGATTGTGATATCGATATCCAGCGTTGCGCGGGGGAGACCCCATTTCGCATTGGCTAATCCGCCAATGACCATATATTTGATATTGTTTGAATGAAATAAGTTAGTGATGTTTCGGAGGGAGCTTTCAAAAAAATTTACTTGAGACATGATAACGCCTTGCGCATTTTCATGATGCCGTTAACATTGACTTCCCGTTGTCTTGCCTTTTCCGGAATCAGATCATAAATGCCAAACACTGCGGCCAGTCGCTGATATTCTTCGTTTTTATCAATGTGGTTTTTTTCCCATTCATTAAAGCGCTCAAGAGAATGAAGACGTTTATAAATTAAACGTTTTTGGTATGTTGATTGCTTGTTCATATCATTTAACCAATAAGAATTTGAAATTTTAAAGTCAAGAGTATCAGCCTTGGTCCCAGGGTAAATTTGTTCTACCCCCAAAGCCTATAACCATAGGTCTTTTGTCATATTGCAGGACGGCACGGTGGCCGCCCCTACGACGCGTGGAGACCTTGACCGGTTCGTAGGGCAGGCCACCGTGCCTGCCTTAAAAAAGGCAGAACAAATTTACCGTGGG
>JAABSH010000057.1 GCA_011390465.1 Desulfobacteraceae bacterium
AAATGGCCCCCCAAAAAATCGCGGAAATTCTGATCCGCCATATCCCGGCCGATCATCCGGCCATTGAAAAAACAGAAATCGCCGGCCCGGGTTTTATCAATTTTTTCATCGCCCCGGCGGCCTGGCATCCGGTATTAAAGGAAATTTTTGAAAAAGACCAGGCGTACGGATTTTCCAACACTGGCAACGGACAAAAAGTGCAGATTGAATTTGTCAGTGCCAATCCCACCGGCCCCCTGCATGTGGGGCACGGCCGGGGCGCGATTGTGGGGGACTCTGTGGCGGCCCTGCTCACGGCCTGCGGGTATGACGTGTACCGGGAATATTATATTAATGATGCCGGCCGCCAGATTCAGACCCTTGGACTTTCCGTCTTTCTGAGATGCCGGCAGCTTGACGGCCAAGCCGTGGACTTTCCGGAAGACTGCTATCAGGGAGATTATATCCAGGACATTGCCAAAGCTGTCAAAGACAAGCAAGGGGACTGGATAAGCACCGTCAGCCAGGAAGAAGCCGTGGGGTTTTGCGCGACATTTGCCGCAGACCGGATGATCATCACCATCCGAGAGGTCCTTAACACCCTTGGCATCAGATTTGACAACTGGTACAGCGAACAGGCCCTGGTGAGTTCCGGCAAAGTGGAAGCGGTTATTGAAAAATTCAAAGACCAGGGGTTTATTTATGAAAAAGATGACGCCCTGTGGTTTAAAACCGAAGCATTCGGCGATGAAAAAGACCGGGTAGTGGTGCGGAACAACGGGCAGAGCACCTATTTTGCCTCAGACATTGCCTACCACCGGGACAAGCTGGATCGGGGGTTTGACCGGATCATCGATGTCTGGGGCGCGGACCATCACGGCTACATTCCCCGGATCAGGGCCGCCATCACGGCATCCGGCAAAGATGAAAAACAATTTGTGGTCATCCTGACCCAGCTGGTCAATCTGCTGAGAAAAGGGGTGCCCGTGTCCATGGGCAAACGCTCCGGCCATTTTGTCACCCTGGAAGAGGTGATTGATGAAGTGGGAAAAGACGCGGTGCGGTTTATTTTTCTGACCCGCCACTATGACAGTCCCCTGGATTTTGATCTGGAAGTGGCCAAGCAGAAAACCAATGACAACCCGGTGTATTATGTGCAGTATGTTCACGCCCGGATCTCCAGCATTCTTAAAAAAGCCCGGGATGAAAACAATATAACGGACACAGCGTACAGCACCGATGCTGTGACCCGGATTACCGAGCCCGAAGAAATCCGGCTCATCAAGCACCTGGCCCGGTACCCGGAAACCCTTGCCGCCGCCGCCGAATTTATGGAACCCCACCGGGTGGCCTTTTATTTGATGGACCTTGCAGCGGATTTTCATGCCTATTACAATAAGCACCGGGTGCTCACGGATGACCCGGATCTCACGGCCGGACGGCTTGTCCTGGTGCTTGGGATCCAGAAAGTCATCCGCAACGGCCTGACCCTGCTGGGCGTTTCCGCACCCGATGCCATGTGAACCCGATTACCCTAAATCAAAATCAATGTGACGCCCCTATGACCGCCAAAACCGCAGCAGCCAAAAAACCATCGCCCCGCAAAACCCCTGCGCCCTTTCTTGTTATTGATCGCGCGAATCTGACGGGATGGCTCCTGTCCTGTTTTGTGATTTTCGGGTGCATGTTTTTTCTCGGGGTGATGGTGGGCAGAAACACGGCTCCGGTGCAGTTTGACGTGGAAGAAATTGAAAAAAAACTTGCAAAACTCCAGGGCATCAGCGTTTTAAACGAAGAAGAAACCGGCGCCTTATCAAACAATGCACCCGACATACAGGCTGACATTCGGGCCATGGAAAAAAACATTCATGAAATGTCAAAACTGCCCATTGTTCAGGAAGATATCATTGATATTTTAAAGGACAAAGGCAAAGATCCGGAGATTTATGAGCAGTATGTGCCGCCGGTGCTCACCCCCAAATACGCCAAAACCGCTCCCCCCAAAAAAACGCCGGCATCCGAAAAAACCGCCCCTGCAACCGCAACCGCCGCCGCTTCCACTGGCCCGTCAAAACCCGTTGAAGTCTTAAAACCCGAAGTTGAGATAAATTATGCAAAGCCATCGGCACCGGCAGTTGCGCCGCCAGCCACTCCGGCGGCCACTCCGGCGGCCACTTTGGCAACATCCCCTGAGCCGTCCCGGGGCGAAACCGCTGTCTCTTCCATGGCATTTGCCATTCAGGTGGCGTCCTTAAAAGATCCGGCAAAAGCCAGATCATTGATGACCAAATTCAAAGAAAAGGGATACCCCGCGTTCTGTCAGAGCTCAGAAATCAACAGCATTACCTGGCACCGGGTGCGCATCGGTCCCTATCCAAACCGGAGCATGGCAGACAAGGATCACCTTCGCCTGAAAGCCGCCGGGGTAGATTCGCTGATCATCTCCATGGATTAACCGAGGTAAAAAATATAAAAAAGGATACTTACCATGACACTGACCAAGGAAGATGTGCTGCATGTGGCCACCCTGGCGCGGCTGAATATTGATGAATCGCAGATTGATACTTTTGCCAGTCAGCTGGGCAAAATTCTGGAATATGTGGAAACACTGGACCGCATCGACACCAGCGATGTAACCCCCACCTTTCACGCGGTGGACAAATCCAACGCGTTTCGGGAAGACAGCCCGACAGATCATCTGGACCGGGAATCAGCCCTTGGCAATGCGCCCGCAACAGAAGACGGCTTTTTTATTGTTCCAAAAGTCATTGAATCATAAGGCAATAAAAAAGAGACCAGAATAAATAGGATAAATAGGAGACCGGGATGAACCTGCACGAACTCACCATACACGAGGCCCAGGACCTTCTGAAAACCAAAGAGATTTCCGCCGTGGAACTGACCCGGGCGGTGCTGGACCGCATTCAGGCGGTGGAACCCCTGGTGGATGCCTATATCACCGTTACCGAAGCGCTGGCACTCAAACAGGCCGCGGCCGCGGACAAAATCATAGGCCAAAACACGGCCCGGGCCCTGACCGGCATTCCCATTGCCGTAAAAGACCTGATCTGCACCAGGGGCGTTGCCACCACCTGCGCATCCAAAATACTTGAAAATTTCATTCCGCCCTATGATGCCACGGTTATGAAAAAATTAACCGCGGCCGGGGCCGTGATGACCGGCAAAGTCAATATGGATGAATTTGCCATGGGATCCTCCACGGAAAATTCCGGCATCAAAATCACGAAAAATCCCTGGGACCGGTCCCGGGTGCCGGGAGGCTCCAGCGGCGGGTCCGCTGCTGCCGTGGCGGCCAATATGTGCCTGGGCGCCCTGGGGTCGGATACGGGCGGATCCATCCGTCAGCCCGCCTCCCATTGCGGTGTGGTGGGGGTAAAACCCACCTATGGCCGGGTATCCCGGTTCGGCCTGGTGGCATTTGCTTCTTCTCTGGACCAGATCGGCCCCCTGGCCCGGGATGTAACGGATGCTGCCATTCTGATGCAGACAATTTCCGGCCATGATGCCAAAGATTCCACCTCCATTGATACACCGGTGCCGGATTTCCGGGCCGCCCTGACCGGCGAGGTAAAAGGGCTTAAAATCGGCATTCCCGAGCAATACCATGCGTTGGAAGGAATTTCTCCGGATGTGCTGTCATCAGTGAAAAAGGCCATGGATTTCTACAGGGATGCGGGCGCGGAACTGGTGGACGTTTCCCTGCCCCACAGCCAGTATGCAGTGGCCGCCTATTATCTGATCGCCCCGGCCGAAGCCAGCTCCAACCTGGCCCGGTATGACGGCGTCAAATACGGTGCCCGGGACACAGGGGCCGCCAGCCTGATCGACATGTACAAAAATACCCGGTCCGCGGGCTTTGGGCCGGAAGTTCAGCGCCGGATCCTGCTGGGCACCTATGCGCTGTCTGCCGGGTATTATGACGCGTATTACAAAAAAGCCTCCCAGATCCGGACCCTCATCAAAAAAGATTTTGAAACCGCATTTTCCGCCTGTGATATCCTTCTGTCCCCGGTCACCCCCACGCCGGCTTTTAACATCGGAGAGAATATTGACGATCCCCTGACCATGTATCTTTCCGATATTTTTACCCTTTCCGCCAATCTGGCGGGCATCCCGGGCCTGTCGGTTCCCTGCGGATTTTCAAACGAGGGCCTGCCGGTGGGGTTGCAGCTCATGGGCAATTATTTTGAAGAAACCACGATTTTAAACGCAGCATACGCATTTGAACAGGCCACGGATTTTCACTGCCGGCGGCCGCAACTGTAATCCAAAGAGAGGTAACCCATGACCATTCTGCCGGAAGGCGACGATATCCGCAAAGCCGTGAAATGGATTGATGAAATGCGGCACGAAAAACCCAAAAAGCCATTGCCCGAACTGATCTGCGAAGCAGCCTTGAAATTTGATCTGCCGCCCAAAGACCAGGAATTTTTGACCCGAAATTTTTGCAAAAAAGAATAGAAAATGATGTTGTCATACCCATAGCCCCCGGGATCCCCATGTCCAGAATCAAAATTCTTCCGGAAATTCTGTCCAATAAAATCGCTGCCGGAGAGGTGGTGGAACGGCCGGCATCCGTGGTCAAAGAACTGGTGGAAAATGCCATTGACGCGGACAGCACCCGGATCACCGTTGAAATCCGCCAGGGCGGCCGGTCCCTGATCCGGGTGGCGGACAACGGCTGCGGCATGCCGCGGGATGACGCCCTGCTGGCCATTGAACGCTACGCCACCAGCAAAATTTATCAGGACGCGGATCTCTATGCCATCAGCACCCTGGGATTCCGGGGAGAAGCACTGCCCAGCATTGCCTCGGTATCCCGGTTTTCCTTGATCACCCGGGAAAAATCCGCGGTTTCCGGCACCCGCATCGACATTGAGGGCGGTAAAATCAAAAATGTCACGGACGCGGGCGCGCCGGAAGGCACCATGATTTCCGTTTCCCAGCTTTTTTACAACACGCCGGCCCGCAGAAAATTTTTAAAAACCATTGCCACGGAAATGGGGCATATCGCAGATGGGGTCTCCTGCTGTGCCCTGGCCCGGCCGGACATCCAGTTCCGCCTGATTCATAATGCAAAAGAAATCAAAAACTGGCCCCCAGTGGCTTCGCCCGTGGACCGGATGGTAGATGTGCTGGGAAACGATCTCAAATCTTCCCTTTATCCTTTTCATTACTCAGATAATTATCTGTCCCTGTCCGGGTGGACCTCGGACCCGGCCGTCACCCGGGGTACCTCCCAGAAAATCCATATTTTTGTCAACCACCGGCTGATCCGGGACCGGGGAGTGCAATACGCCATTTTTGAAGGCTACCGGGGCCGGATCATGAAAGGCCGGTTTCCCGTGGCCGTCGTGTTTATCGATATTGCCCCGGATCAGGTGGATGTCAATGTCCACCCCACGAAACATGAAGTCCGGTTTGCCCGGCAAAAGCAGGTCTATGAAACCGTAAAAACCACAATCCAGAAAATCTGGCAATCCCGGCCCGCCGGCCCGGCCATGTATGTCCGCAATCCAGAGGCTTACCCCGCCCGGGAGGTGAAGGAACCCCGGTCCCTGGCCTTTGACAATTCCGGACCGTCCCGGGAAACACCCTCTCCTGACCCTTGCTTCCCTGTTTCCCCAAAAGCGGATTTTAAAACCGCATCCCGGCCGGATTCGCCATCTGCCAACCCGTTTCCGGCACATTATCCGGCACATTTCCCTGCCCCCGGCCAAATCGGCGCTTTGGAATTTGAAAAAAAACAGGAAATATCCCGATCTCCGGCGGCCCGTCAAACCCATTTGTGGGAAGGCAAAAAATTTGCCCGGGCCGGTGTGATCGGTCAGTTCAACAACACCTATATTCTGTGTGAAACAGACAATGAACTGATCCTTGTGGACCAGCACGCGGCACATGAACGCATTGCCTATGAGCACTTAAAAAATGCCGCCGCCGCATCCGAACATCCGCCGTCCCAGAAACTCATGATTCCGGAAACCTTTGATCTGGGATACCGGGAAGCCGCGATCATTGAACAGATGCTGGATGATCTCAACTCCCTGGGCCTTGAAATCGAGCATTTCGGCGGCAGCACTTTTGTGGTGAAATCCGTGCCCCAGCTAATCGCGGATCGCGAAATCAAACCCCTGATCGTTGAAATCGCTGAAGCCATGGAGGCCTATGGGGATGCGCCGGGCCTTGATAACGCCCTGGACCAGTGCCGCATCCTCATGGCCTGCCACAGTGCCATCCGGGCCCGACAGGCCCTTTCCATCCAGGAAATGCGGGCCCTTTTAAACCAGCTCGAGGATTGTGAAAATCCGTTTCACTGCCCCCACGGCCGGCCCACATTTATCCAGTGGTCCCTTAAAACGTTAGAGAAAAGTTTTAAACGGACCCTTTGACCACTCTGCAAAAAGCCCCAAATTCTCCGAATTTGGGGCTTTTATGTTATCTGCCGATCCACTCATAGCAGGTTTAAAATCTTTTTAACGGCTTAAAAGGCAAGCGCAATACCGGCACCGCCGAAAACATCTGTATCCTGTTCCGGCAATACGTCATCATCAAAGGCATCTGTATAATTGAGGGAAGCAGATACTGAAATCATTTCATTAATCGCATACCCGAGACCGATGCTCACAGTATAATCATAAAAGCCTGATTCCATTCCACCATAGGCTATGGCAAAGTCTTCACCGGCATAGCCGACAGCTGCGCTGAAATCGACATCAAGCCCGGAATCAAAACTTATGCCATACCCTACATAGGCATTCAGGTAATAATCTACCACTTCATCAATATCATAATAACCTGTTATACCAATGCTAATTCCATCTGCCGGTTCTAACGAAGCATCCAGAAAAATTTCGCTTGTCGCCTCACCTCCGCCCGATGCTGCGCATGGAAAAAGATATTCAATGTAGCCGGCTGTTATTCCGATCGGGCCGGCATCAAAACCATATGTCAATGTAAGGTCAACTTCTGAAAGTTCGCCTTTGTCCAGGCTTTCATCATAATCATCCAAATCAATATTTCCCCATACATTAAACCCGAAATTACCGGCCGCCACATCCACGCTGGGCTGAGCCACCAGGCCGTCATTAAAGGTAATTCCTCGCCATACATAGGCGGAATTCAAATCCACCGCGGTGGTTACATCCGCCGCCAGGGCCGGGGATGCGCCAGCCAAAACGGCTGAGAAAAAAAACACTGCCATCAATTTCCTTGTTTTCATTGTAAATGGTTTCATTTGCGTCTCCTTGTAAAAAATTATTGGGAATCAAACAGGTTGTTTTTTAATTATATTTCATAAACTATGCCAGGTTGTAAAAAAACCAATTTTTAATTAAAAATTGAATTTATTTCAGTAGGTTAAAATTTTACAAGACTATTAAAACGGAAATCAAATAATTACATTTTTGTAATTATTAAAATTGAACCATTACATTTTTGAAAAATTTATTGGATTCATTCACAGATGTTGTCTGAAAAACGTTAAAATTGATGCAACCGTAAAAAGTCGAATTCAGATGGACAGGTATAGAAATTCACCAACTCTTAAAATGGGCGAGGTACGCAAATTACATGCAATAACAAGTGCTTGGAGTACGATGAAGCAGCTGAGGAAGCAGCGCGGCAAAGAATTGGGACTTCCAATTCAGTGCATCTTAAAAAAATCTTATCTCCCGCAGAGGCGCAGAGCTCGCAGAGAAAAAAACCTCAGCGCCTCTGCGGGATAAAAAATATTATGGACAGGAATTTCTTATGGGTTCATACAGCGACGAAGCTGCCGTCAAAAGCTTTTTTGCAAAGCCGTCAATTTTATTGACACTTCCGGGCCTGTCCGGTATGGTATTAACCGTTTTTAAAGCGCAACATCCGCCGGCCGGCATATTTTACCGAACCAGACACCACAAGGAGCACCCATGAAAACAGAATCCAATATTCTGCAATACCTTCCAGTGGTTAAAAATATTCAAATTTTTCACTGGCTTCATGAAAACGAACTTCAGAAAATGCTCCTGATCTCCGCCATCCAGCGATATGAAAAAGGCGAAAAAGTTATCACCCAGGGAGAGGTCGGAGATTCGCTGTTTGCGATAATAGACGGAAGCGTTGATGTGCTGGTCAATGATAAAAAACACCAGGACATTGTGGTAAGCCGGATTCTACCCGGTGAAGTGTTTGGGGAATCCGCCATTTTTCTGACCAACAAACGTACCGCCAGCGTGGTCTGCGCGGAAGATACCACGGTCATGAAAATTACCCGGAAAAACCTGCTTTTTTACTTCAAGACCACCCCCCATGCCGGCAACAAACTCCTGATGCTCTTGATCCACAACCTTCTAAAAAAACTAAAAAATGCCAACGAGGACCTGGTACTGGAAAAACAAACGGATCTGGATTTTCATTATGTGGACAACCTGATCACGGAATTTATTTCCGAAACCGATCTTCCGGAAGAATAGCCGGGCAAAATTCCGACACCGGGATTGACCCGGCAAAAAAATACGCGTTTTTCCAAAAACAACAGAATTTAATGACTATCCCGCGTTTTTCCAGGCAATCTGATTGCCGACTCTTTTGCGTACCCCTGTTTTCCCAACCGCCCGCCAGATTATCTTTGATATAATTTGAATTCAGAGCGTTATGCCCCAAACACAATCCACACCAATTTTGCAATATCATCTTGACAAGGCAAAAATCTCCTGATAAAAAATTTTATTTAAAGTAAATTCCGTGACACAGGGCCATTTTCACCCATTTCAGCGGTTTCTGTGCGTTGGTGTTTTCTTTCGTAAATTGTATCTGGTGTTTAAAAACCATTAGATTAGAGAGATAGAAGAGACCCCTAACCCATTCTACAAGAGGAGAAAACAATGATTAAACCACTTGGCTCAGACAAATTAATGCCATTGTACGTTGAAGACGATGCAAAACGCGCTGAACTGCAGAAAGAAGCCGAAGGTCTGCCTTCTATTCTTATCAGCTCTGCGGCGGCCGGAAATGCCGTCATGCTGGCCGGCGGTTATTTCACCCCGCGGACAGGCTTCATGAATGCTGCCGATGCCATGAGCGTCGCTCAAAACATGAAAACCACCTCCGGTCAGTTCTGGCCGACCCCGGTTCTGAATATGGTCGAAGACGCCTCCGCCGTCAAAGACGCCAAAAGAATCGCCCTGAAGGATCCCAACGTGGAAGGCAATCCCGTTATCGCCATTCAGGATGTGGAAGCCATTGAAACATTCACCGATGATCAAATGGCGACCATGACCAAAGAAGTGTACGGCACAGATGACATGGACCACATCGGCGTAAAAACATTCAATTCCGTTGGCAAAACCTGCATTTCCGGCCCCATTCAGGTGCTGAATTTCTCTTATTTCCCCAAAGATTTCCCCGGCACCTTCAAAACCGCCGTTGAAATCCGCAAAGAAATCAGCGAACGCGGATGGGAAAAAGTGGTTGCCTTCCAGACCCGTAACCCCATGCACCTGGCCCATGAAGAACTTTGCCGCATGGCCTATGAAGACGAAAAAGCCGACGGCATCCTGATTCACATGCTGCTGGGCAAACTGAAAAAAGGCGACATTCCGGCAGACGTCCGTGACAAATGCATTCGCAAAATGGTTGAAGTTTACTTCCCGCCCAACACCGTGATGATCACCGGTTACGGTTTTGACATGCTCTATGCCGGACCCCGGGAAGCCGTCCTGCATGCCTGCTTCCGTCAGAACTGCGGATGCACCCACCTGATCGTGGGCCGCGACCATGCCGGTGTCGGTGACTACTATGGTCCGTTTGATGCGCAGACCATTTTCGACAATATCTCCAAAGACGACCTGCAGATTGATATCTACAGAGCAGACCACACCGCCTATTCAAAAAAACTGAACAAGGTGGTCATGATGAGCAGTGTTGACGACCATACCAAAGAAGACTTTGTTCTGCTTTCCGGAACAAAAGTTCGTGAAATGCTGGGCCAGGGAATCAAACCGCCCAAAGAATTCTCACGTCCGGAAGTGGCGGAAATCCTGATTGATTACTATCAGTCCCTCAAATAGCCATCTGGTGTTTTATGTCTGTTTGACATATCACTGATTACCACTGCCCGCAGCCCGCTCCCAAAAAGAGCGGGCTGCTTTTTTCCGGCCCCCCTTTTTGCATTACTGCATTTTCTCCGGTTGAATCATCATTGTATTTTAATTCGATCCGGTTTATTGTCTTTTTATAAAATAAATTTCCTCTTTTTTGCGAAAAACAGATCAATAACAACCAGGAGGAGTGATCTGACATGTTCCGGGAATTTAAAGAATTTGCCATGCGGGGAAACGTGGTGGACATGGCTGTGGGCATCATTGTGGGCGGCGCCTTTGGCACCATTGCGAAAAGTCTGGTCAACGACGTTCTTATGCCGCCCATCGGGCTGCTGGTGGGCGGCGTGGATTTCAGCGAATTTTTTATGGTATTGAAAAAAGGTGCTGTTCCCGGCCCCTATGGGTCCCTGGCCGAGGCACAGACAGCCGGGGCCGTCACCCTGAATTACGGCCTGTTCGTCAACAGCGTGATTACCTTTTTAATCGTGGCTGTTGCTGTTTTTCTGCTGATTAAATCCATCAACAATCTCCAGCGAAAAAAAGAAACAACACCTGAAGTCGCCACCAAGGACTGTATTTACTGTTTTTCCTCTGTACCGGCCAAGGCCCTGCGCTGTCCGTATTGCACCTCTGATCTAACAAAACCTCATAACCCCTGATGCCTGTGAAAAAATACCGCTATCTTCTTCATTTTCAGTATCTTGGATTCCGGTACCATGGGTGGCAAAAACAGCCCGGTCTGCTGACGGTTGAACATATGGTGACAAAAACCCTTGCCTTCCTCCTTGGCCAGTCTGCATTCAAAATACTGGCCGCCAGCCGCACAGATGCCCGGGTGTCGGCCAACCACAGCGCGTTTGCCCTTTTTCTCGCCCATGCGGTGAACCCGGACCAGATGCTTGCGGACCTGAACCTGAACCTGCCCAACGACATCCGGATACTAAAAATCACGGAAACAGACCGCGATTTCAACATTCTTAGTGCCGCGTGCACAAAAGAATATATCTACCTGTTCAGCTTCGGGGAAAAATGCCACCCTTTTGCCGCCTCCCTTGTCAGCGCCTTTCCGGAAATTCTGGATATTGACACGATGAAACAGGGAGCCCGGCTGTTTGAAGGCAGGCACAATTTTATTCAATACTGCACCAAGCCCGGCCCCGCCACCCAGGTTGAAAGGGAGGTGAAGGACAGCAGAATCCTTAAAAACACCTTTTATCAGGCCAGTTTTTTTCCGGAAACCACTTACGCCTACCTTATCCGGGCCAAAGGCTTTCTGCGATATCAGGTCCGCCTGATCATGGGGCAGCTGCGGTGTTTAGGCCGGGGGGAGACCACCCTGGCCGCCATCCGCCATTCCCTTACCGGCAAGGACCCGCGGCCCCTCCGGCACATTGCCCCGTCTTCCGGCCTGATATTAAATGATCTTGAATTTAAGTGATATTTCAGGATAAAATCAGAACTTAACATAACGGCTTCCACGCCAGCCGCATCATCAGGTCGGACATCCACCGGCCAATTCAGCTGGCCAGGCCAATCAGAGCCCCCCCATCCAATCCAACAACAGGAGGTTTTCAATGAAAAAATGCGCTTTCCTTTTATCCTGGTGCATAACTTTATCCGTTCTGTGTATTCCTGTTGCCCCGCCGGCTGCTGCAGACACCCTGATGCTGTCTGACGGCCAGAGGCTTTATGTGCCGGCATATTCCCACATTTACAGCGGCAACCGTGAAATGCCGTTTAATCTGGCGGTCACCTTAAGCATCCGCAACATTAATCCGGAACATCCCATCCGGCTCACCACTGTCGATTACCATGAAACCCGGGGAGCACTTATCAAATCGTATCTGGAAACGCCGGTGACGCTGAAACCGCTGGAGTCCGTGCGTTATATTATTCCGGAAAAAGACAAGACCGGCGGGTCCGGGGCCAATTTTATCGTGGCATGGGATGCCTCTGTCCCGGTGAATCCGCCGATTGTAGAATCCATTATGATCAGCACCCAGTCCCAGCAGGGAATTTCCTTTACCTCCAGGAGTCAGGAAATTATTGAAATAAAAAAGAATACTGAAGTGAAAAAGTAAATATTCGGGTTAGTTATTTAGAAGCTAACTTTTCAGTAAGAATCTGAATTTTTTATCAAGAGGATATACCCAAACATCTTTAATTGGAACACTTCTTTTTCCAGCTGGCCCAAGCTTCCCACGTCCTTTGGTTTCTCCAACATTGGTCCAATTTGCTGCTTTGTAGCAAGTTCCTGCAAAACGCTCTTTTTGCACAAATGATTCCATCAGCACCGGCCGGATGTTATATCTTTTTTCCCAATCATCCGGCAGCAACCGAGTTGTCAAAGAAAGAATTTTAGATGCAAGGCTCTTCGATTGAATCCATGGTAAAATAAGGAACCGGGCATTATTGACAATCAAGTGTAAATTTTTTTTCTCTGATCATTATTCCACCCAATAAATTGGTCTCTTGGTGCTGTTTGCCATGCAGCTGCCCCAAAACCTGTTAATGCAACAATTTGTTCACCTGCAGAAATGTAATATCGTAGCTGAGCTCCGGGCAGTGGAGAATGTCCAAGATAATGATATCTCTCGATGTATTCATTCCATAAAGCGGAGTTGGTTTTAGTAACCATCTGTAAATGCAATTGGGGTAACTGATTAACAGGACATATCACTGGGGTTTTTGGATCAGTGGCAGGTGTAATATCAATTTTTTTAACAGGCTGTTTTTTTCGTGTGGATGGCGGTAGCCGTATCAATCCATCTTTGTCCATACGCAGCATGGCAACGCGGCACGACATATCCTTGAACTTACCATCAGGCTTTAGCCATTGAAGAAATCGGCAGACTTCTTCGGAAAGCCGTGTTCGGTTGAGCTTGGGATTGTGTTTTATGAGTGATCGGATTTGTTGTTCAAGATCTTTGGGAGAAAAGTCCCGGCCACAGTAGCGAGTCATGATGTATCTGGTGGCTTGGAAAGTTCATATCGACGTTTTTCATTCATTTCCCAGGGAAGAAAGGGAGATAAATTTTCAGGTGCCTTGCCATAATTCTCTGCACAGGCGGTCAAGTATGATCTCAACCAATGATTACAGTTTAGAGTCCATAAATTCATGGTCTGAAAGATTGAAAACATTATCGCTGCCAGCTGAGAACTCCACAAGCTACCTGAGCCATAAAAATTCTTTCGCCCTGTCACGGGATTGCGGATGGACTTTTCTCCAGGATTGTTATCCATCGGAACTTCAGGGTGTTTAACGAATACGCTCAGGCCGTCCCAATGATTTTGAAGACTTGTTAATATTTTGAATTTAACGTCAGACAGCAAGCTTGAATCGAAACCATCAGGCTTGTGTGCCTCTATAAAAGCATCCCGTTCTTCAACTATTGCATGCATTTTTTCAACGAGTTGCTCATGCTGATCGTTGAATGATGCGGATTGTTCCTCAATGGAAAGTTTTGGATCAAATTCTTTACGACGCTGATTATTGATATGGTAAAGTTCACCAATTTTTTTAACCCAGGACAATGACCAATCTTCCAATTCTGTATACTTTCTGGCTGCATCCAGAAAATCCCGGCGAACATGTGCCCAACAAAAAGCCAAAACGATGAAAGGCATTTGTTTTGCCAATGATTTATAGGCACTGAATCGGTCACAGATAACAATAATTTTTTGCTGTTTTATGTTTTTAAAATATTCGATAGGAACGTTTGCACCACGTCCTGGTGCAATCTGGAAGTAGACAACCGACATAGAACGACTGACCCACAACCACCACCGATTGCTAATTTTGCCTTCAATGCTTTCAAAGACTTTCCAACTGCTTTCATCATTATGGAATCTGTCTTCTGTCATTTGATGGTTGTAGAGTGCTTCGTAAACAGGGTTAAACAACTCTTTTAGTTTTTTTAGACCGCCTGTAATGGTTCCGGGAGATATAGGTAAACCAAGCTCCGCATATTGATTCAAAAGGCGATTGGTTGGCTGGCAATACTGGAATTTAGTTAATAAGACGGCTTCCCATATCGAAAGTCCGTATTCACTTTTGGGAAAAATCCTGGGAGGCATTGGCGCGGTTATTTTATTAGGCACCCCTTTGCACGTACATCCTTTTTTCATACACTGACGTATAATCTTACGTGTATACGCCTTGACTTCAACCTCAATAATTTCTGCTTCCCTGCTTTCATCGTGTATGTACGGTTTGTTGCAACAAGGACATACCGGATCTTCATGGAGTTTAGCATCTTCTGTTTTTTCGGGAAGACTGGGACGTTCTGTACGTCCGTGTCCCTTACTTCCGGGTTGCTGACCACGAGGACGTTTGGGATTTTGCTTTTTCGAATTACCGTCATCTTTAGTGGAACTGCTTTTCTCACTTTTTTTGCCAAATACACGCTGTTTCAGGTCTCGGATTTGGCCTTCCTGTTCTTTAATTGTTTGCTTCAGTATTGCTTCACGAGTAATGGCTTGTTTATGCATGCTTCGCCAATACCCAAGCTCACATTTTAATTCCAGATACTCTTTTTCTGAAACAAGTATCTGTTCAGTTTCTTCAATGGGAAAATCAATGAATTGAACATTTATCTCAGAAGTGTATGATGCCAGTATGTTTTGACGAGAAACAATCATGCATTTTTTATAGCAGATTATTATTCTCGTGTCCCGAACTTTTTTTAAAAAAAATTGCTGATAATATGATCAAGCCGAATATTTACGTGAAAAAATAACAGGAAGATCCAGTCATTTGCGCAGTACAAAATCCTGGCCCATGGGACCAGGCCTTTGCTATCCCCTAAAAGGGGCTTGTTTACCTCAAGTCCGTAATCGTTAAAAGTGACTTGTATAAGGCACTTTGCACGCTGCGCGCAATTTTTCCGGAAAAACCTGAGGTCTTTGACCAAACCCACGAAATCAGGTATTAATTTCAGAATAAATACCAGCATGAAACATGAAATACACCGGTCATGAGAATTTTTGAAGCAGCTGAATACCAGAATGCCTATCTGAGAGCCCTCAATCGATTGCTGCCCCACTTATCCCCTGATGCAAAACCGCTGCACCCAAAAGATCTGCGCCAGCTCATTGCATCAGAATCGTCTTTTTTATTTTTTGCCGCTGGCAATGACAATGGCCGGATTTCCGGCACCCTCACCCTGATTGTTTTCACAGCCCCCACCGGCTGCCGGGCCAGGATTGAAGATGTTGTGGTGGATCCGGTTTTCAGAAAGCAGGGAATCGGGAAAGCCCTTATGGAGTGCGCCATCTGCCGGGCAAAAACAGCCGGTGCGAAACGTGTCGAGCTCACCTCCCATCCCTCCCGGACAGCGGCCCATGGTCTCTATGAAGGCGCGGGATTTACCGTCAGAACGACAACTGTTTACCAGAAAATGCTCCTGTGATAATGCATTCCCCCGGAATCCGGCCGGTCAAATCGGGCAGATCGGGCAGATCAATGGGGTCAGGCCAGGGGGTCAGGCCAAGGCTGGTTGCGGATAATGCCCGTCATCTGGTCATAAAACGCTGCTGCCCCTGAAAAAACCAGGCCCCAAAACAAAAAAAGGCAGACCCGGAATCCCGGATCTGCCTTTTTGAATCCCTGTTACAGGATATAAAAAAAATTATTTTCTGCCGATATACTCGTTATACGCCATGGCCGTGGTTCTATACACCAGATGGGCCAGCTTGGAAAAGGGCAGGGAAATAAACAGAACAAATACACACATAAGATGCAGGTAATAAATCAGGTAGGTCAGAAATGCGGCATCCGCCAGACGGGTTAAATAGGCCAACATGCCGGTGGCGCCCAACGCAAACACCAAACCGATCAAAAACCAGTCTCTGTAAGTACTCACCTGATCCGCTTCCTTGGCTTTCCGGTTTTTGAACATCAGTGCACTACCGATGATCAGCGCAATACCGCTGACAATGGCAACCACTTTGACCGGCAACCATACCAGCGCATCATAGGGACCGTGAATTCCGATCCCATAAAGAACAATAAAGAAAAAGCCGGTGACAAATGCCAGACCGATGAATCCGAACAATACCATCATATGAGGCGTCGCCCGTTCCGTATTTTCGGTACACTCGGTAAATTTGGAATGCTTAAAAATCGTGGGAAGAATCTTCACCAGGGACTGCAGAAATCCCTTCGGATCAATTTTTTCGATGGTTGTCTCGCCTTCCTGACGCGCATTGGCGTGCATATCAGCGATCATGCGCTTCAACCCCAGGGCAATAACAACCACCGCAAAAATTGAAGTCGGAATAAAAATCAGGTCCACCAGCCAGGTATGAAAAAACATGTGATGGGCAATATGACCCACTGTATCGCCTTCTTCCATCACCCGCTCCGGCCGGAAGTTCAGCCAATGGACACCGAAAATCTTCAGGATCAGGCCCAGCACCAGAAACAATACGGCGGGAATCGCAAACAGCACGGGCAGTTTTTTGGGATTATTGACAATCTTCCCCAGGGCCGGGAACCCGGCGTAATGGGAAATCGCATACATCCGGATGGCGGCCAGCACATCGCCGGGTTTTGCGCCGCGGGGACACAGGGTGGAGCAGTCGCCGCAGTTGTGGCACAGCCAGATATCCCCGTTTCCCACGAGTTTATCTTTCAATCCCCAGGACGCGGCAATCATTTCTTTTCTCGGGAACGGCTTATTATCCGGTGAAATGGGACAAGCCACGGAACATGTGGCGCACTGGAAGCACTTTTTCAGGGAGTCGCCGCCATATTCGCCAATCTCTTTTATAAAATCGACATCTGGTTCAACCAGGTATTTGTCTGCCATTTTTATACCTCCTATATTGGCATGGCAATCAAGGCCAAGGCCATTGATACACGAATAAACGAATAAACGAATAAACGATCATTATTCAGTAGCGGCCGCCGACTCCGGCGGCCGCGTAACGTACAGTTAGAATCCTTTAAACGGATTCGGCCCAAGACCTTCGATCATCTCAACAAAATCATTAATAATCGTCGGAAGTTTGTCATAATCATCAATAGCGACTTCAAACTGTGCAACCCGTTCTTCCTCAAGCGCCAGGCTGGCCAGGGCATCCCCGATTTTCTTCATGCGGATGCTGGCAAGCTCACTGCCTTTGACAAAATGGCACTGGTAATCATCGCCGTGTTTACAGCCCAGCAGGAACACCCCGTCCATACCCTGGGAAAGCGCGTCCTTGATCCAGATCACGTTTACCGACCCCAGACACCGCACCGGAATCAGGCGGACATCCGCGGAATAGGAAAGTTTGTTCAAGCCCGCGATATCCAGGGCCGGGTAAGCGTCGTTTTCGCAAACAAGGCCCAGAATCCGCATGGGCGGGTCTGCATAATCGTCTTCAGACGGCACATTGATGGCTTTGACCATGGAACCGATGCTGTCGATATTGTAATCCGCAAAGCCGATAATCCGTTCCGGACAGGCCCCCATACAGGTTCCGCAGCGGCGGCACCGGGCCGGGTTGGGCTTGGGCGTGCCTTTAGCGTCGTCATCCAGGGCGCCGAACGGGCATTCATCCGTGCACCGTTTACACTGGGTGCATCTCTGGAAAAAGAAATCCGGAAACGTCATGTCCCCGGACCGGGGATGAACGGAAACCCCGCGATTGACCGATTCAAGGCACTGGATGGCTTTCAGGGCCGCGCCGGTGGCATCTTCCATGGATTCATCCACTGTCATGCTCCGGCGAATGGCACCGGCCGCATAGATACCGGTTCTCTGGGTTTCATAGGGGAAGCAGATAAAATTGGAATCCGCATATCCGTCAAAAATCTCATTGTCCCGGAATCCCGGTCCCTGGCGATAGGCCAGGTTGATCACCGGACTGTCCACGGTGACCGGTACCATGCCGGTGGCCAGCACCACCATGTCGGCGTTCACCTGGATATTTTCCCCGAGCAGGGTATCTTTGGCTTCCACCGCAACGCCGCTGCCATTTGCAGAGACCCCGGCGACCTCGCCTTTGGACATGAAAATACCAGGGGTCTGCTGAATGCTTTTGTAAAAATTCTCGCTCAACCCCGGGGTGCGCATGTGCTGATAAAAAATAAAAGACTTGCCGTCTTTATAGTCATCGCAAACATATTTGGCCTGTTTCAGGGCCACCATGCTGGTAACCGCGCCGGTATAGGTAAAATCAGAATCATCGCCATTGCCCGGGCTCTGGACAAACACCACGGTTTTGGCTTCCCTGCCGTCGGACGGCCGGACGATTTTGCCCCTGGCAGCAATTTCTTCAAATTCATAATTGGTGACCACATCCGGCAGCTGGCCAAGGCCCAGATAATCAAACTCGCCTTCTTTGGGCTTATAGGGCCGCCATCCGGCCGCCAGAATCACAGCACCGAATTTTTCCCCATCCGGATCAAGGGTCAGGATGTCTTTCCGGCCTTCATTGTATTCCAGAAATTTGGCATGAAGGGATTCGGCATCCAGTTCCTTACCGCTTTCATCCACTTTCATTTCTTCGGGCAGGGGATAGGGTACGTCAAATGAAATCCGTTCCCCGGGTTTTTTCAGGGTGACCGTAAAGTTGCCAGGTTCCCCGGCAATCCGGGCCACTTCGGTTTCAGTGCGGACCGTAATTTTGCTTTCCGCTTCCACGGCGGCGATTTTTTCCGCCACCACCGTGGGAATCAAATTTTCATAGGGCGGGGCCGTGGGCAGCTGCTGGCGCCAGTTGGCCACATTGCCGCCCAACTGGGTATTTTTTTCGATAATGGTGACTTCATATCCGGCGGCCGCCGCATCCAAAGCTGCTGTCATGCCGGTGACGCCGCCCCCCAAAACCAAAATTTTCCGGCTGAGAGTTTCCAGCAGATAGGGTTCGGGCAGTTTGACTTTTTCAATCTTGGCCATGCCCATGCGCAGATAATCTTCCGCCATCATCTGAACCCGGTCAAAATTGTCCTCATCTTCTTTTTCTTCTTCCGTCAATGCCGGAAATTCAGCCCGCGGATGCGCCCAAACCACGCCTTCCCGCAGATTGACACGGTCAACACTACAGCCGTCAAAACGAAATACATCATAATTCACCCGGCGGGAGCATGCCGCAATAACCAGCGAATTGACGCTGTTATCCGCGATATCCTTTTTTATCAGTTCCACGCCTTCCTTACTGCAAAGAAACGGGTGGGTTTGACAGGAAAGGCCTTCTTCTTCAGCCACATCACTGAGACTTTTTATATCCAGGGCATCACCGATACCGCAGCCTGTGCAGATATATACACCATACTTTTTATCCATGGTTAACCTCCTATCTCCTCACCAGGGTTTGAATCGCCTTTAACGCCATACCGGTCGCATTCTGGTTTGACGATACAACATCAGCCGGTTTGTTGGCGCATCCGGCGGCGAACATGCCGCCCTCACGGGCATCATTTATAATAAACCCGTCTTCCGTGTATTTCAGTTCGCCGGCCGGCAACTTGGCGTTGGCCGCGGTGGGCTGCATGCCGGTGGCCAGCACCACCATGTCCACGGTCTGACGGACTTTTTCGCCGGTAACGGCATTTTCAGCCACTACGGTAATCTGATGATTATCCGCCGCCTGCGCAACTTCCGCGACTTTGCCCTTGATAAAAAAGACATTTTCATCTTCTTTGATTTTCTTGTAAAATTTTTCATACC
>JAABSH010000058.1 GCA_011390465.1 Desulfobacteraceae bacterium
TGAAAAAATAATTATTTCAACTGATACCCAGTGACATTCTTTCCGTTATCAGGGGGCTGAAAAACAACTGATTTTCTGTTTATCAGTCCACGATAAGGACACTGATCGTCACGCTACTTTGTTTTAACAGGGAGGGGCAACCAGAGCAGATGCTGAATCCAAATCTGCCCCGGTTGCCTGCTCCCTGTTTTGCCTTACAACCCCCGAAATAACCTATATTAAAATTGCGGTAAGGTATCGATAGCCGCCACTCACAAAAACGCTTGTAAGCTGGTGGATGGGCGGGCAGCTATGCACCCGGGGGCCGTTTGCCCGACTTCGGCATCCCATGTACACGGCCTGGATTTCTCTGATATGCCCGGGGGCGGCGCTCTATATGAATTCCTGGTTTTACCTCGCCTGGATCGTGCCGCTCCACATAACCTGGCATTTGCTGGTAAAACAGGAAGGCAAAACCCGGGGGCTCTTGCGGTGGGCGGACATCGGCCGCATCCGGGAACGGGCCGGGCAACAGTGTCTGGAGATTTTTGACCGGACCGGACGAAAGCGCATCCGCGTGGAATATCAGCTCAATGGGTTTGAGACTCTGCGAAACCGGTTATATGAAAATATCTGCGTGTCCGGTCAAGGCGTCCGAAGCCGGGATTTTTCCAAAAATCCGGTTTATCATCTGTTCTACTGGGCCTGCGGGATCGGATTTTCCTGGCTGGGCCTTTACATCGGGCAAAACAGCAGTCCGGTTCTCGGGTTTGGCGGAATGTCTCTGCTGGCGGCCCTGAGAAAGGCCTGGTCCATGTTTTTTAAGAACACCTGAACTCAAAACAAATGGATAACCCAATCAGCACTTTCCCTTGGCTGCTTCCCAGATCCGGTCTTTTTCCGCGAGCGGCATGTCGGAAAGTCCAATATTTTGCTCTTTGGCCGCTTTTTCAATCTCATAAAACCGGCGGGTGAATTTCTTGTTGGTGCGCCGGAGCGCCGATTCAGGATCGATTTTAAGCTGCCGGGCCAGGTTCACCACGGAAAAAATCAGATCCCCGACTTCCTCTTCCATCTGATCCGGGTCTTTTTCCCCCATGGCTGCCTCCAGTTCCTGGATTTCTTCTTTGATCTTTTCCATCACGGATTCGGGATTTTCCCAGTCAAACCCCACCCGGCTGGTCACGGCCTGAATTTTGCGGGCATGCAAAAGGGCCGGCAGATGATTGGGAATACCGGATAAAATGGATTCCCGTTTCTTTTTGGTGGTTTCCTTTCGCTTGAGACGTTCCCAGTTTTTGATAACCTCCTGGGAATCCCGCACCGACGCATCCCCGAACACATGGGGATGCCGGTAAACCAGCTTATCGCACAGGTCATTGACCACTTCATCCAGGGTGAACCGGCGGTTGTCTCTGGCAATGGCCGCATGAAACACCACCTGCAGAAACACATCCCCCAGTTCCTCTTTCATATCCTCGATATTGTCGTCTTCAATGGCTTCCGCCAGCTCATAGGTCTCTTCAATCAGGCATTTCATAATGCTTTTGTGGGTCTGCTCCCTGTCCCAGGGGCAGCCGTCCGGCGCCCGCAGGGTGTCCATAATATCCATCAAGCGGTCCAGCACGTCCATATGGGTTTCCTTTTTTTTTGTTATTTTATTTCTGATTTGTTGCCGGCTACTTCACTCAACTAGCTGTATCTTATCGGGATCAAAATCGAAATCGGGATCGGGATCGGGATCGCATTTTATCTATTTTCCCGCACTGCCGGTATAGACAAAACCCGGACCCGGGTCAACACTGGTTTCATTTTCCGGTTTTCAATTCAGGTATTGACAAATCCGGGATAAATCCTTATTTTCTCGTCCATATTGGCAACCTTTGATTTTAGTATCTGATTTTATTTTGAGGGCCTGCCGTATAACTCCCCCTGAATTCCCCCTTTACCGGGGGAATTCACCTTTAATATCTCGTATGAAGGGGAAACAAAGACGGAAATGGGTTACCGCATACTTTCGGGAAACCAGATGCTTTATAATTTCAGTTTATTGTTTAACTTCACCATTCATATATGGATTCTTTGCAAGGGTTACACACTCATTTTTAATCCAAATGTTTAGCCTGAATATCTAACACGCACCCAAAAAGAGGTGAATTTTCATGATTCATGTTGAAAATCTGACAAAGTATTACGACAGTTTCTGTGCGGTGGATCAGATCAACGTTGAAATCAATCAGGGAGAAATTCTGGGACTTCTGGGGCCCAACGGCGCCGGGAAAACCACCACCCTGAAAATGCTCACCGGTTATTTCAAGCCCACCAGCGGCACCATCCGGGTAAATGATTTTGACATTGACACCCACCCCCTTGAAATCAAACAGATGATCGGGTATCTGCCGGAATCATCGCCTTTTTACAAAGACATGCTGGTGTATGACTACCTGGAATATGTTTCCAAAATCAAAGGCATCCGGCCTGAAGACCGCCACCCCCGCCTCCGCTACCTGGCCGATTTGTGCGGATTGAACCATATCATGCACAAGGCCATCGGCGAACTGTCCAAAGGCCTTAACCAGCGGGTGGGCCTGGCCCACGCCATGATGAACGATCCCCAGATCCTGATTCTGGATGAACCCACCCAGGGGCTGGACCCCAACCAGATTGTGGAAATCCGGCACATCATCAAAAAAATCGGCCAGGAAAAAACCGTTATTTTTTCCACCCACATCCTGAGCGAGGCTGAGGCCACCTGCGACCGGATTGTCATCATCAACCGGGGAAAAATTGTGGCAGACGGCAATACCGCGGACCTCAAACAGACGGCCGGCCAGCAGACCACCATCCAGATCTCCCTGCTGAACGCGGACCCGGATGCGGCCGTAAAAACCCTTGCCGCCGTGGATGGCGTGGACACGGTGGAACAGGTCAGCCATACGGATGACGGGGTGTTAAAGCTGAACGCTTTCACCAGTTCCGACCGGGACGTGCGGGAAAAAATCTATACCGCCGTCAAGGCCACGGACTGGGTGATGATTGAATTTCTGCAGGAAGCCAAAACCCTTGAAACGATCTTCAGGGATTTGACAAAACAGATGAATTAAAGAAAAAAGCTGAAAGCTGGAAGTTCAAAGCTGAAAGCTGAAGCAGCTGGGAGTGCAGCGCAATAAAGAATTTTGGCTTTTTACGAAGCCGTCAGCTTTTGAAACCCGTTTCCAGACACACAGGTACAAAGGAGCACGCAGACATGTGGCAGTTTACGCATATTCTGAAAAAAGAACTTAAAGATTATTTCGTTTCCCCCATCGCCTATATTGTGATTTCCATTTTTCTGATCATTACGGGGTGGTTTTTCTTTTCCACATTTTTCCTCTATGATCAGGCCAATATGCGGGGATTTTTTTCCCTGTTGCCCATTATTTTTTCCTTTGTCATTCCGGCCATCACCATGCGGCTCTTTTCCGAAGAACTCAATATCGGCTCCTATGAAATCCTTTTGACCATGCCGGTGACGTTTAAAGACATTATCATTGGAAAATTCGCCGCCGGCCTGATTATGACCGGCGCCATGCTGCTGCCCACCCTGGCTTATCCCGTCAGCATTGCTTTTATCGGCGACCTGGACTGGGGGCCGGTGATCGGCGGGTATCTGGGAGCGATCCTGCTGGGCGGGGCCTTTTCCGCCATCGGCGTGTTTGCGTCTTCGCTCACCCACAACCAGATCATCGCGTTTATCTTTGGGGCGGCCATCTGCTTTGGGCTCACCCTGATCGACAAGATGCTTTTTTTCTTTCCCGAGTCCATCTTAAACATCGTGGAATATCTGGGCGCTGATTTCCACTTCCGCAACATCGCCCGGGGCATCATTGATTCCCGGGATCTGGTGTATTTTATCAGCGTAATGTTCATCAGCCTCTACAGCACATATCTGGCGCTTCTGAAAAAAGAATAAGGAGTTGACAATGAAATCCAAATTTCAAACCGGAATCTACATAAAATTCGTCATTTATCTGGTGGTGATCGTGCTCATCAATCTGGTGGGCAAGACCCTTTTTTTCAGAGCGGATCTCACGGAAAACAACATTTATTCCCTGTCCGCGGCCAGCCGCGACACCGTGGCCCAGCTGTCCGAACCCCTGACCATCAATGTGTTTTTCACGGAAAACCTGCCGGCCCCGCACAACAGCACCAAACGCTACCTTATGGATCTTTTGGAAGAATACGCCATTCATTCCAACCAGTACTTCAATTACCGGTTCTATGACGTCAGTCCCCAGGAAGAAGGGGTGAGCGACACGGCCATGGAAAACCGGCGGCTGGCGGAAAACTACGGTATCAATCCCGTGGAAATCCGGATGCTGGAAAAAGACGAGCTGAAATTCAAAAAAGCCTACATGGGCATGGTGATGATTCAGGGGGATATTATCGAACGTATTCCCGCCATCACCTCCACCGACGGGATAGAATACAAACTGACCACCACCATTCAGAAACTCAACAACAAAATCAGCACCCTGGCCAGTCTTCCGGAAAAGGTGGATGTGAAACTGATCATGTCTTCTTCCATTAAAACCGTGGCCCCGGTTATTGGCTTGAATGACCTGCCGCAGCTGCCCCAGGCGGTTAAAGAAACCGTAGAAAAACTCAACAGCGTCAACTACGGCCAGCTGGTCTATGATTTTGAGGATCCCCAAACCGACGCGGAAATTGACGGGTTAATAGACAAATACAATATCCGGGTGCTCCAGTGGCCGGATATTCCGGACCAGCACATCAAGGCCGGCCGCGGCGCCATCGGCCTGAGCCTGGAATACGATGATGAAAGAACCTATGTGCAGCTGTTGAATGTGCTGCGCATTCCCATTATCGGCACCCAGTATGAGCTGATCGACATGGACAGCCTGGAAGAAATCATCAATGAAAACGTGGAGTCTCTTATCGGCATTAACGAGGATGTGGGATATCTCGCGGACCACGGTACCCTGGAACTGGGCGGCCCGGCCATGATGATGCAGCAGCAGAATGAAGAAGAGATCCGCAACTTCCAGACCCTGGTCAATGAAAATTATTCCTTAAAATCCATTCATCTCGCGGAAGACCGCATTTCCGAAAGCATGGGCTGCCTGATCCTGGCCCAGCCCACAGAGCCGTTTTCCGATTATGAACTCTTTGAAATCGACCAGGCCCTGATGCGGGGCACCAACCTGGCGATTTTTACCGATGGGTTCAAGGAAGAGGCCCCGCCGCCCCAGCAGCGGTTCCAGTTCAACATGGGGCCGACCTACAAGCCCCTGGACACCGGTCTGGAGGACCTTCTGGCCCATTACGGCATCCGGGTAAAACCGTCTTTTGTCATGGACAAGGAATGTTTCAAGCAGACCCTGCCGGCCCAGGCAGGCGGCGGAGAGCGGCCCATCTATTTCGCGCCCATGATCAAAAATGAAAATATCAACAAGGATCTGGCATTTACGAAAAACATCAAGGGCCTGATTACGTTAAACATTTCACCGGTGACCATTGACACGGAAATCACGAAAAAAAATGACGTTGTCGTTCACCAGCTCATCGCGTCATCGGATCAGTCCTGGGAAATGAAAGGCCAGATCAATTTAAATCCCCTGTTTATCCAGCCGCCCCAGTCTGAAGCGGAATTCAAACGCTATCCTTTGGGTTATCTTCTGGAAGGCAGCTTTTCCAGCTATTTTGAAGGAAAAGAGATCCCGGTAAAAGAAACCCAAGCGCCTGATAAAAAAAACACGGATGAAGAAAACACGGATGATGCGGCAGCCCCTGACAAAACGGAAACAGACGCGGATTCCGCTTTGTCCCGGATTGAAGCCGGGGACACCTTCATCCCAAAAGGAACTCCCGGCAAAATCGCCCTTATCGGTTCTTCCGCGATTTTAAAGGACAACCTGCTGGATGCCGAAGGCAGAAGCCCGAATGCCGCCTTTGTCCTGAACCTGATTGACACATTGAACGGCCGGGATGAAATTGCGGCCATGCGCAGCAAAATCCAGCAGTTCAATCCCCTGGAAGATACGGATGTGACCACCAAAAACACGATCAAGCTGTTCAATATCGTGGGGCTGCCGGCGATCATCGTGGTTTTCGGCCTGCTTACCTGGTGGCGGCGAAACCGGCGGCGGAAGAATATACAGATGATGTTTCAGAAATAACCCTGACGGCTTTGTAAAGAGGAACCCATGAAATCAAAAAAAGAATATATCATTCTGGCAGTGGTGATCGCGGCCCTGGCCGCCTACCTGGTTTTTCACAAAACAGACCAGACCCATTATGAATTGCCGGTTCTTCCGGAAATCGCAAAAGAGGACATTTCCTACATAAAAATTACCAGTGGTTCACAAACCATTGAGCTCAGACAAAAAGATGACGGCTGGCAAATCCAGCCGGAAGCCTATGGGGCCGATAAAACAAAAGTCGATGCCATGGTTGAGACCATCAAATCCCTTACCGTGACCGCCATGGTATCTGAAACCGAGTCCTATCCCCGGTATGAGCTCGACCCGGAAAACCGCATCCAGGTGGCGGCCGGTCCGACTGCTGACAAGATTCTGCGGAATTTTGCTATCGGAAAAACCGCCCCGTCCAACCGGCATACCTTTGTGAAGCTGGCAAATGACCGTCGGGTGTATCACGCCCGGGATAATTTCAGAAGCAAATTTGATCAGACAAAAGACAAATTGCGGGACAAAACCGTGCTGAATGTGGACCACAACCAGGTACAGCAGGTGGAAATTACGGACAAAGACGGCAATGTGGTGCTGCAGATGGCCCAGGTGCCTGCCTCAACCGAGACCGCGCCCGATGTTGAAAAAAGTGATGAAGCCCCCGTTCCGGCAGAACCTATGGTTCCTGAAATGGTGTGGCAGGACGCGGACGGCAATCCGGTCAAGGAATCCGATATTACCAATTTTTTCAACAATGTGTCCAATCTAAAGGCCCAGTCCTATATTGACGGCAAAGAAAAAACGGATTTTATCGATCCCCTGTACACAGTGACCATGACCGGCGCGCAAACCTGGACCCTGTCGATTTTTGAAAAACGCTCTGAAGACGACGACACCTATCCGGCGGTATCGTCTGAAAACGCCTACCCCTTCATGCTGCCGGCGTACAAAATGGACAATATGGTGAAAAAAGACTAACCGTCTTCTCCAAAAAATCATTGTCTCCCGCAGAGGCGCAGGGCTCGCAGAGAAAAAACCTCAGCGACTCTGCGGCTCTGCGGGATAAAAAATATTGGTAATTTTATTTTCTCCGTGACCTCCGTGCCCTCTGTGGTTTTCATAAAATCCCGCCCCTTTCCTGCTTGATGCAATTTTGCCGATCTGCTATTCTAAGTTTTGAAAATTCAAAAATCCGCCCATTTTCAAGGAAAGGAAAACCCATGAAAACCCCTTCGCGTTTCCGTTTTTCGTGCTTTATTCCGTGCTTTATTCCGGGCTTTATTCTGCTTTTTACGGCCCTGTTGATGGTTTTTTCGCCGGCACCCGTCTTTGCAAATCCGGTGGCCGTGACCCTTTACCCCAATGACGGAAAAATCATTGAACAATTTACCCTGCCGCTCCAAACAGACAACGGGCAGCACAGCGTTCAGTTCGCCATTCCCATTCACGCGGCCAAAGACACCCTCGCGGTCAACACCCTGTCTGACCGGGGAATGCGCATTACCTCGGTGACGGTTGAGGAGCAGGTGATGCCGCCGGCTCCTGAAGCAGACGCCCTGAAATCGCAATTAAAAGAGTTGAAACAAAAAAAATCTGAACAGGAAACCCGCATCAAGGCAAATAGTGCGTTTATTGATTTCTGGATGACCCGGGCCAAAACCCAACCGGAAACCGCGGAAAATGCGGAATCTGCCGAGAATCTGGGCAATGCCGTAAAAAAAGGCATCACCAGCGCCTATGATGACATTTACATCCGCAACCAGACCATTGAAGACCTTGACAAGGAAATTCGGGAAATCGAAAAAAAATTAAGCGCTCTCACCGGAGCCGCCAAAAACCGCTGGCAGGTAACGGTTTTTCTGGCAGGCGAACCGCAGCCGGCAATTGATCTCACCGCTTCCTATCACATGGCAAACTGCGGCTGGCGGCCCACCTACACCATCAATGCCCGGCCCGCGGAATCCGCTCTTGATCTCAACTGGTACGCGGAAACATTCCAGAATACCGGCACGGACTGGAGCAGGGTGGATATCACCATTGCAACGGCCCGGCCAATGGTGCGGCCGGACCCCCCGGCACTGCGGGACTGGATCATTCAGCCGGTGACACACATTGCCCGCAGCCAGGCAAAAAGCGCCCGATTGATGGCCGAAGAATCCATGATGGCCATGGCGCCAAAAATGGGTGCAGATGCGGCCGGCCCCCCTTCGGAACCGGCCCGGGAGGCGGGGTTTTCTTTTGATACCTATGCCCTTGGCAGCCACAGCGTAAAATCCGGAGACACCCGGCGGTTTACCATCCGGGAAATGAACATCAAAGCGGATTTCACTTATCTCATCCGTCCCCAGGCCGCGCCCCAGGCATTTTTATCGGCCCGGTTGAACCCGGAAAAGGACACCTTCATTCCCCTTCCCAATGGTCAGGCCGCTTTTCTGCTGGATTCCGCGTTTATCGCCAACCGCTATTTTTCCATGCATGATCCGGAAGAGAACCTGTTTTTCGGCTCAGACCCCCAGGTGGCGGTGACCCTTACGACTTTGGAAAAAAAATCCAATGAAACCGGTCTGCTGTTTGGCAAAAAACGCTATGACTGGGGATGGAAAATCGTGGTGGATAATTTCAAGACGCACAACATTGATGTGCGCATGGAAGACGCGGCCCCGCAAATCCGGGACGAGCGGATCAAGCTCACCGAATCCTTTGACGCGATCCAACCGGAAAAAGAGGACCATTTGCTGAAATGGAAATTTTCCATTGCCCCGGGCAAAAAGCAGGCCCTGGAATACGGATTCAGCGTCGCCTATCCGGATGACATGGACGTTTCCTTTGGGGGCCGGTAAATCAAGACGTGACGCGCAGCCTGCCCCCACGAAAAGGGCAACGGTGAAAAGGGGTTAACCACCAGAAGCGGTAAATCCAAAAGAGGCAAATATGGATAAAAAAATCAAGATCGGCATTTTGATCAGCGGTTCCGGCACCAATATGGAGGCCATCATCAACGCCTGCGAGGCAGGAAAAATTAACGGCCGGGTGGTGTTTGCGGGCACGGACAGTCCCAATGCCAAAGGCATCGCAAAGGCCGAAAAAAAGGGCATTCCCACTTTTGTGGTCAATTACGCGGAAATCATCAAAAATTTCAAAACCGCACCGGAAGACTATTTTTTCCCGGATGATTTTGACCTTGAAGACATTAAAATCAAACAATCCCTTTTGGGCAAAAAGACTGACGCCAAAAAAATGGCAACATTTATTGAAACCCGGGCCATTGCCGAAGCCGCGCTGCTAAAAGCGATGACGCCCTATCCGTTCGATCTTCTGGTGCTGGCCGGGTTCATGCGGAACCTCACGCCTTACTTTATCGACCGGATCAATACCACCCCGGGAGCCCCCCGGATCATGAACATCCATCCGGCGCTCCTGCCCGCATTTCCCGGGGTTGACGGATACGGCGATACGCTCCGCTACGGCTGCAAAGTGGGCGGGTGCACAGTGCATTTTATCGACTATGGCGAAGATTCCGGCCCCATCATCGGCCAGCGGTGTTTTCCCATAGAGGAGACAGACACCCTTGACAATCTCAGACAAAAAGGCCTGGCCCTGGAATACCAGCTCTACCCGGAATGCATTCAGCTGTTTGCCGAAGACCGGCTCTCTGTGGTCAAAATGACCTATTCAGCCCCAGACGGCACCATCAGCCAGCGCAGCATCGTCAAAATCGCGCAATCCTGAAAAAAATTTATTTAATATCCCCATGATACTCTTGCAGGGATTTGGGCATGGAAATGCCGTCCCGCCGGGCCCGGATACCTTTGGCCGCTGCCTGGGCCGCTGCAATGGTGGTAATGTGCAGCACCTTGTAATTAATGGCGGCCTTGCGGATATAAGAATCATCGTCCTTGCTTTCCTTGCCCGAGGGCGTGTTGATCACAAGCTGGATATTGCCGTTTTTAATTTCATCCACAATGTCCGGCCGGCCGTAGCCCAGCTTTTTAATGGGAACCGACAAAATTCCCTTTTCATTCAGGAATTTATGGGTCCCGCTGGTGGCGTAAATCTTAAAATTGAGTTCCCGGAACAGACGGGCGGTTTCAAGAGCGCTCAATTTATCGGAATCTGCCAGGGTAATCAGCACCGCGCCTTCCAGGGGCAGGGCCACTTTGGTGGCTTCCTGGGACTTGAAAAACGCAAGCCCAAATGAATCCGCCATGCCTAACACCTCGCCTGTGGAGCGCATTTCCGGCCCCAGCACAGGGTCGACTTCCGGAAACATGTTAAACGGGAACACCGCTTCCTTGACCCCGAAATGGGGAATGGGTTTTTGTTTCAAGTCAAACTCAGAGAGTTTTTTGCCCAGCATGACATGGGTGGCGATGTTGGCCATGGAAATATTGCAGACCTTGGACACCAGGGGCACGGTGCGGGAAGCCCGGGGATTGGCTTCCAGAATATAGACCGTATCATCTGCAATGGCGTACTGAATATTCATGAGCCCCACCACCCCCAGCTCAATGGCGATTTTCCGGGTATATTCGTTGATGGTTTCAATATGCTTCACCGGAATGCTTACCGGCGGAATCACGCAGGCCGAATCACCGGAGTGGACCCCGGCCAGTTCGATATGCTCCATCACCGCCGGCACAAACGCGTCCGTACCGTCGGAAATGGCGTCTGCTTCCGCTTCAATGGCGTTTTCCAGAAATTTATCAATCAAAATCGGCCGCTGGGGCGACACATCCACGGCGGCGGCCATATAGCGTTTGAGCATTTCCTCGTCTGAGACCACCATCATGGCGCGGCCGCCCAGCACATAGGAGGGACGGACCATGAGCGGATAACCGATCCGGGCCGCCACATCCAGGGCCTGGTCTTCGGAATGGGCCATGCCGGATTCCGGTTGGGGAATGCCCAGCTTTTGAATGATCTGCCGGAACCGGTCCCGGTCTTCGGCCAGGTCAATGGTATCCGGGGAGGTCCCTAAAATTTTCACGCCGGCTTCTTCCAGCTCTTTGGCGATGTTCAGCGGGGTCTGGCCGCCGAACTGCACAATCACGCCTTCAGGCTTTTCTTTTTCATAAATGGCGAGCACATCCTCAACCGTCAGGGGTTCAAAATAAAGCTTATCAGACGTGTCGTAATCCGTGGACACGGTTTCCGGATTGCAGTTCACCATGATGGATTCAAATCCCGCGTCCCGGATGGCAAAGGCCGCGTGCACGCAGCAGTAGTCAAATTCAATCCCCTGCCCGATCCGGTTGGGTCCGCCGCCCAATACCATAATTTTCCGGTTGTCGGAAATTTTCACCTGATTGGGCGCGTTATAGGTGGAATAATAATAGGCTGCATCCGCCACCCCGCTCACCGGCACCGGCTCCCAGGCTTCGCCAAGGCCAAGCGACAGGCGTTTTCCCCGGATTTCAGCTTCCAGAACATCTAAAAGCTGGGCCAGGTATTTGTCCGCAAATCCGTCTTTCTTGGCCTGGATCAGCAGATCATCCGGCGGCAGCTGGCCTGCGAATTTCAGTATCTCTTGTTCCAGGCCCACCAGTTCTTTCATCTGCTCGATAAACCAGGCCTTGATTTTGGTGGCCTCATGGAGTTCTCCCACATCCGCGCCTTTGCGCAGGGCTTCATACATGATGAACTGGCGCTCGCTGGTGGGAGCGCTCACCAGCGTCATCAGTTCTTCCAGGGATTTCCGGTTGAAATCCTTTGCAAACCCAAGGCCGAAACGGTTAATTTCAAGAGACCGGATGGCTTTTTGAAGTGCTTCCTTGTAATTTTTGCCAATGCTCATGACCTCGCCCACGGCCCGCATCTGGGTGCCCAGCTTGTCTTCCACGCCTTCAAATTTTTCAAAGGCCCACCGGGCAAATTTCACCACCACATAATCACCGGACGGGGTGTATTTCTCCAGGGTCCCGTCCCGCCAGTAGGGCATTTCATCCATGGTGAGCCCACCGGCCAGCAGCGCGGAGACCATGGCAATGGGAAATCCCGTGGCTTTGGAAGCAAGGGCGGATGACCGGGAAGTCCGGGGATTGATCTCGATCACCACCACCCGGTCTGTTGCCGGATCATGGGCAAACTGCACATTGGTGCCGCCGATGACCTCGATGGCTTCCACAATGGCATAGGAATAATCCTGAAGGCGTTTCTGCAGCTCCGAAGAAATGGTCAGCATGGGCGCGGTGCAATAGGAATCCCCGGTATGCACCCCCATGGGATCCACATTTTCGATAAAACAAACCGTGATCATCTGATTTTTGGCGTCCCGCACCACTTCCAGTTCCAGTTCTTCCCAGCCAAGCACGGATTCTTCCACCAGCACCTGATGCACCATGCTGGCGGCCAGACCCCGGGCCGCCACGGTCCGGAGTTCCTCAATGTTATAGACCAGACCGCCGCCGGTGCCGCCCATGGTGTAGGCCGGCCGGATGACAACGGGATAGCCGAGTTCTTCAGCCACGGCCTCCGCGTCTGCCAGGGTATTAACGGCGCGGCTGCGCGGCATTTCAATGCCGATTTTCTCCATGGTTTCTTTAAAAGCAGTGCGGTCTTCCCCCCGCTGGATGGCTCCTAAGTTCACGCCGATAATTTTGACGCCATATTTTTCCAGCACCCCGCTTTCCGCAAGTTCCGAGGTCAGGTTCAGGGCGGACTGGCCCCCGAGATTGGGCAGAAGGGCGTCCGGCCGCTCTTTTTCAATAATCCATGTCATGGTCTGCACGTTCAGGGGCTCAATATAGGTAATATCCGCCATTTCCGGGTCCGTCATAATGGTGGCGGGATTGGAATTTACCAGTACAATTTCATATCCCAGCTTGCGCAGGGCCTTGCAGGCCTGGGTGCCGGAGTAATCGAATTCACAGGCCTGGCCGATAATAATGGGCCCGGACCCGATAATCATTACTTTTTGAATATCATCTAACCTGGGCATTTTGTCTCCTTTTTATATCTGTCCAAATTTTTATTTTTTAAAAATAACTGGTGCCGTCAAAACAGTGTGTACACACCTGCTCCCTGGGCAAACCAATGGCCGCGATCAGATCATCCAGGGCCTGATATTTCAGGGATGTCACATTCAGGCGCTTCCGAATCCGCTCCACCATGGCCTGGTTTTCATCTGACCCGGAGACCGCGTATCTGCCAATATCTTTAAAGCCCGGCCCTTCAATCTCATGGATCACTTTCCGGCCGATCAGGGCCAGGGTAGACCGGGAAGAGGAAAAATTCAAAAATTCACAGGGAAAAATCAGGGTGGGGCAGGCAATGCGCATATGGATTTCCCGGGCCCCGGCATCAAAGAGGATCTGAATATTATCTTTCAGCTGAGTGCCCCTTACAATGGAATCATCACAAAACAGCAGGCGCTTATCGGCGATCAGCTCCCGGATAGGAATCAGCTTCATCCGGGCCACCAGATCCCGGGTCTCCTGATTCTGGGGCATGAAACTGCGGGGCCAGGTGGGGGTATATTTTACAATGGGCCGGGAATACGGCACATTTCTTTCCCTGGCATATCCCAGGGCATGACCGATGCCGGAATCCGGAATCCCGGAGACCGCGTCCACGGAAACATTGTCGCCCTTGGCCAGGGCGCATCCGCACCGGTAGCGGACTTCCTCCACATTGATATTTTCATAGGAGGACGCCGGATAGCCGTAATACACCCACAAAAAAGAACAGACCTGCATGTCTTTGCCGGGTTTTTTGACCTGTTCATACCCGTGGGCGTCAAAAAAAACAATCTCCCCGGGTCCCAGATATTTTTCAATTTTATATCCCAGATTGAAAAATGCGCTGGTATCAAACGTGGCCGCGTGGGCACCGGGTTTTTTCCCCAGCACAATGGGGGTCCGGCCCAGCCGGTCCCGGGCCGCGTAGATGCCTTTTTCCGTAAGCAGCATGATGGAGCAGGAACCCTGGATGGCGTTCTGGGCCAGGGCAATGCCCTGTTCAAACGTATCGCCTTCGCTGATGAGCGTGGCCACCAGTTCCGTGGGATTGACCTGATTTTCGCCGGCTTTGGAAAAATTCAGCCGTTTTTCAAACGCCTTTTTCGATAACTCCGGCAGGTTGGTAATTTTGCCCACCGTGGTAATGGCAAACATGCCCAGATGCGATCCGATGATCAGCGGCTGGGCATCCGTGTCACTGACCACGCCAATGCCTTTATCACCCTGAAGGTCCTGCAGCTCCGGCTCCAGCTTGGTGCGAAAATAGCTGTTTTCGATATTTTTTATTTTTTTACGGAACCCGTTTTTATTTCTCACGGCAATGCCGCCCCGCTTGGTTCCCAAGTGTGAATGGTAATCCGTTCCGTAAAATACGTCATGTGTGCAGTCGGTTACAGACGCACAACCAAAAAATCCACCCATACTGAAAATAATCTCCGGTTTTTCATTTTCACTTAAAAATTATGCATTTAATTAGTCATAAAACAGATGATCATGCAAAAGAAAAATGCGATATCCGCCAAAATTCTGAGATTGGAACCCTATTTCTCATCATGATAAAAATTTTTCCCTGCATCTCCGGGATAAATAATTTTTTAACGGGTTGTCAAAAAATTCCGTTAAAAAATTCTTGACACCGAATTTATCCAAAAGATATAACTGATCAATCAGTCAGGTAAACTGACTAGTCAGTCGAATTTTTTATTTAAATTTTATTGTTGACCATTTCTTAAAAAATTAATTCAGACGGCAACGAAGCTGGACTTTTGCCAAGCCGTCATTTCTTAAGACAAAAATACATGTCCAAAAAACAAGACATCCTGCATGCCGCCACCCTGCTTTTTGCCAGCAACGGCTTTAAAGACACTTCCATGACCGAAGTGGCGGACATGAGCAATGCGGCCAGTGCCACGGTTTTTTACCATTTTAAAAGCAAAGAAGATCTGTTTCTGGCAGTGCTGAGCAGTGTGAAAGACGGCATTCTGGATGAATTTTCCCATTACTTCCGCGAAAAAACCTTTGCCACCGGCCTGGACATGCTGGAAGACACAGTGTCCTTTTACCTCTACCTGGCCGGAAACAAGGCAGAATGGTTTTTGCTGCTTCACCGGTATTATCCCTACAAGCTGGCGGAAGGCAATGCTGCCTGCCGGAGATCCCTGGAAGACATCTACAATTGTTTTGCGGACATTTTTGAAAAAGCCCTGGTGCAGGGCCAGCAGGACGGCTCCATCGGCACCCTTGCCCCGCGTAAAACCGGTCTGCTGATTCTGTCTACCGTAGACGGGATGGTACGGTTCAAAAACTGCAATTTATATGATGCCGGCGCCCTTTATAATGAACTGATTGCTGTCATTCGACGAGTGGCGGCCAACCAAAATCCATTAACATAGGTGGTAATATCCATGATTAAAATGTTTTTTCCGTTTCTTGAGTGGCTCAAGGATTACAGCGTTGAAAAACTGAAAATCGACGCCCTGTCCGGCCTGACCGTGGCCCTGGTGCTGATTCCCCAGTCCATGGCCTATGCCCAGTTGGCCGGCATGCCGTCTTATTACGGGTTGTATGCGTCGTTTCTCCCGCCGGTGATCGCCTCCCTGTTCGGTTCCAGCCGGCAGCTGGCCACTGGCCCGGTGGCAGTGGTTTCTCTTATGACCGCCGCGTCTTTAGAGCCCCTGGCCACGGCCGGCAGTGAAGGGTATATTGCCTACGCCATTCTGCTGGCGCTGATGGTGGGAATTTTCCAGTTTTCTTTGGGCGTGCTGCGGCTGGGCGTGGTGGTCAATTTTCTTTCCCATCCCGTGGTCAACGGATTTACCAATGCGGCTGCCATTATCATCGCCTCGTCCCAGCTCTCCAAAATGTTCGGGGTTTATGTGGACAAAGCTGAGCACCATTACGAGACCATCTACCGGGTGTGCGAGGCGGCCGTGCATTACACCCACTGGCCCACCCTGATTATGGGCGTGCTGGCCTTCGGCATCATGTACGGGTTAAGACGGATCAATCCGCGTATTCCCAATGTGCTGGTAGCGGTGGCTCTCACCACTGTGATTTCATGGCTCATTGGATTTCAGAAAGACACCATGGTGGATATTACCGCTATCAAAACGCCGGTCGTGCATGAGACAGTGGCCGGCTTCAACCGGGTGACCAGTGAAATCGCGGCCGCCACGGAACAGCGCACCCATTACATGCGAGCCCTGGACGCGGCCAAAACCGACCATGACGACATCGCCCGGCTGGACGCCCAGCATGACATCAATGTGATCAATTTTAAAATCAATCAATTAAAAGAAGACGCCCACAAGTACCGGTCTGAACTGCGGGATATGCTGTTTTACGCTGAAAAAGCCGGTTCCGGCCATGAATTTTTCCTGAAAACCGATCCGGCTGTGAAAGCCCCGGAGGATGAACGCATCTGGCGCATCAAGGTCGGCAACAAAATTCTGGATACGGAAAATCTGCTGATGATGGGCGGCGGGGCCGTGGTGGGGTCTGTTCCCAAAGGCCTGCCCGCGTTTTCCATGCCAAAAATCGATTTTAAAGTCATCATGCATTTGTTCCCCTATGCTGCCATTATTTCCCTTCTGGGATTTATGGAAGCCATTTCCATTGCCAAGGCCATGGCCGCCAAAACCGGGCAGCGCCTGGACCCGAACCAGGAACTCATCGGTCAGGGCCTGGCCAACATGATGGGGGCCATGAGCAAAAGCTATCCCACATCCGGGTCATTTTCCCGCAGCGCAGTGAATCTCCAGGCCGGGGCCATGACCGGTTTGTCCAGCGCGTTCACCTCTCTTGCGGTGGTCATTGTGCTGCTTTTTTTCACCCCGCTGCTGTTTCATCTGCCCCAGGCCGTGCTGGCCGCAGTTATCATGATGGCGGTCATCGGGCTGGTCAATGTCAGCGGGTTTATCCATGCCTGGAAAGTGCAGTGGTATGACGGCGCCATTTCCATTATTTCATTTCTGTGCACCCTGGCCTTTGCCCCGCATCTGGACCGGGGCATCATGGTGGGGGTACTGCTGTCTCTCGGCGTATTTCTGTATAAAAGCATGCGGCCCACGGTTACCTCGCTTTCCCGGCATGAGGATGATGCCCTGCGGGACGCCGTGGTTCACGGGCTGGATCAGTGCAAATATATTGACATGGTGCGGTTTGAAGGCCCGCTCTTTTTTGCCAATGCCAGTTATCTGGAAGACCAGATCAGTGAACGGATGCTGCAGCGGAAAGACCTGCGGCATATCATTATTGTGTGCAACGCCATTACGGATATCGATGCCTCGGGCGAAGAAGTCCTGTCTCTGCTGATCGATAACGTCCGCAGCGCAGGAGTTGAAATTTCATTTTCCGGGGTCAATGAATCGGTGATGAAAGTGTTTGAACGGACCCATCTTCTGGCCATGATCCGTCCGGAAAATATTTATCCGACCATGGAAAAAGCCATCTGCGCGGTTCATGACCATGCCCACAAAGACGCCGGGGAAACGAACTGCCCGTTGACAACAGTATGCCGTATTGCCTAATATACGATAACTTCAATATAAAGGAATAGATATATGTCCATTATCACTTTTTTCAGCGGGTCTTTTTGCAACAGCGAAGCTGTCTTAGACGCTTTAAAACAGAAAACCGGATTTCAGGTGGTAACCGACGCCGTACTGGTGGCCGAAGCCAGCCGCACGTCCGGTCTTGCGGAAAAGAAAATTGAAGGGGCGTTTTCCGCCAAAACATCTATTTTCAACCAGTTCACCCATGAAAAAGAACGCGCCATCGCATATCTGCGGCTGGTGCTGTCCAAAATGCTGGATACGGACAACCTGATTGTTGCCGGGGCCAGCGGCCTGCTGATTCCAAACAGCATCAGCCACGCCCTGTGGGTGTGCGTGATTGCAGACATGAAATTCCGGATCGCCGCCGCGCAAAAAGAAAAAAATATTTCTGAAAAAGAAGCCGTCAACCTGATCCGCAAATATGATGAAAATATGACCGCCTGGGTAAAAGCCGTTCTGGGCATCAGTGACCCGTGGGACGCAACGCCCTATGATATTATGATTCCCACAGACAAAAACACCGTGGAAGCATCCGCCGAGCTGATCGCCCAGCACGCCACCTCGGATGTGGTAAAAACCACAAATTCCTCCAGGCAGGCAATTGCAGATTTTCAGCTGGCCGCCAAAGCGGGCGAAGCGCTGGCCAATGCCGGGCATAATGTTTCCGCCACCGCCAAAGACGGCACGGTCACCGTCACCATCAACAACCATGTGCTGATGCTGTCTCGCCTGGAAGAAGAGCTGAAACAGATTGTGCAGAACGTGCCCGGTGTCAAAAGCGTGGAAACCACAGTGGGGGAAAATTTCTACCAGCCGGATATTTACCGGAAATATGATTTCCAGATGCCGTCTAAAATCCTTCTGGTGGATGACGAACGGGAATTTGTCCAGACCCTCTCCGAGCGGCTCATCATGCGGGATATGGGATCGGCCGTGGCCTATGACGGGGAATCCGCCCTCTCCATGGTGGAAGAGGAGGAACCCGAAGTCATGATTCTGGATCTGAAAATGCCGGGCATTGACGGCATTGAAGTGCTGCGCAAGGTCAAGGCCAGCCGGCCGGATATTGAAGTCATTATTCTGACCGGCCACGGGTCAGAGGCGGACCGAAACGTCTGCATGGATCTGGGCGCATTCGCCTATCTTCACAAACCCGTGGACATTGAAGAACTGAGCAAGACCTTGAAAGCCGCAAATGAAAAAGTTCACGCGCGAAAGCAGGCATAAACAACATGACCCCGATTGGCCGCCGGCGCTTACGGCATGCCGGCGGCCGGCCTCTTCCGGTAACATAACCATGTTCAGAGAACAAAATGGATAAACTGCTTAAACTGCTTTTCCCAAAATTTTTATGGGGCCGAAACCCCAAAAAAGGCCCGCTCTACCGGCATATGTTCAATTACAGCCGGCTGTGGCGATCAGCAGTGATGCTGACGGCCCTGTCCGCGGTGTTGCCGCTGCTGGCCATTACCTGGTTTGACTATAACGTCACCCAGAAAGCCGTGGAATCGGAAACGCTTTCCCGTACCTCCCGCACCGTATCCAACACAAAACGCACCATTTCGGGATTTCTGGCGGAGCGAAAATCCGCTCTGGATTTTATCGTTCAGGACAATGCCTATGAAACCTTGACGGATCCGGCACGGCTGGCGGTGATACTGGAAAACCTGCGAAAATCATTCGGCGGCATCAGCGACATCGGGGTCATTGACGCCACGGGCCAGCAGGTGGCCTATGTGGGCGCTTACTCCCTTGAAGGAAAAAATTACATCGACCAGGACTGGTTCAAAGAAGTTGTGGAACGGGGCATCTACATAAGTGATGTTTTTCTGGGATTCCGGAATGAACCCCACTTTATC
>JAABSH010000059.1 GCA_011390465.1 Desulfobacteraceae bacterium
ATGCCACGGCCGGCGGACCGCGTATGGGGCCGATCTTTGGCGGGATGCTGCTGTCCGGAGAAAAGGTGGCGACAGATATAGCGGCCCGGTTAGCATAACATTTCAAATATTAAAAAGAAAATTAACTGAAGAGCGATCAGCAAAAAATATTTCAACCACCCGTTCGCGAAGCTCACTTGAGATCACGGAGATCACAGAGGAAAACAGCCAAGATGTTTTTCTTTGTGATCTCTGTGGCCTCTGTGGTTTAAAAATATCATGGTTGAACAACCAAACAGGAAATAAACAAAATGACACAACTTGAAGATGCGGCGGCCGGCAGAGTCACCGAAGCCATGCGTCAGGTGGCGGAATATGAAAATACCGATTCCGAAACAATCCGGCAGCAGGTGGCGGCTGGGGCCGTGGTGATTCCAAAAAACATCAACCATGCATTTATTGCACGGGGGGTTGGCAAAGGACTTAAAACCAAAGTCAACGCCAATATCGGCACCTCTCCCAGCCATTTTGACCTTTCCGAGGAGCTGGGCAAACTGGATGTGGCCGTGGCCGCTGGCGCGGACGCGGTGATGGACCTTTCCACGGGCGGGGATCTGGGCGAAATTCTCACGTCCATCATCGCCCATTCGCCGGTCATGATCGGCACGGTGCCGATTTACAAAACCGTGTCCCGGGTGATGGCTGAAAACCGACCCTGCGCGGAGGTGACGGAAGATGAAATTTTTGATGAAATTGAATTTCAGGCAAAAACCGGGGTGGATTTTATCACGGTCCACTGCGGCATCACCCGCCAAAGCATTCAGGTGCTGGAAAAAAGCAATCGGCTTATGGGCATTGTTTCCCGGGGGGGCAGCCTCATGGCTGAATGGATTGTGAAAAATCACGCGGAAAATCCATTGTATGAAAAATTCGACCGGCTGCTGGACATCTGCCGCGAATATGATGTGACCCTGTCTCTGGGGGACGGGCTCCGGCCGGGAACGATTTTTGACGCGGAAGACGGGGCCCAGATTACGGAAATGATTACCCTGGGTCAATTGGCTGAACAGGCAAGAAATGCCGGGGTTCAGGTGATGATCGAAGGACCGGGTCATGTGCCGCTTTCCCGGATCGCCGGGGATATGAAAATGCAGAAACGGATTTGCGGGGGCGCGCCTTACTATGTGCTGGGGCCGCTGCCCACGGATATCGCGGCCGGGTACGACCACATCACGGCCGCCATCGGCGGGGCCATTGCCGCTGCCAGTGGCGCGGATTTTCTCTGTTATGTCACGCCGGCGGAACACTTGTCCCTGCCCACCATTGAAGATGTGCGGGAAGGGGTGATTGCGTCTAAAATCGCGGCCCACATCGGGGATCTGGAAAAAGGCGTGGCATCTGCCTGGGACCGGGACCGAAAAATGTCGGAGGCCCGCAACCGGTTTGACTGGCAAACCATGTTTTCCGTGTGCATTGATCCGGAAAAAGCCAAAAAAATGCGCCTTCGCAGTGAGGACCGGGACCGCGATGTCTGCACCATGTGCGGGGATATGTGCGCGTTGAAAACCCACCGCCGGGCGTTTGATAAAAAATAACCAGCAAGTTTTTAAAATCAGGAGAAGACCATGCCGGAATTTAACTTTTCCCCGATGTTTCCCATTCAAAAGGCCAAAGACACCACTGTGTATGACGCTTTGGGCACCACGGGCGTTACCCTTGACATGTTTGACGGAAAAGAGATCGTTAACGTCAGCGCGGACGCCCTCACCCGGCTTTCGGAAAAAGCCTTTCAACATGTGGCCCATCTGTACCGCACCTCGCATCTGGAACAGCTCGCAAAGATTCTCGATGATCCGGAAAGCAGCGAAAACGACCGGTTTGTGGCCCTTGAAATGCTGAAAAACGCCGTGATTTCAGCGGATTTTGTTTTTCCCATGTGCCAGGATACGGGAACTGCCATTATCATGGGCAAAAAAGGCCAGCAGATCTGGACCGGGTTTTCAGATGAAGAAGCCCTGGCAAAGGGCGTGTTTCAGGCCTATACCCGAAACAACCTGCGGTATTCCCAGAATGCGCCCCTGACCATGTATGCGGAAAAAAATACCGGCTGCAACCTGCCGGCCCAGATTGAGCTGTATGCGGAACCCGGCGATGAATATGGGTTTCTTTTTATTGCCAAAGGCGGGGGCTCAGCCAATAAAACCTATTTGTACCAGGAAACCAAGGCCATATTGAACCCCAAGGCCCTGCCAGCGTTTTTGACGGAAAAAATGAAATCTCTGGGAACTTCTGCCTGCCCGCCGTATCATCTGGCCGTGGTGGTGGGAGGAACCTCCGCGGAGATGAATTTGAAAACCGTAAAGCTGGCGTCCGCGGGCTATCTGGATCATCTGCCCCGAAAAGGAAGCATTGCCGGCCACGGATTCCGGGATGTGGAACTGGAGGCGCAACTGCTGGCGATTTCGCAGAAACTGGGCATCGGTGCCCAGTTCGGGGGGAAATATTTCTGCCACGACGTGCGGGTGATCCGCTTGCCCCGGCACGGGGCCTCCTGCCCGGTGGGCATTGGAGTGAGCTGCAGCGCGGATCGCAATATGAAAGGAAAAATCACCCGAGACGGCATTTTTCTGGAGCGCCTGGATCCGGACCCGGCCCGGTTTCTCCCGGCCCCGGCCCCTGAAGACGGAAACGCGGTGCACATTGATCTGGACCGTCCCATGAAGGAAATCCGCAGCGAGCTAAGCAAATATCCCGTGGCCACCCGGCTGCTTCTGTCCGGCAACATTGTGGTGGCCCGGGACATTGCCCATGCCCGGATTTATGAAAGGCTGCAAAAACAAGGGGATTTGCCGCAATATATCAAAGATCATATTGTTTACTATGCAGGCCCGGCCAAGACGCCGGAAGGGTACGCATCAGGCTCTTTCGGCCCCACCACCGCCGGCCGCATGGACCCCTATGTGCCGGAATTTCAGAAACACGGCGGATCGCTGGTGATGCTGGCCAAAGGCAACCGGAGCCGGCAGGTGACGGATGCCTGCAAAACTTACGGCGGGTTCTATCTCGGTTCCATTGGCGGCCCGGCCGCGCGCCTGGGCAGAGACTGCATTACAGACATGAAAATTCTTGAATTTGAAGAGCTGGGCATGGAAGCGGTCTATATGATCACAGTAAAGAATTTTCCCGCGTTCATTATTGTGGATGACAAAGGCAATGACTTTTTTGACGGGCTGTTAACATGAGTCTGTTTTTTCGGGCTTGGAATCGGTAAGGACCAATGATTTCAAATTTCAGCCTGGCCGCATTGGATTGCCAGAATATTATTTAATTCCGCGGAGACCCAGAGCGTCGCCGAGGTTTTTTTCCTCTGCGCTCTCTGCGGCTCTGCGGGAGATGTAAGGGAGCTGCCATGAGATCCGTGCTTGCGTATATAGGAAAACTCTCTGATTTTCTGAAAAACGAAGTATGGCATGATCCCAAGGAAGCCGGACGGATCTATTCTTTTTATTACCAGGCCGTCCGGATTATTCTGCTGACCATCCACGGTTTGAAAAACCGGCTGATTCTGCTGCGGGCTTCCGCCCTCTGCTACAGCACCCTTTTGGCCATTGTACCGCTTCTGGCCATTGCTTTTTCCATGCTCAAGGGCCTGGGATTCCACAGCCGCCTGGAAGTGGTGCTGGTCAACTACCTGACCGCTGAGCAGGAAATTCTCAGCAGCAAGATCATCGAATACATTGGCGGCACGGACTTCAAGGCCCTGGGCGCGCTTGGAACGGCCATTTTGATTTACGCGGTGGTCATGATGATCTCCAACGTGGAACGGACCTTCAACGAACTCTGGGGCGTGACCCGGCAGCGACCGATTTCCCGAAAAATTCCCAACTATATCAGCGTGCTGTTCCTGGGCCCGTTTCTCATGGTGCTGTCCAGCGCTCTGATCGCGTCCTTTTCCTCAAACACCATTGTGACGGCACTCTCCCGGTATCCGGTGTTTGAACAGTTTTTTGTTCTGTTTTCAAATGTCATTCCCCATGCGGTTCTCTGGGTGGCCTTTACCGTGATGTATCTGTTGATGCCCAACACCCGGGTAAAATTTCTGCCCGCCCTGATTGCCGGCATCATTTGCGGCAGCGTCTGGGAAAGCGCGTTTCGCCTTTATACGGATTTCAATATCGGTGTTGCCAAATACAATACCATTTACGGTACCTTTGCGGTGCTGCCGGTATTTATCATCTGGCTGTATATCAGCTGGCTGATTGTTCTGGTGGGGGCCCAGCTCTCCTATGCCATTCAAAATGTGCGGTCCTATCAGCAGGAAGTGCATTTTCATGACGTGGGCTATGAACGCAAAGAGGAAATGACCCTTCATATCATGGCAAAAATCTGCGCTTTATTCTATCACGGCAAAAAAAATCTGGGCATTGAAAGACTGTCGGTCGCTCTGGGCATTCCCGTTCGCCTGGTGGGGGAAATCACCGGAAAATTGTGCGACGGCGGCCTGATTCAGGAAATCGCAGGCGAAGACATCACGTTTCAGCCGGCAAAAAATATTGCGCTGATATCGGTTCTGGATGTATGCTACCTGATGCGACGCCAGGGAGAGGCGGACTGGCAGATTCCGGAAACAGAAGAAAACAAGTTGCTCACCGATCTTTTGCAATCAAAAAATCACGCGGAAGCCGATTATCTGGGAAAAGTGAGTATGCAGGAGCTTGTTTCCGGGAGCAGATCTATTGCGACTGATTGATATGCCCAGGGTTTTTTTCGCGGTGATTTTGCTGTTTGTCCTGATTTTCCCGGGAGCGGTATTTTCTGTCGCGTCCGCAGGAGAAGTTATTCACAGCATAAAGGTCCGCGGCATCCGGTTTGCCGGGGTGGAAGCGGTTTCCAAAAAAGAACTTGCGGAAGCCCTTTTTGTGAGCGTGCCGCCGTTCTGGAAATTCTGGGAACCCCATCCCGTGGTTCATGAAAAAGATCTGGCCGATGATGTGCTTCGAATCCAGCAATATTACAGATCCCAGGGGTTTTATGAAACAGCGGTGGCCTATGCGCTGCTGCCGGTGGATCCGGAAACAGCTGATGCTGATAACGCTCCCCGGGCAGGTGCTGATGCCGGTGGAACAACCTCTTCGGAAACCGAAGCTGGCGAAAGGGACGTTCCGACCCCGGAATATATCATTGAATTTCACGTCACCGAAGGCCCGCCCGTTATCGTTCGCGACGTTGCGGTGGAATGCCTGTGCACGCTGGAAACCATGACCGCCGACCGGATTCGGGAGGCCATTTCCCTTGCGCCGGGGCAGATTTTTAAAACCGCTGAATATGAAACCGCCAAAACCGTCATCAAAAAACGCCTGGGCAACAAAGCCTACCCTTTTGCCGATGTTCAGGCAAACGCCCTGGTGGATTTAACTGATCATTCCGCTGTTATCACCTTTCACATTGAACCGGGCGAGCTGTATTATTTCGGCGACATCCACATTTCCGGTCACGACGGGTACGTAAGGGAAAAAACCATCCGCCGGGCCATCACTTTTACGCCCGGAGAGAAATACAACGCCGCGGAACTGGACGCCAGCCGCCGGAATTTATTTGATCTGAATGTTTTTAAAACTGCGGTGGTCCAGCCGGGAGAACCGGATTCCGCGGCAAACCGTTTGCCGGTGAATGTTCAGGTGGCGCCCCGGGAGAAACGCAGTGTCAGGCTGGGGGTTGGGTACGGCACGGATGACGGGCTCCGGCTCCAGGCGGCCTGGAGTTACCGGAACCTTACCCGCCGGGCGGACCGCCTGACCTTTCGGGCGCGGCGCTCAGACATTCTGGAAAACATTTACGGAGAATACCTGGTCCCCTATTTTCTGGCTCCGGAGAACAGCCTTATCGCTACCGGCGGCTTCAAGCGGGAAGAAAAGGATTATTACACCCTTCGCCGGACCAGCGCGGAAGTCAATCTTCATCGGAAACTGGATGCAGTCTGGTTTTCAACCATGGGCTACAACCTGGAAATCAACCGGCCGGAAGATGTCCGGGTGGAAGATGTCCGGGTGGAAGATGTCAATGGGTTGATCGATCCCCGGGATACGGAAGATTATCTGGTTTCTTCTGTCAAGTTCAGTATTGAACGAAACACAGTGGATAATGTGTTAAATTCAACCAAAGGCACTTCTGTCCGGTTTACCATGGAAAATGCCTCAAATTATCTCGGGTCTGAAATTGATTATTTCCGGCCCGGCATTGACGTTCGGGCCTTTGTGCCGCTGCCGTGGGGGATGGTGCTGGCCGGCCGGCTGGATTTCAGGACGATCCGGGAAATCGGGGATACGGATTACATTCCCATTTCAAAGCAGTTTTTTATGGGCGGCAGCAAGTCAGTGCGGGGATATGGATTTGAAAAGCTCGGGGTGGTTGATGAAAATGATGTGATTCAAAGTGTCAGCGGGGTGTCTTCTTTTTTGGGGAATCTGGAACTCCGGTTTCCTTTTTATAAAGATTTCGGCGGGGTCGTGTTCCTGGATGCCGGCGCGTTGAACAATGACGATTTTGAGGTTGATCTGAACAGCCTTCGCTATACCAGCGGCCTGGGGCTGCGCTACAATACCATCATCGGTCCCGTTCAGCTGGATTTCGGGTATCAGCTCAATCCGGCCAAAAGCACGGCAACAGATGACCCGCTGCTGATGGATCTGCTGGAGAAGGACCGGTGGTATATTCATTTCAATATCGGGCAGAGTTTTTAAAAAAAGCTCAAAGCTCAAAGCTCAAAGCTGAAAGGTGAAAGCTCAAAGCTGAAAGGTGAAAGCTCAAAGCTGAAAGGTGAAAGCTCAAAGCTCAAAGGCTGAAGACTATAGACTGAAGGAAGAGAGTGATCGGTTTTAGAAAAATTTTTATAACGTTTGCCCGGGCAATGTTTTATGGGGCAATGGTGCTGCTGGTGTTGGCTGCCGGCGGGTTGTTGGCGCTTCAGACGGCACCGGTGCGGGAAATGGCAATCCGTTTCATAGAGGAGGCTGTTAGCGAAAATACCCGGTCCGTATGCCGGATTGAAAATTTGCGCGGCAGTTTGATTTCCCGGTTTGAAATAGACGGTCTTGAATTAAAAGCCGCTGATACCGGTCATCTGCTGGTTTCTGCGGAAAAGATAATGGCGTCCTACAGCATCCCCATGCTGCTTAGCCGAACCGTGTGGGTCAACCGCCTGAATATCAGCGGCGCCAATGTTAATCTGACACAGACCCGGGACGGGGCCTGGAATTTTGAAGCCCTTGGGCCGGAAACACTTGAAAAAGCGGGTTTACCTGAAACCGTATCAACAGATTCCGGGTTTCAGAGATTCAACATCAACCTCCGGCGCCTTGAAATCAAAAACTCGGACATTTTTCTGAGGCAGCCATCTGATACCGGAGAAAGTGTTTGTTCTTTTAAAAACATTAACTGCTCGGCCCGACTGGAGGTGGGCAACGCAATCGCAGCGGATATCCGGCACCTGGCGGTCCAGGTGTCCATGCCGGAGCTGAACCTCAAAGATGTGGCCGGGCGGGTAAGGTTTGAACCTGAAAAAAATCAGTTGCTGTTTGATAATCTTCAGGTTGTGGGCGCTCAATCGGATTTTACGGTAAACGGTCTGGTGGCCATGGCCCCCTCTGCTCCTGAGACGCCGGTGCTGGATACGGTTATTCTGGATCTTTCCGCAGACATTGCAAAAATGTCTCTGGGCGAGTTCGGCCGGGCGTTTCCCATTACCATGCCGGATGCGGATGTGGTTTCCGGTGATATTGCGGTCAAGGGGCCGGTGTCCAAAATGGATTGCCAGGTGGATTTGACCATGGATCAGCTCCATGTAAAGTCCCGCGGTCAGGTCACCATTGATGCGGCTTATGATGTGGGTCTGGATATTTCCGGCCGCATTGGGAAACTGGATTTAGCCGCTCTTCCGCTGCTGAATCTGAATTTTCTGCCGGGCCGTCTGAGTGGTGATTTTTCTCTTTTCTGGCAAAAAATCGGCGCTTCTGCGCAATTCGGCGACATTCTGCTGAATCTCGATGCCTCAACATTGCGGGATTACCGCATTGACAAGGCAGATATTGATGTACGCATTGACGGTCCGGATTTTGTGTTTGATAAAATTTACTTAAAAACGCCCTTTGGCCGGCTTGACGGCAGTGGCGCAGTGGCCGGGTTTATGGACTCTGCCCAAGACAACCGGGTTGCCTTGCTTGCAGACATTGAAAATTTAACACCAGAGGTGCTGATACCAAAGGAATTGAGAAAGGGCAACAGATTCAGCGGAAAAGTGAGCGGCTGCGTGGATGCCTCCTGGTTTATTCCAAAAACATTTTTACCGGAAGAGATGGCAGCGGATGTGGAATGCCGGTTAAATCCGTCAACCATAATGACCATAGAGGTGCTTCGCGCCTATGGCAAGGCCGCGCTCCAAAACCAGGAAATCAGGGTCCACGGCCTTGAAGTGGAAACTGCACATGGGACCGCGGAGGCCGCCGGCCGGGTATTTCTTTCAGACGAAACCTGGGACATGAAAATTTCAGCAATGGTGCCGGAGATGGAAAATGTGGCCCACTGGATCGGGTATCCGGCAGAAGCAGCCCCCCTTTGCGGCAGCATGTCTGTTGCCGCGGATATCACCGGCAACTGGCAAAAACCGATGGTTCGGGCAGAACTTGATGGCCGCGAAATCCGGTTTCAGGACATATTTCTTGGCAGTTTGCGTGTTGACGGGTTCTGGGAAGGGGATTTTCAGGATTTTTCCGCCACAATGGAAGGGGCCGTCAAAAACAGCGGCCGGCAGGATTTGCTGATTCCGGAACTGAATTTTAAAACCGCTTTAACGCCGCAGTCGCTTGGCGCAGATCTGGACATGACCGGCGACCAAATCGAATCCCTTGCCCTTTCCGGAGAAATTGAAAACTGGCAAAATCCTGTCCGGACGGCGGTGATCAACAGACTATATTTAAAGGCGGTTGATCAGCCGGCCGTTGTCAACCGGCAGCCGGCGTTGCTTACGTTTTCTTCCGAACAGATTAAAATTGAGAAACTGGTCCTGGATTCCGGCAATGGGTCTCTCCTGGTTGATGGTGAGACCGGCACGGCCCCGGCGGATTCGGTGGCGGCAGCGATCTTGCTCAAAAATTTTGATCTTGACCGGATCAGCGGCTTTTTTGCCTGGGGAGAAACCGTTCAGGGCCAGGTGTCAGCGGATATGGTGATTTCCGGAAGCCTGGCAGCGCCGGTGATCAGATTGTCGGGAGATATGGCATCCGGCGGTTATGGCAAGTGGGGCGCGGCGGCGGATGCTGAATTTAAGTGTGTTTATGAAGGTGGTGAAATTCAGGCAGAGGGGGTTGTTTCTCGTGAAGCAAAACAAATAATGAATATCAGCGGTTCTGTGGGCGCGGAGGTGAGTTTTGTTCCTTTTGCGGCGCATCTCACATCGGACAGCCTGGCCGCGGAGATGCGGCTGGACCAGGTGGATGTTTTCTGGATATCCGAGATGATCCGCCATCCGGAATACGGGCTCTCCGGAAACCTGAATGCTGCTGCAACGCTTTCCGGAGACTTTTTTTATCCGGATATTCAGGGGCAGGTCTGGCTGGACAATGGCGCACTGCATCTTAAAAAACAGGGCCTTGTCTATGAAACCGTGAGTGCGGATGTCCGTTTTTCAAAGGACGCCGTGACCATTAAAAAGATGCGGATCGCAGGGGACAAGGAAGGCGCGCTCAGCTTGTCCGGCAGTGTGACCCACGACCATTTCAGACCCCGGCGCTTTGATTTGCGGGCAACCGGAGAACGGTTATACGTTCCGTTTCACAGCGGGGTGGACGCCCGGATCGATCCGGAGTTGTCCTTGACGGGAACATGGGCCGCGCCCGTGCTTTCCGGGAATATCCATGTTCCTGAGGGCCGGGTGAATCTTGAGCGGTTCCTGAAAAAAGAATTTTCTGAAATTGAAGTTGTCGCGCCGGTGCGGGCGGAAAACGGGGTGCTCAAAATTCCGGAAAAAGAACCCGAATCCCTTGCCTTTGTGGATCCCCTGGCAGCGGACGTGCAGGTGGTGATTCCCAAAGACTTCTGGTTCCGGGGGAAAGACGAATTTATTGAAATTAAAGGCAATGTGAACCTGAAAAAAGCGCCGTACAAGCCTTTTGTGCTGTACGGGTCCGTGCTGCCGGTTCGCGGAACCTATCGTTTCCGGGGGCGGGTATTTCAGATCACGGAAGGGGAGCTGGTTTTTACGGGACAGGAGGACATCAATCCGTTTGTGGATGTGCGGGCCGAGCACAGCATTGATAATGTGAAAATTATTATTCAGTTGTCCGGCACCTTTGAACATATCAATATGGATTTGAGCAGTGAGCCGGCCATGGACCAGTCCGCCATTATTGCCTACCTGATTTTCGGCCGGTCACCGGACGACCTTTCAGAGAAAGAAAGTTTTCAGGCGGCGGAAGCGGCCTTAAGCTTTACCGGCCAGATTGCCGCTGATACCCTGCGGGATCTGGTGGGCGATACCCTGGGGATTGATTACCTGAGCATAGATGCCGGCAGCGGGGGGCTGCGGCAGGGGTCGCTCACCATGGGCAAATACGTGCTGCCCAAAGTGTTTGTAACGTTCCGTCAGGGGTTCGACGAAACCGTGACCCAGAAAGTGGAAGTAACCTATGAAATTAATAAAAATTTTGAGATTGAAACCCGGATTGACAATGAGCAGACATCAGCCGTGGATCTGATCTGGAAGTTTGATTATTGACGGTTTTATGGTTTTATTTCGGCAAACCTCCCGTTCCACGCACACTTATCGCAATAAATATGGGAATCGTCGCCGAGTTCAGGAATGTCTGAGGCGTCAATCTCCGGATCAAAACAGACATCTCCGGAACTGCAGTCAAACCCGTAAGTCTCAAATTCATCATCCGCATCTTTGATATAGAATTTTTCGCATCCGCAAAAGGGGCATTTCATTTATCAGGTTCTCCTTTGTTCAGATGAAAGACCAGGCCGCGGCCGGATGGTGAAAAAACCGGGGCGGGTTGCGTAACCAGGAATAATTATTATAGTATATCATCAGGCAAGTTCAATAGAATTTTACCGAAAACACATAAAACCAGCAACAATAAAACAAAAAGTGATAAAACCAACAACAGTTAAAACGGATCAGGTGAAATCCGCCTGAAGGAGAAACATATGGAAACCAGTTCACAGATCGACTCTCAGAGCGTTGATGTACTGAAAAAAATTTCCATCACCTATACCGCCGGTACCACGCCGGAAACCCGGGATGTTGTGGAAACGCCCAGAAAACTGGAATTTGTGTTCGGGGTCGGCACGCAAGGACTTACGGATTTTGAATATGCCCTGGCCGGCAAAAATGCAGGGGACAAAGGCCAGGTGGAAGTGGCCGCCGGCATGTTTGAGGAATTTTTCGGGCACCTGCTTTCCCCGTATGATTTTTTTCAGGCAGGCGGAATTCAGCCGGGCCGGATTTTTTTTCAATATGTGATTGACGGGATTTCCGATACCACCCCCAGCGAAGTGGTTAAATCCATGGCAGCTGCCGTGGGGGGCTGCGAAGGGGGCTGCGGGTGTGGCTGCGGATCCCATTAGCCGGCTGTTTTTTCATGATCTGGAAAAAGTGTGCGCAGGGCAGTTGGCGGATCAGGCCCCGCCCTGGCAGAAAGCGCTGCACTGGCAGGCCGCGGCAACCACTTTCAAATATCTGATCCATCGCCATGAACATGGCCTGGCCGCAGTAAAATCCAGGGCCTGCCGGATTGAAATCCTGATCAGGTCCCTTGACAGGGTATTTGATTTTCTGGGGCAAGAAGTCTGTTCAGCATGTGCGGCCCCCTGCTGCCTGACGGCGGATGTGTATTATGATTTTACAGATCTCCTGTTTCTCTGCCTTGTCGGAAAAACTTTGCCGCCGGGTCAGCCGCGGACCGTATCTGCATCTGGCCGCAGAACTTCCTGCCGCCATCTGGGGCCGGCCGGGTGCTGCCTTCCCCGTTCAGAGCGGCCGTGGCTTTGCACCTGGTATATCTGTCCGGCCCAGAAAATTTTTATCCGGAAGCATTTTTCCAAAGATGGCGATCACCTGCAATCCGTGATCTCTGAAATCAAAGACCTGCGCAAACAGATGACCGCCTTGTTTGTGGAAACCGTCAATCCTTAAATACCAGCTTTCCGCCAACATGCCCCGCAATGCCGGTGGCCGCCAGTATCACAAGATGCAGCAGCAGAAAAAGGGTGCGCAGGCCTGCGCCGGTTTTAAAGGTTTCCGGGGCGATCAGATGCCACAACACAATCACCAGTGCGCAGGCAGTCACCACAGCGGCTGAAATGAGCTTGATTTTAAAAATACGGGTCAGGGCGCCCTGGTATTTTTTCTGCCATTCGTTGTATCCGGTGAACAGGGCCACCGGAAGCGTCAGCACCACAAAAAGCATGTTATAAAAAGACGCTTTTGACAGGCCGGCAAACTGGAAAAAAACCGCCAGAAAAATAAATATCACGGCTGCCGGGATAATGCCGTTGGGAAAATGAACCGTTATGGGGTGCAGGTGGTACTTGAGCATCAGGTTGGTTGCGGTTTCATAGGAAAACAGTCCGGGGGTTGTTGTCGAAGAAGATTTTTGGGTCGCCTGCCGGGTTTCAGGTGCCGGGCGGGCGGGTTTGTCCTGGGTTTTTTCCGTTTTATCCTCCTGGCCGGGCGTTGATGCGGCATCTTCAGGGGTGTCTGTCACTTCAACGAATTTGGTTTTGTCCGCCCCGCAGACCGGGCAGATTTCAGGGGGTTCATCTCCGGTGTGAATATATCCGCAGACCGTGCATTTCCATTTTTTCATGAGCGCCTCCATGTTAAGATTCGATAAGATTCGGTAAAATTCGGTAAAATCCAAGGCAAATTTTCAGAAATAAAGTTGAATCTTACAAATCTATTTAATACCATGCAAGTGGAATTTCCCGGGAAAACCACTTCGTGTTTATCTTCGTGTTTACCCGTGGGACGCTGAAGCAATGGGACGCTGAAGCAATGACACTGATTTTTTTTTAATTTTTTCTTTCACAGGAGTTTGTATGGCCCCATCGATTTTAATTACCGGCGCGTCGTCCGGCATCGGCAAAGCCCTGGCATTTGAGCTGGCGGAAAGAGGTTATTCCCTGGCCCTGGTCTCCCGGGAAGGGGAACTGTTAAATGAAATCCGGCAGGAGATTCAAGCCGCCTTTAATCCGCCGGCCGTGGCGGTCCGGGTCCTGGATGTGACGGATTATGATGATGTGTTTCAGGCAGTTCCGGAAATGGCGGAGGCCTTGGGCGGGCTGGATATTGTGTATGCCAATGCCGGTATCGGGCTTGGCGAGCGCGTGGGCCGGGGGGATTTTGAAAAGGCCCGGCAAACCATTGAAGTCAATCTTCTCGGGGCCATGGCCACGGTGGATGCGGCGGCGGCGTATTTTCTGGAAAAAGGCAGCGGCCATATCGTGGGGACCAGTTCCGTGGCCGCCTTTCGGGGCATGCCCAAAGCTTCGGCATACAGTGCCTCAAAAGCCGGGTTGGCCATTTACCTGGAGGCGGTGCGGGCGGAACTTCACAAAAAAAATATTGATGTGACCGTACTTTATCCCGGATATATTGATACGCCGTTGAATAACATGCTCAAAAACCGGCCGTTTCTGATTTCCGTGGAAAAAGGGGCTGAAATCATCGCGCGCCTGATCGAGAAAAAAGTCAAATCTTCCACCGTGCCGGTCTATCCCTGGAATGTGGTGGGCCGGCTGATGAAACTGTTGCCGACAGGCGTGATCGCAAAAATGTGATTTAGGGATGATCAGATATGACGCTGATTTATGCAGTAGCAGATGTTCATGGGGACATGGAACGGATCCGCCGCATCCGCTCGGTCGTGTCGGAAAACCGGCCGGACGTGCTGGTGATAGCCGGGGACATTATCAATTATATTCGGCCAACGCGGGCTTTGGCAGCATTTGACAAAATGGACGTGCCGGTCCTGGTGGTGCGGGGCAATTCTGATCCCGGGTATGTGGACCGGTATTTTAATAAATTCCAGAATATTAACTCCCTGCATTTCAAAAACGAAACTGTCGGCTCCATTGCCTTTACCGGACTCTCGGGCACGATCCCCCTGCCGTTTTGCAACAAAGTGGGGTTTTTTGAAACTCTTCTTGCGGCAAAAGCGCGGCCGTTTATTGACGCAAATACGGTGTTTGTGGTGCATGCCCCGCCCCGGGGATGCCTGGATCAGGTCGGGGGCCGGTTCCATTCCGGCTCAAAAATGGTACGGGAGCTGATCGAAGAAAAACACCCGCGCCTGGTGATCTGCGGCCATATTCATGAGGCCGCCGGCATTGATAAAATCGGTGAGACAACCGTGGCAAATTGCGCGCTTCCCAAAACCGGAAAAGGGATGCTGATAGAAATGGCATTGACGGGTGCGCCGCAAATTGAAATGGCATGATCATGACAAAGGAGGTAGCCGTAAATGAAACAATATAAGGTAAATGACGTCATCATAGAATGTACTACCGGCGATATTGCGGCTCAGACGGATATGGATGCCGTTGTAAACGCGGCCAATGCCCAGCTTCGCATGGGGGGCGGCGTGGCCGGGGCCCTTCATCGGACCGCGGGCCCGGGGCTGGAAGCGGAATGCCGGGCCCTTGCGCCCATCGCGCCGGGTGAGGCCGTGATTTCCGGCGCCCACAACCTGCCGAACCAGTACGTGATTCACTGTCTCGGCCCGGTGTACGGCGTGGATAAGCCGTCTGACCGGCTGCTGGCATCCTGCTACCGCAACGCGCTGCTGCTGGCTGATAAAAACCGGGTAACATCCATTGCGTTTCCTGCCATTTCCACCGGCGCCTTCGGCTATCCCCTGGAACCCGCGACCCGCATTGCCGTCAACACGGTTCTGGAAATGACAGAATCCCTTGCCGCAGTAAAGTGCATCCGGTTTGTTCTGTTCAGTAAAAAAGATCTAAATATTTACGAGTCCCTGCTGGATCAGCTGACCTCGGCTGACCGCTGATCAGGGATCACGCGCATCCAGCAGGCGGGCAAATGCCGCCGGCGTTTCTGCGGGCAAAGAACAGGTGTTGTTTCGGCATACATACCCTGTCAGTTGATGATTGACCGCGATTCTTCCCTTCGCCGGGGCAGTGAACCGCGCGTTTGCCGCTGCCTGGTTTTCATCTGCCACCACCAGAATCCGGTTCGGCATAAACCGGCGCCGGAATGTGTCCAGAAAGGGGGTTGCCGTCTTCAGGGCCGCATCTTCCGGCGGCGCGATCAGGATGATTTCAGCGGGCGTGTCAAAATACCAGTCCATGGCCAGCAGCATTTCAGACAGTGCGGAAGGGGTGTCGCTCAGCTTGATGGAAAAAGCTTTGATGGCTTTTTCCGCCCGGGCCCGGTATGTGTCGTCAGTTGTATAGGCATGCAGCCGCAGCAGATTTAAGACCGCCACGGCATTTCCGGACGGGGTAGCCCCGTCATAGAATGGTTTTTCCCGGGCGATCAGGGTTTCATGATCTGTTGCCGTGGTAAAAAAACCGCCGTTTTCCGGATCTTCATAAAAAGTTTGCAATATGTTATCAAGGGCCAGCGCGTTTTTCAGCCATCTGATGTCATGGTCTGCTTCATAGAGATCGATTAACGCGGCAATGAAAAACGCATAATCCTCCAGATAGGCGTTATGCCGGGCCTGGTTGTCTTTGTAGCTTCGGTAAAGCCGCCCGCCCATATAAAGATGATCCAGGATAAATTGCGCGGCGGCGGCTGCCGTCCGGATGTCATCCGGGTTGTCAAAGGCCAGGCCGGCTCTGGCATAGGCGGAGATCATGAGTGCGTTCCACGCGGTGAGGATTTTTTCATCCCGCAGAGGGGCCGGGCGGTTGTTTCTTTCCCCACGGAGCAGGTTTTTTGATGTTTCTATGACTTCAGAGAGTTCTCTGACATCCATGCCAAGATCAGCAGCGACTTCTTGCCGGGGCTTCGGGGTGTGCGGAATATGGCGGCCTTCAAAATCCGGACTGCCGGTAATTGCATAATATGCTTTGATGATGGCTGCGCGGTCTTTTCCCAGAATTGATTCAATTTCTTCCGGGGTCCAGGTAAAAAACCAGCCTTCTTCCATACGGCCGGAGGGGGTTTTGCTGTCCGCGTCGGTGGCGGAATAAAACGCGCCGTCCGGCGCGGTCATATCCCGGGCCACATAGTCGAAAATTTCACGCACCACCCGCCTGAAATCATTGTTTCCCGTGGTCTGCCAGGCCTCCAGATACGCCACCGCAAGGAGCGCGTTGTCATAGAGCATTTTTTCAAAATGGGGCACCCGCCAGATTTCATCAACAGCATATCTGTGAAATCCGCCCCCCACATGATCGTACATGCCGCCTGCGGCCATTTGGGAAAGAGATGTTTCAACCATTTCAAGAATATCCGGCTCCCGGAATTTTCGGTAGTAGCGCAGCAAAAACCGCACCGGCAGGCTGGAGGGGAATTTCGGGGCGCCTTTCAGCCCGCCGAACCGGGAATCGTAATTCTGGCGGTAAAAAGCAGCAGCTTTGCGCATGATGTCTTTGCCCGGCACCTGGCTGCCGGCCGCAGCCGTCATCATTTGCCGGATGGCCGCGGTGATTTGTCTGCCAGCGTTTTCCACCCGGCCGTCTTTGGCGTGCCAGGTTGCCAATAGTTTTTCAAGAAGCGTCAGAAATCCCATGCCCACGCCCCGGTCCCCGTCTCTGGCCGGGAAATAAGTGCCCCCGTAAAAGGGGTTCCGGTCCGGGGTCATCCAGACGCTCATGGGCCAGCCGCCCCGGCCGGTCAGGGCCTGGACAGCGGTCATATAGATGGCGTCAATGTCCGGGCGTTCTTCCCGGTCCACTTTCACGCAGATGAAATGCGCATTCAAATAGCGGGCGATGTCCTCATCCTCAAAGGATTCTTCTTCCATCACATGGCACCAGTGGCAGGTGGCGTATCCCACGCTCAAAAATACCGGCCGGTTTAGTTTCCTGGCCGTTTCAAATGCTTCATCACCCCAGGGATACCAGTTCACCGGGTTATGGGCGTGCTGGAGCAGGTAGGGCGAGGATTCCAGAAACAGCCGGTTGGTGTATTTTGCCCACCCGTCCGGCCCCAGGTGCCGGGTCCGGGGGTGATAGGCCGGCCCCCGCAAGGTTCGGGCCTGTTCCAGTTTTTCAATCAGATCCGCATCATGGGAACGAACCCCGGGTGGCGGAGTCTGGAAATATTGGGTTGAAGGGGACGCCATGGTAAAACCTCCGTGTTGTCGGACTTTATGTCATCTTCAAAATTGACGGCTTCGTAAAAAGTCCAAATTCTTTGTTGCGCTGCATCCCCAGCGGCTTCAACGTACGCCAAGTACGCCTCATTGCTGGGGATTTGCGCGCCTCGCCAATTTTATGAGATTGGTGGAGCTTTTTTCTTTGCCGTCTGAATTTGACTTTTTACGAGAATATCAAAATTGATCGCCTGTACTCTGAAAATAAACATAAGAACAAAATCAGACAATGCTACTTTGTGGCAGTTTTTTTGGCTGTCTAAATCCGACTTTTGACACGAACATCCAGCATAATTGAAACTGGCCATTGTTATTGGCTTTTATCGACTGGTACACAGGAAAAAATTTTGCAATACTGATGTTTTGGCTCTCTTCTGATAGGTATTAATAATTTGGTGACAGTTTTCCTTGACACTAATATCAATATTGATACTATATTAATATGACAAAAATTGATGACTTGCTAACATCATTACAACGAAATCCGAAGAATGTGCGATTTTCGGATTTATGCAACATATGTGATCACTATTTTGGAGAACCCCGTCAGAAGAAAAGCAGTCATTGTGTTTATAAGACCCCCTGGCAAGGCGATCCCAGGATAAATATTCAGAACGATAAAGGAAAGGCCAAAGCATATCAGGTAAAGCAGGTGCTTTTGGCCATTGAAAAGCTGGAGGTCAACCATGGCACAAAAAAATGATAAATACACATACCGTGTTACCTGGTCTGAAGATGATAATGAGTATGTCGGTTTATGTGCTGAATTCCCGGGTTTAAGCTGGCTGGCAAATACACCGGAAAAGGCTTTAAAAGGAATTCGGGAAGTTGTGGCTGATGTCGTATCGGACATGGCCACCAATGAGGAGGCCATTCCTGAACCAATAGCCGCCAAAAATTTTAGCGGGAAATTTATGGTCCGTGTGCCTCCGGATATTCACAGAAAATTAGCCCTTCAAGCTGCTGAATCAGGTATAAGCCTTAATCGAATTGCTAGTTTCAAGTTAAGTCAATGACCGCTATCTGACTCCAACAGGTGTCTCTCAAAAGACGCACTGTTGAAATTCATCCTTTCCGTGAATATTTCAAAAAAACCCCGATTCTTTTCTCCGAAATCCCGCAAAATATCTCAATCTAATGTTGTGGCGTGTCGAGGTGAAGAATAGTGATCGGCGGTATCGATATGGTGCATTTTTAAAAGCCCTTGCAATGGTGAAGAATATAGACTGAACCTGGCGACTTTTTGATAAAGGTCTGAAAAGTGTGCTTAATTTTTTGACGGGTTTTTCATTGGCTCATTTTGTACGTATTTGAAGCCAATTCCTGTTGGGAGACACATTTCATTGTTTACGATCCAATACCGAAGATGAAATGTCCAGGGGACTTTTTGCTTCTTTCAAGGTCCGGGACGGCACGGTCTGAGTATAAATCATGGTGGTCCGCACATCGCTGTGGCCCAACATGGCCTGAATTGTCCGGATATCATAGTTTGCCTGGAGCAGATGACTGGCAAAACTGTGCCTGAATGTATGGGCCGTAACCCGTTTGGTGAGCTGCAATCGGTTGGCTGCGGATTTGATGGCTTTCTGGACATGCCGGTCATGCAAGTGGTACAACCGGTACTCCTTGGATTCCGGAACATAAGTCAGTTCTTTTGCGGGAAACAGCCATTGCCAATTAAACTCCCTGGCTGCATTTTTAAATTTCCTGTCAATGGCATCAAACATAAACACACCGTCATATCCTGCTTCAAGCAATTCAAGATGTCGTTTTTTCACCACCTCAACCTGAGACAGAAGATTGGGAACAATCACCTCCGGCAAAG
>JAABSH010000005.1 GCA_011390465.1 Desulfobacteraceae bacterium
ACTGGCAGCATTGCCGATCAGCTGATTGATTCGCCGCACATCTTTTTTGCTTAACCCCGGAATCGACCCGTCATCCGCCACCCCGATATAAATGGTTCCGCCCTCGCTGTTGGCAAACGCCGCTATTTCTGCAGCCAGAGAATCCGCATTACGGATATCCGCCTTAAACTGATTGCGACTGTCTTCACCCCGGGCGATTTGCTGTCTAATATCATCCATGTCTAATCTTTCTTCAAGCTTTCAGCTATCAGCTATCAGTTATCAGTCAGTAGGTTGGGATCATATCCCGATATTGTTTTATTGGGTTATCCGGTTCCCTCAGGGTGTCAAAATAAAATGAAACAATCGTTCCATCACCGGCAGGCACGGTTGCCTTCCCTACATGGCGTTGTGACAGCTTTGTAGGGTGCGGGGTTTATCCTCTCCCGAAAGATATTGATTTATAATGGGAGGAGGTAAACTCCTCCCCCTACATTGGCTTTGTATTTTTTACCAATCGACGTGGCTCCGATTTTGTAAAGTCGGTCACCGTGCCAACTGCTCTGGCTTGAGCGAAATGGATAACCAAGAAAATTTATTCTTTATATCTTTGTATTTATTATAGTTATAAAAACGAAACTTAATGTTTCTGTGAGAAATATAAAATATTTTAAACAGGCTTCTGGAGTTACATTAGCTATGACACACTGTCTGCGGTAATTGCCCGTATCTCCTCAGCATCAGAACTGTCCTGGTAAACCGCCGCATTGATAATTTCCTCTGCTGTTGCATCAAGATGGGCAACCAACTCTTTGTTAAGTTCCTGAAATTCCGGCCATAACGTTTCGTTCACAAATGATGCAGAAACTTTTGCCATCACGGTGGTATATCGCTGCCGGTAATAACGGTACGGCTTGATGTCATATCGTCTTAAAAGGGCTGTAAGCAATTTTCTGGACCATGTGTTGGTCAAAGTAAATTTAAATTCTATCGGCGGATCTGCTTCCTGATATTGGGCAATTCTGTCTTTGACCCGCTGTCTTGCATTTTCCGCGGCAGTTCTTTCACCCTTATTGGTTGTTCCACTGTAAAGCGCTTCAATGTGTTTCAGCTTTTCGATTAATTTTTCAACATCCGTCATTGTGCTTCCGTTCTCAGAATTAAAATGTGCTGAAAAAGGGATCGAAATCGGGATCGGATTCGATAGCGATTTCGATCCCGATCCCGATTTCGATGGTTGAAATTAAATGAACGGATAAGCAGGTTATTTAATTTTAACTTTAACGAGCGTATATTCCCGGGTGCCAAGGCCGATTTTTTCGGCATGGGCCAGACAGGTGCGCCATTCAGACTCAGGTCTGGAATTGGTAAAAGGATCTTGATGTTCCACAAAATCAGGCTTTGCCAGGTTATCGGTTAGTTGGCTGCCCGGAAGGGGGTCTGCTGCCATGCACGCATCCACACAGGCCTGGTCCAGGGCCAGCGGATCAAAGGACGCGAACATGCCAAGGTTCGGAAGAATGGGCGCATCGTTTTCCCCGTGGCAATCACAGTTTGGGGAGACATCCACCACCAGAGAAATGTGGAAGCAGGGCCGCCCGTCCACCACGGCCTTTGTATATTCAGCCATGCGGCGGTTCAGCATCTCTACAGCCGCGTCAAGCGCAAAGGAAATGGCGTCAAAATTACACGCGCCCAGACACCGGCCGCACCCCACGCAATTTTCCTCATTGACGCGCATTTTTTCAGCCTCCTCGTCAAAATAGAGCGCATCATTGGCGCATTCCGGCAGACAGGCCATGCATGCCCGACATTTTTTCTCATTGATCCGGGCCTTGCCGGAGCTGTGCTGCTCTTTTTTCCCGGCACGGGAACCGCAGCCCATGCCGATATTTTTGATGGCCCCGCCAAAGCCGGTCAGCTCGTGCCCCTTAAAATGCGTCAAACTGATAAAAACATCCGCATCCATGACGGCCCGGCCGATTCTGGCTTCTTTCACATATTCGCCCCCGGCCAGAGGCACCGCAATATCGTCGGTTCCTTTGAGACCATCACCAATGATAACGGGGCAGCCGACTGTCAGCGGCGTAAACCCGTTTTCCCAGGCGCATTCCAGATGTTCCAGAGCATTCTTGCGTTTGCCGGGATACATGGTATTGCAGTCAGTCAAAAAAGGCTTTCCGCCCATTTCCTTGACCAGATCAGCCACGGCTTTGGCATAGTTGGGCCGAAGGTAGCTGATATTGCCCAGTTCGCCAAAATGCATTTTGATGGCCACAAATTTGCCTTTCATGTCGATCTGCCCGATTCCTGCTTTTTTAATGAGTTTTTTGAGTTTTGTGGGCAGTCCGTCTCCAAACGCTTTTGTGCGAAAGTCTGTAAAATGAACTTCTGGTTTTTCCATTTTTATATCACCTTTGTTTTCAATAGAATTGGGGTAAATCCAACCCCTTGTCGTATTATGGTAAGCTTAACAAGCTATTGCTTTTCAACAAGGGCCAGCACCCGTTTTTCAATTTCATCCCGCACCATCCGGACAAACTCAATGGGCTTTCCGGCTGGATCCGGCAAATCCCAGTCTTCATATTCCACGCCCGGAATAAACGGGCATTCTTCGCCGCATCCCATGGTAATGATCTTGTCCGGTTTTACATCCGCCACCACCGCGTCAATGGACCGGGGACGGACAAACGCCACATCAATGCCGGATTCCTGCATGGCTTCCACCATCACGGGATTGATCTTTTCCGCGGGCTGGCTGCCCGCGCACAGGGCTTCGATTTCACCGCCCGCGTGATACCGGGCAAAGGCTTTTGCCATCTGGCTGCGGCCGGCATTTTCCCGGCAGGCAAAAAGAATTTTTTTGCGGCGGCCCATGGAGGCCAGCCGGCCCGCCAATTGTTTAATGTCCGCCATTGCGGCATCATGCTTCTGCATGTCTCCGATGTCCTCTATGCGCCAGTATTTGAGATCCCCGAAATAGCTCGCACCAATGGCATCGAAAAAATATTTTGCCGTAAGGATCATGCCTTCGAACAGATTCCTGCCTTTGGTGGCGCCCACAGACATTAAAATTCCTTTGCGGTCCGGCCGGCCCGGGTCGGTCAGTCCCAGTTTGTATTTTCTGGCCCACAGGGTCTGGGTCCGGTCAATGAGCAGTTTCATCTGCGCGGTGGCATTGTAAAAATAAATCGGCGTTGCCAGCACCACCACGTCGGCCCGGCGGAGCAGCCCGTAAATTTCTGCGGTCATGTCATCGTCTTCGATCACGCAGAACCCTTTGCGTTCACAGGTGCCGCAGCCGATGCAGGGGGTGATGTTTTTTTCACACACATTGATCACCCGGGTTTCCGCTCCCTGGGCGGCCATTTCATCCATGAACGCAGACAGCAGAAACTGGGTATTTCCTTTTTTCCGGGGGCTTCCCTGCAATCCCAAAACAAACATTGTGAACTCCTTGTATGATTAAAGTTTGACCTTATCCAATGCCGCTTTTGCCAAATCACCCACCGTAACGGGAACAAGCGCAAGTCCGTTAAAAAACAGAATCTCATTGTTGTCGCCCACAAGATCGTTCAACGCGTCACCCGCCAGCGGGCTTTTCAGGTTTCCCAATGCCCATGCAGCCAGTCCCCGGTGATTCGGATCATCTGAGGTTACAAACGGCAACAGGTAGTTGTCTGTTTCCGGGAGCAGTTCCGGCCGGACCTCTGCCAGACGGGCGATGCCCCAGAGCACTCCCCGCTGGAGCATTTCATGTTCCAGAAAATTCTCATCCGGCCGGAGGTAGGATCTGAGAATGCTGGCAAATTCCTTTGCCAGACCGGCATGACGGGCCGCTGCATCGCCCATGGCTTCGGGCGATCCCCAGCCGATGCCGCCGGACTCGTCGTTTAAATTCCACATGAGCCGGCGCATCATGACCCGGGCGGATTCCATATTCTCGTCCGCCAGCATGGCCACCACACTGCCAAATGCCGCAATGGCCCGCCACCGGATCAGCGCATCCCTGTCATAGAAAAAGGAAATCAGAAAATTAACGCTCTGCCGGGGAGGATATTGGCGCAAAGCTTTTAGAGACCCCTGAAAATCCTCCGCCGTCAACAGCGCCCGCACAATCTTTTTGGACTTTCTGCCTTTTAATTCCACTATTTTTTCTCTTCCCCATGGGCCTTGCGCAGCAAATGCTCCATTTCCTGAATTTTTCCCAGATCCTTGGTCATCATGGCCCAGCCGTACCAGTAGGCATAATCCGGATTCACATGAAAGCATCCCTGGTAGGTGCGCATCCGGTGTTTCATGTACATCTCAAAAAGCACCTGGTCCACATGGGACAGATGGTCCATGGACGCACCGCCCGTGCGCATGAAATAAAAGAAATCCGGATAGGCAAACGCGTATTCCGCGGGCTTTTCAATGATGCCGTCTTTGTAGAGGGCCGCCACAATATCAATGGCCTGGGCCATGAGGCGATCCGCCTTCTGCATCATTTCATCCCCTGCTTCCAGCTGGGCCAGGCCGTAGGATTTGGAATGGCATCCGGCACAGGTCTTGACCATTTTGTCCCGCTCTTTCTGCCAGTCTTCCTGGGTCAGGCGCGCCATATCCAGCGATTTGACGGCATCCAGCCGCTGGGTGGGCTCCCCGGTTTCCGGATTCAGGATGCCAAGGGCTTTTAAAATCTTGACACGGTCCTCTGCCCATTGTTTGTCTTCCGGCAACGGTAGACGCACCCCGAAAAATCCCCAGGCCGTGCGGTTGGTATGGGTGCCGTCCGGCAAGTGACAGTGCTGGCAGGTGGGCGCGGTAGCGGTTTCCGGCAGCCGTCCCGCTTCTTTGGCAAACCACCGGGTGCCGTGCTTGGCGCTGCTCCACATCTCCCACTGAGGATGGTCGTATCCCATGTGGCACTGCTGGCAGGCCCGCGGGTCCTGGGCTTCGGATTTGGAAAAGGTATGCCGGGTGTGGCATTCGTCGCAGGAATTGTTCTGATAGCGGTTGCCCGTGGCCCGAATGGCCTGTTTTTCCTCGTCCGTTTTGATCCCCATGTTGTGGCAGCCGCCGCACCCCCTGCCCCCTTCCATGAGCACATCCGGCTCCAGATGGGTCACGTTAATGGCATTTAGAGATTTCCAGCCGTGGTTGTGCTTGCCTTTTTTAAACTGCTCAAACTGGTCATGATGGCAGTCCCCGCACACGCTTTCATCCGGCATCACCGCCAGATGGGAATTTTTAACACTCTGATGTTCCGTGCCGTGGCAGATGGAACAGTCAATGCCCATTGCCGCATGGGTGCTAGCTTCCCAGTCCGTCACATGACCGGGAGTGATCCGGCGGTGACATTTGATGCAGTTTATTTCATCTTCCGCCGCCAGGCCGGTTTCCTGAAAAACCATTAAGAAACTCAACACCACACTGATACTCAACCCAACACGCATCACCCGCATATGTTTTTCCTTTCTTTTCTTCAAAATAAATCTCAGATCAGTCATCTGCCCAGGAAATGCAATCTTTGGGGCAGTTCCGGATGGCCGCGTTCACGTCTTCTTCCGGGTATTGGCGCAACTCCGCCACCTGCAAATACCCCAGATCACTGACATGGAAAACGGTTGGCGCCACTTCTTCGCAGATGCCGCACAAAATACAGTCACTGAGTTCCACCACCGGATAGTTCATGGGCGCAGCCTGTCCTGATATTATTCCAACGCCTTGTTCACTGCCCGGCCGATCTCGCGGCCAAATGCCACGCAGGATTCAAGGCCCGCATCATCCGGCACATACTGAACCCGGAGATCTGATGCCATCATGTCAAATTTCATGGCTTCGAGTTCGGCACGGATCAGCTTGACGGACTCGCCGCTCCAGCCATAAGACCCAAATGCCGCGCCGATCTTGTTTTTGGGCTTCAAGCCTTTCATGTACGTCAATACATCGCTGACAGTGGGAAAAATATTGTTGTTCAGGGTGGGAGATCCCACCACCACAGCTTTTGCATCCAGCACCTCTGTCATGATATCGCTGCGATGGGAACTGCGGATATGCACGGGTTTTGCAAAAACCCCTTCCGCGGCAATGCCTGAGGCAATGGCTTCAGCCATCTTCTGGGTGCTGTGCCACATGGTGTCGTAAACCACAATGGCCTTTTTCTCCCCGGCCTGACGGCTCCATTTGTCATAGGCGGCGATAATTTTTTCCGGTTCTTTTCGCCAGATAATGCCATGGTCCGGACAGATCATGTCAATTTCAAGTCCTGATTCCCGTACCTGCTCTAACACCTTTAAAATCTTGGCGGTATAAAGCATCAAAATATTGGCAAAATATTTTTTGGCATGGCTCATGATGGTATGGCCCACCACATCATCAAAGAGTTCAAATCCCGCATAGTGCTGGCCGAACGCATCACTGGAAAACAATATTTTGTCTTCTTTGCAATAGGTGAACATGCTGTCCGGCCAGTGCAGCATCCGGGTTTCCAGAAATGTCAGACTCCGGCTGCCGATATCAAGGGTTTCCCCGTTTTCCACGGCATGGTACTTCCACGGCTGTTTAAAATGCTCGGAGAGATTTTTTTGTCCCATTTTAGAGCAGTAAAGGGGCTTGTCCTCTCCAATGGCATGCATGATCCGCGGCAGACTGCCGGAATGGTCCATTTCCGTGTGATTGCTGATCATGATGTCAATCTTTTTGGGGTCAATCACCTGGGCGATATTGGCCAGAAGCTGATCCTCAAACCCCTTTTTTACCGTGTCGATAAGCACCACTTTTTCATCAACAATTAAAAATGCATTATACGTGCTTCCGTTTTCCACGGAATACCCGTGAAAATCCCGGATGTTCCAGTCAATCACGCCCACACTGTAAACGCCTTTGGCTATTTCAACCGCATTCATTATAAATTTCCTCCGTTTCAGAGATGCTCAAACCTTCAGACTCCATAAAAAAACCGGTTCCAGGACACCCAATGGGCTGAATCACGCCTGAAACCGGTTAAGAAAATTAATCTTCTTTTGAAAAATCGTCCTTGGATGCTCCGCACACCGGGCAGACCCAGTCCGCCGGCAGATCGGCAAAAGCAGTGCCGGGGCTCACGCCGTTATCCGGATCCCCGGCTTCAGGATCATACACATACCCGCAGATATCACATACATACTTGTCCATTGGTACCTCCATTTTTACGATTAAGTTGATATAAAAAATTACTGAAACGACAATCCGAACCTTTTTTAAACCGGATTAATTCGCCCGCACATGGCATGCCGTACAGCTGGTGGGGCCGGCAGCCAGGCCCTGCTTTTTGCGATCCTTGTGGCAAAAGAGGCACTTTTCATTCATGACCTGCTGGTTTTTCAGCTTTCCCTGGCCGATCATCTCTTTGATAATGCCATCCTGCATGGGAAAGAGATCATGGCAGGTGCTGCACTCGTTTTCCAGTTTTTCCTGATGCATGTGGTGGGGAAACTGTACCTGAGGCATTCTGCCTTTTTCAAAAATTACGGTTTCCGAGCCCTTTTCCATGGCAGTTGCAATGATACCCGATCCTGCCAGGCACAATATCATAAGTGCAACAGCAATCAGTTTATTCATCCGGTTCTCCCTTTACTTTTTCCAACCATTAATAAGCCTCTTCTTCTGCCAGTACGTCCATGGTCACTTTGTCCGAAAACATGAAATACGCCCAAAGCTGGTATCCAATGACCAGCGGTATAAACAGCAACACCACCACCAGCATCACCGTCAGGGTTAAATGACTGGCAGACGCGTTGTGGGCGGTTAAAGAAAAAGCCGTATCCAAATTGGATGGAAAAAGATTCGGATACAGCCCGATAATACAAAAAAAGGTGGCGCTGACAATGGTGAGGGCCGAGCTGAACCAGGCTTTGAAATAATTCTGTTTTGCAAGCAGCAGTTTAATGCCGAAAAGCGCCGCCACCGTTATCAAGGGAACCAGCAAAAGGACCGGGCTGGAAAGATAATTATGGTAAATGGGGGTATAAAAATAGGTGGCGATCAAAAACGCGACAGCCACAGCAGCAAGCACAAACCACAGCTTGTTGGCCGCGGCATCGGCCCGCTGCTGAAGCGCGCCCGAGACCCGGATTGTCAACCACAGGGCTCCGTGCACCAGAAACAGCAGTAAAAACAAAATTCCCCCCAGCAGCCCATAGGGATTTAACAGGGCGATGAAATTTCCGTGGTACCCGGTCCCGTCAAAAGGCAGTCCCTGAAAAATATTGGCAAATGCCACGCCGAAAAGAACAGCCGGTGCCGCACTGCCCACAAAAATACAGGCGTCCCACACCTTTTTCCATGTTTCGGATTCGACTTTTCCGCGAAATTCAAAGGACACGCCCCGGATGATCAGGGCAAACAGAATGAGCAGCAGGGGCGTGTAAAGAGATGAAAACATCAGCGCGTACACCGCCGGAAACGCCGCAAAGGTGACACCGCCGGCGGTGATCAGCCAGACTTCATTGCCGTCCCACAGCGGGCCGATGGCATTGATCATCATCCGCTTTTCCGTGTCATCTTTGCCCAGAAAAGGCAAAAGGGTTCCCACGCCAAAGTCAAACCCGTCTGTCATGAAAAACACCGCCCACAACAGCCCCCACAGAAAAAACCATATGGATTGTAACGCTGCTTCCATTATACCCCCATCATCAAAGATTTAAATAATTCGCTTACCCAAAACCTGTTGCGTTCTCCACCGCTTCGGAACTATGCGGTTTCCGGTTCCATGGGGCCTTTTCGGGCATGGGTGGCAATCAGATAAAATCCAATCGCCCCGAGCAGGCCATACACCACGATAAACCCGATCAACGAAACCAGCACCTGGGAGGCGGCAATGGGAGAGGCAGCATCCGATGTCCGCATCAGGCCATACACAATCCAGGGCTGGCGGCCCACTTCCGCGAGCACCCATCCCAGCTCAATGGCAATATAGGGCAGCGGCAGGGAAAAAAGCATGATTTTGAGATAATTCGTGCTTTCCAGAAGCCGGTTGCGCCGGATGATGCCATACAGGGTCAGCAGAATAAAAAGGGTTCCCAGCCCCACCATCACCCGGAAGGAAATAAAGGTAAGCAATACCGGCGGCCGCTCGTCTCTGGGAATATCCCGAAGCCCGATGACCTCCGCATTGATGTCATGAAATCCCAGCAGGCTCAGGAGCCCGGGAATGGAACCGATTTCAATGAGATTTCGTTCATTTTCTTCATCCGGAATGGCAAACATGTGGATGGGCGCCCGGGTGGTGGTTTCCCAGTGGGATTCCATGGCCGCCAGTTTGGCGGGCTGGACTTCGCTCACATGGACCCCGTGCGTATCGCCGATGGCGGCCACAAAAATGGAACTGGCAAGGCCGAAAACAAGAGCGATTTTAAAGGACCGGTGAAAAAATTCCACGTGCTGTTTTTTCAGCAAGTGATACGCGCTGATGCCCATCACAAAAAACGCGCTCAGCACATAGGCGCCGCTCACGGTATGGAAAAATTCAAGAATGCCGAATTTATTGGTGGCCACGGCCCAGAAACTCTCAAGCTCGGCACGGCCGTTGCGAAGCACATACCCCACTGGATGCTGCATCCATCCATTGGCCAGCAGAATCCAGACAGATGACAGGGTACCGGCAATGGCCACCAGCCACATGACCGTGGCATGGGCTTTTTTGGACAGTTTTTTCCATCCGAAAACCCAGACACCCAAAAGGGTGGATTCCAGAAAAAACGATGTGGTGGCTTCAATGGCCAGCAGGGACCCGAAAATATCCCCCACGTATTCCGAATACCGGGACCAGTTGGTGCCGAACTGAAACTCCAGGGTGATCCCGGTCACCACGCCGACGGCAAAGTTGATTAAAAAAAGTTTGCCCCAGAATTTTGTCATGGACAAGTACAGTTTGTCCCCGGTCCGGACGTATTTTGTTTCCATATACGCGACCATGACAGAGAGCCCCAACGTCAGGGGAACAAAAAGAAAATGAAACATGGTTGCAGCGGCAAACTGCAGCCGGGAAAGGAATACAACGTCCATATGGCCTTCCTGTTCGGTCGAATTGAACGAATCCCTGCATAAAACACCATTGCCGGGTGTTTCGCTCTAAAAAACCAGTCTCATGTAACGCGCAGTTGGGCCTTGATCATCGTTTCGGCCACTTCGCCCGTAGGGGGCGGGGTTTATCCCCGCCCGAAACGGGAGGGCGTAAAGCCCTCCCCTACAGTGGCCGAGCCGATGATCAAGGCCCGCAGCTGATGTGTACCAGCCGGAATGAACCCCCTGATTAAAAGGTCTGCGTCGCATTCCGGCCGGAATCAATCGGGTTAAGGGTATCCGGCGGTATCGGGCACCAATGGATCAGGTACCGATCAGGCACCGCCTTCCAGGGTGCACTGGGTGAAATCAATCTCTTCGCCGCATTGATCGCATTTGTGCACTTTGTCGAATTCATCGGAAAAAATTTCTTTTTCAGCGCCGCACTTGGGGCAATTGCAGGTAAAAGACTTTAAATGTTTAAACTGTTCAAATCCGGGGCAATGCTTGGGTGTACTCATCATTATCCTCCTTGTGATTTTAGTTCAATTTTTCGGCAAGTTTTTTGCCATACGCCTGGGCCATGCTGATACCACCGCCCAAACCCACGCTTTTCAGCATCAGCGGACCATCGACCATGTTCATTTGAAAAATATTTTGCATGGTGCCAAAAATCCGCTCCGGCGCTTCGCCGCTCCAGCCGAACGCGCCGAATGCGCCGCCGGTTTTCCCGGCCAGATCCGCTTTTTCCGCCAGAAAAAGAAATGTCTTCATGGCCTGCATCATATCGCCGTGATACGTGGCGGAGCCGAACACATAGGCGTCAAAACCGTTCAAGTCCGCTTCAGACTTGATTTCCTTAACATCGCGCACTTTGGCCTCGTGACCGGAAAAACGAAGGCCTTCCGCCACAATATCAGCGATTTTACGGGTAGCCCCGGTCCGGGTGGCATAAACGATCAGTGTTTTGGCCATAGATCAATCCTTTTTATATATGGCTGTTGTCATGCTAAATTTGAGAAACGATCCTTCATAGAAAAAATCGCACGCCAAAATACTTACTGGCCGCCGATGCGGTCGTCTGTTCCGGTTTTGCCGCAGTCCGGGGTATAGCAGGAATTATCCACGAACTCACATTTTTCTTTGCATGATGGACATTCAGCCGGAGGCGTTTGTGCCTCCAGTGCATATCCACAGTTTGAACATTTCCAACTCGGCATTTTCGTGCACTCCTGTTCGTTTTATTCCGCTTTCCAGTGACCATGAAGATTGCAGTATTCCCGGGCAACGACCTTGCTTGCGGTAATTTTAAATTCCGCTTCCGGCGCATCCCCCGGTTTCAGATACCGGCGGTAAATTTTATCGTCCGCAATGATTTCAATCCACTGAATGTAATGTTTTTCTTCCATGGGATGGGCCACGCTGCCGACTTTCACTTTGAAACCGCCGTCAATTTTTTCAATAACCGGCACATGTTTTTCCTTGGCCGCATCCACGGTATTCTCATCCATCAGGGTCATGGGCTGATCGCAGCACACAAGGGTGCCGTCACTTCCAAAAAGGACTTCCACAATATTGCCGCAGAGTTCGCATTTATAAACTTCCAACCGTTTTGCCATTCTGATCCTCCTTCATGTGTTGTTAACAGGTTGCAGAGTATTTAAATTCCTGTACCGGAAACCTGTTTCTGGTACAGCAACATGATGTTCAAAACTTTTGATAATTTTATCACATAAAAAAGAAAAAGTCAGGAACTAATCCCACTTTCCATTGTCCATGTGCGATTTTTTTTCCGCTTCAGCGATTTTTTTAATACGGTAGGCACAGTCCCTTAAAATGCCGTATAAAATACCGCACCCTACATCATCGCGGTCATTGTCACCGGCATTGGACAGGACAATCATCTCTTCCACGAGTTCAAGGGTTTTAAGAATGTTTTCGTTGCAGGACTTCAAGGAAACTGTATCTCCAAAAAAGGTTAACAATGATTAGAGTAAATTCAAGTTGTATGCCAAAATATTTCAAAATCCCGACCGGAAAAACATTTCTATCTCTTTCAGGCGCTCAGGGGGCTCCTGTTTTCTGAAAATAAAAAATTTTCTATTATTTTCAGAATATTAAGCCAAACCATCCGCTCCGGTTACGATTCGGGGCAGGCCCTGTCACGACCCTGTGCGAGTTTCAGAAAACAAATTCCTGTCATGATAAATGCCATTTTATGATACAGTCTTTTTTTTTGATCCGGTAAAATATCGGCCTAAATCTATTTAATATTCTAAAATTATTAACAATTAAAAGCTTTTTGCGGAATGGCTAAAATTATATGACACACACCTGTTTCATATTGTCCTTCCGCGACACCTCAAAAAGGAAAAAACCCCAATGACATCAACCCAACCCGCTGGCCTGTGTTTTCCAAAACTCACCCGGGGCAGGCTGATCCGGCGATATAAGCGGTTTCTGGCGGATGTGGAACTGGATTCCGGGGAACCGGTGACCGCCCACTGTCCCAATACCGGCGCCATGACGGCCTGCTCCACGCCGGGAAGACCTGTGTATCTGTCTTTTCATGACAATCCGAAACGAAAATTCAAGTACAGCTGGGAACTCATTGACATGCCCGACTCCCTGGTGGGGGTCAACACCCTGATTCCCAACCGGCTGGTGTATCACGGCATCAAGACCGGCCAGGTGCCTTTTTTCAGCAGTTACAATGAAATCAAAAAAGAAGTAAAAATTGACGGGGGACACCGGCTGGATCTGATGGTGTCAAAGGACGGGAAAAATCCCTGCTATGTGGAAATCAAAAACTGTTCTCTGGTGGAAAACGGGGTGGCTGCTTTTCCGGACGCGGTAACAGCCCGGGGCCTGAGCCACCTGAAAGCCCTGCAAAAGCTGAAGGCAAGCGGCTTTTCCGCGGTAATGTTTTTTCTGGTGAACCGGATGGATGCGGAAATTTTCAGGCCCGCGGACCCTATTGACCCGGCCTATGGAAAGGAACTGAGAAAAGCCCGCGAAAACGGCATTGACATTCTGGTGTGGGATGTGGCCATTGACCTGCGAGGCATTCGGCTGCGGCGGGAAGTCCCTTTCCAACTATAGCGCAGTTGCGTCTATTCCGCAGTCTCAGCCGCAAGCACCTCTGGATGGTTATTCAAAAAACGGTATAAGGTGGCGCGGCCCACTTCTAAGTGCCGTGCGGCTTTTGCCTTGTTGTACCCGGTTTTTTCCAGCGTGGCCCTGACCACTTCCGCATTCAGCTTTTTCAACGGCCCCCGCCGCTTTCTGCCGCTGTAGAGAGAAGCGATTTCCATGGGAAGATCTTCCGGCCGGATAAATTTGCCGGTACTTTTTACAATGGCATATTGAAGAAAATTCTGCAGCTGCCGCACGTTGCCGGGCCAGGAATAATCCATGAGCAGGGAGACCGCCTCGGAAGTAATGCTTTTTGCCTGATGATGCCCGTCCCGGCCGACAAACGCTTTTAAAAAATGATCCACCAGAAGGGGAATATCATTTCGCCGGTCCCGCAGGGGCGGCAGATGAATGGGAATCACGTTCAACCGGTAGTAGAGGTCTTCCCGGAACAGTTTGTCCCTGACCGATTTTTTCAAATCCGCATTGGTGGCGCTGACAATTCTCACATCCACGGATACGGTCTGTTCGCCCCCCACTTTTTCAAACTTGCCTGTCTGCAAAAACCGGAGCAGCTTCACCTGCATTTCCCTGGACAATTCCGCCACCTCGTCCAGCAGCACGGTGCCGCCGTCCGCCAGCTGAAACCGGCCTTTTTTATCCCGCACCGCACCGGTGAACGCCCCTTTGACATGACCGAAGAGTTCACTTTCGATCAGCCCTTCCGGCAGGGCCCCGCAATTGATCGGCACAAACGGGGCCCCGGCCCGGCGGCTGCCCGCATGGATCGCTTCTGCCACCAGTTCTTTGCCGGTGCCGGTTTCCCCAAAAATATGCACTGGATAATCATAGCCGGCCACATCCTGGATCTGCTGGAAAATCTGAATCATTTTCCGGTCCCGGCCGATGATATTGGAATACCCGTCCAGTTTTCCGCTGCGAAACCGGCTCTGCATGATATCGGTAACATCTCTGATAAACGCAATCACGCCCATCATGGCGCCGGCATCATCATGCATCCCGGACACGGACATTTCCACATTGCGGGTTTCGCCGTCTTTGGTGACAACGGTCACCGGATATTCGGCATGATCCGGCACAAAGGCATTTTCGTCGCGAAACAGGCATTTTTCACCGCAAAACGGTTCCTTAAACGCCTTGTGGCAGTCCCGGTGCAGCACTTCAGAGCGGTCGTAGCCGGTGATGCGCTCTGCCTCGCGATTGAAAAAAAAGATCGTACGATTCAGGTCATGGGCAATAATGCCTTCTTTAAGGTTGTCCAGGATCTGAATCAGGTTTTTTTCATTGCCCAGTATTTTTTTAAAAGTTTTTTCCGGCATGATGTTCTTGTTTCATCTTCCCCATTATAGGATAATTTTTTAAAAGGTATGATTTTATTCCGCCCGCCCGGTCTGGGCCAGCAGTTCCAGTCCCGCCATGTCCAGAATCTCTATCCGGGAGCCCTGAACCGCCAGCAGCCCCTGGCCGGCCATCCGGTTTAAAATCCGGGACAGGGTTTCCGGAATGGTTCCCAGAAGACTGGCCAGCTGGGTTTTGGAAATGTTCAGCACAATGGTATTTTTCCGGTGTTGTTCAAAATACAGCATGAGCAGATGAGCGGCCAGGCGGCCCGGCACTTCCTTGAGGGATAAATTTTCCACCTGCACGGTAAACTGGCGCAGCCGCAGGGACAGCACGGCCAGCATATTGAGCGCAATGGTGGGATTGGCGGTGATCAGCTCCACAATGGCCTGCCGTGGAAAAAGCAGGGATTTACAGCAGGTGATGGCTTCCGCGTTCGCGGGATACGTTTTGCCGGAAAACACCGGCACTTCGCCAAACGGTTCGCCAGGGCCGAAAATATGAAGAATCTGTTCTTTACCGTCAGGAGATGACTTGAAAATCTTAACCATCCCTTCGGTATTGATAAAAAACCCGGTTCCCTGGTCGCCTTCGAAAAAAATCATTTCGTTTTTGGCATATTCCTTTTCCCGGGCAATCGCCAGCAATGCAAGAATGTGGTCATCTGGAAGACCTTTAAAAAAAATGCTTTCCGCAATCAGGGCAAAATATTTTTCCATTTTTATAATTTTTTTTCTTTTTTTTGACCTAAGTCAAGGCAAAGACCGGTCAGAAGCGATAAGGTGGCATTAAAACATGCAGCGTCGCCGTTTGAACGCAATCTGTTTTTAATCAGCAAAAAGCATATATCACCGCAACCCCCTGTGTCACGCTTTACTTCATCCGGACAGGTGATTAGCTTATTGGAACCAAAATTAATTCTCTTACTATATAAACAGACAAATATCAAACATGCGACGCAAAATCTTATCAATTATTTTAGACAACGGGAGGGCAAAAAATGAAATGTCCCGGACAAGACAGCAGATACTGGCAACCTGGTGCAATTTTTGAGGCGAAGTGCCCGGAATGCGGAAAGACCGTGGAATTTTTCAAAGACGATACCACGAGAAAATGCGGCCATTGCGGCCATCGGTTTGCCAATCCCAAGATGGATTTCGGATGCGCGGCCTATTGTCCGTTCGCGGACCAGTGCCTGGGCACCCTGCCCCCGGAACTTATGGCCCAGCGCGAAGACCTGCTCAAAGACCGCATTGCCATTGAAATGAAAAAATATTTCAAGCGGGATTTCAAGCGCATCGGTCATGCCACCCGGGTGGCACGATATGCTGAGCAGATCGGCAAAGCCGAGGGCGGTAACATGGCGGTTATTCTCGCAGCCGCTTATCTGCACGATATCGGGATCCACGCAGCGGGAAAAAAGCACAACTCCACCGCAGCCCGGTTTCAGGAACAGGAAGGGCCGCCCATTGCCAGAGAGATCATGGAAAAACTGGGTGCTCCGGAAAAAATGATCGAAGAGGTCTGCGATATTATCGGCCACCATCACCATCCCCGGGAAGAAGAGACCCTCAGTTTCAAAGTCCTCTATGATGCGGATCTCATCGCCAATATTGAAGACAACCATAAAAATAAGCCCGTTGATCCTGAAAAAATAAAAAACATAATCACAACTTCTTTTTTCACGGAAAACGGCAAAAAAGTGGCTGAAGAACGATTTCTTCAATAAAAAAATCCCTTATTCCAATAAAAAAAAGGAAATATACCCAATGAAAGTTATGCGCAAAATAATTGAAATTGACGAAGAACTTTGCGACGGCTGCGGCCAGTGCATCCTTTCCTGCGCGGAAGGCGCCCTTCAGATTGTGGACGGCAAAGCCAAAGTCGTATCCGACAACCTGTGCGACGGCCTGGGTGCCTGCATGGGGGAATGTCCCCAGGGCGCTCTGAAAATCATTGAACGGGAAGCCGAAGAGTTTGATGAAGCGGCAGTGGAAGAATACCTGAAGCATCTGGACCCGCAAGACGCACCGGAACCGGCCATGGCCTGCGGATGCCCGTCCCACAACATCCAGGCATTTGCGTCGCAAAGTGATTGCGCGTGCATGGATACGGCAGCAGGGGCAACTGACACGCCGAAATCCGCCCTCTCCCACTGGCCGGTGCAGATCCGCCTGATTCCGCCCACGGCGCCGTTTCTGAAAAATGCGGATATCCTGGTGCTGGCGGACTGCGGGGCCGTGGCGGCAGCCAATCTGCACACACAGCTGCTGCCGGGCAAAGTGGTGATGATGGGATGCCCCAAATTTGACGATCTGGACGAATACGCGGCCCGGTTTACGGAAATTTTCGCAACATCCGGGGTGCGCACCGTCACGGTGGTTTCCATGGAAGTGCCCTGCTGCGCGGGCCTTGCCTGGGTGGTGAAAAAAGGTCTGGCCGCGGCAAAATCAGATATTTCCTTGACAGAGATCATCATCAGTGGACAGGGTAAAATTATTTCCGAGAAAAAAAGGTAACCGCAGGCCAAGCCCGACAACACCGTTGCGTACACCTGTGTCTGATTCAGATCTAACCAATTGTAATTCAGAACTTTTTTCTCCCGCTGAGGCGCCGGGACGCAGAGAAAATCTTTTTTCAGTGTTTTTATTCTCCGCGCCGCTGCGTCTCTGCGCGATATTTTCTTTTTAAAGGAAAAGCCGATGGAATGGGACAGCGACGCGGACAAGGCAATTCAAAAAGTACCGTTTTTCGTGCGGAAACGGGTGCGGTCCCGGGTGGAGGAAGCTGCCCGGGCCGCCGGCAGAAGCCGGGTGACCATGGCGGACGTTACTGCCGCCCGCGAGCGGTTTCTTAAAAAAATGGACAAAGAAGTAAAAGGCTACCAGATCGATGCCTGCTTCGGGGCCGGCGGCTGCCCGAACCGGATTGCAGACACTGACATTTCAGGAAAAATTGAAAAAATTTTAAAATCCGCGGATCTTGTGGGATTTTTGCGGGAACAGGTGGGGGAAAACCTCAAATTCCATCATGAATTCCGGATCACGGTCTCAGATTGCCCCAATGCCTGTTCCCAGCCCCAGATCAAGGATATCGGCATCATCGGCGCCCAGGTGCCGACAATCACGGAAAATGAGTGCATCCGCTGCAATGCGTGCGTGGAAGCCTGCAGAGAAGGGGCAATCGTGCTTCCAGCGACTTCGGAAACTCCGGAAATTGATTTTTCCCTGTGCGTCAAATGCGGCCAGTGCGTCCGGGCCTGCCCCACCGGGACCATTGCGGCAGGTAAAACCGGATACCGGGTCCTGGTAGGCGGCAAGCTCGGCCGCCATCCCCGGCTGGCCCGGGAACTGCCCGGCATTTATTCAGAAGCGGAGGTGCTGGATATCGTCCGCCGCTGTATTGATTATTACAAAGCAAACAGCAAAAACGGAGAACGGTTTGCGGAACTGATAGAGAAAGATGAAAATTTTATCCCGGAATTGACCGGGAAAAAATAAATAAACAAAAGGTCCTTCTTCAGTCTTCAGTCTTCAGTCTATTATCAGAGAATAAAAACAGCATATTCAAAAATTCAGTCCCCCTTAAACCCTATATCTGTTCTTCGAAGCACCTATTTTTTACACACCGACAATACCGGGCATGGCGCGCGGCGGATCACCCGGTCCGTGGTGGAACCCATGAGAATATCTTCCACCATGCCGTGGCCGCGGATGCCCAGCACAATCAGGTCAATTTCATTGATTTCCGCGTACCGGTTAATTTCCGCATAGGGTTTTCCCACCAGAAGGCGGGTCTCCAGGGTCAGCCAGTTCATGGCTTCTTCCGGCACCATGGCCTGCAGGCGCTCCTTGATCATGTCGTATAAATCCTGCTTGAATTTCTCGCCGGATTCCGCTGACATTTTGAAAAGATCCTTATAACCGGAGGGTTCCACCACATGCACCATGTGCAGTTCCGCTTCAAATTCCTGGGCCATGCTGAGGCTGTTTTCAAAAGCAAGGTCTGAATCCGCTGAAAAATCACATCCCACCAGAATCTTTTGAAATGGAAAATTGGAAGGTGCGGTGGCGGCGTCCTCTTTCGCACCCCGCAAAACCAGCAGCGGGCAGGGAAGGGTCCGCATCAGCCGTTCAGTAACAGAGCCCAGAAAAAACCGTTTTAACCCGGATCGGCCGTGGGTGGCGGTAATTACCAGATCCGCGTTAAAATCCACCACCAGGCGGGAAATTTCTTCCGTGGTATTGCCCAGGGTCACCAGGGCCTGGGAATCAATGGGCGCATCCCCCACCAGCCGGTTGATTTCATTTTTGGCAAAATCCATAAACCGGTTCTGATGCTCAATGGGCGCGGCAACCGCCTCACCGTACATGGTGACCGTGGGAAAATCGACAACATGGCAGACAATCAATTTGGCGCTTAACTCTTTGGCAAGGGTAATGCCGTAGCCCACAACCTGCTCCGCCAGCTTTGAAAAATCCGTGGCGCAAAATATGGTGTTGATCTGTTTTCTCATGATGCCGGCTCTCCTTTTGATTGGGTTAATTTATTTGACCGCCATATGCTTTCGGTTGTATATTTTAACACACCCCTAAGGGATAAACAACTATTACAGGACCGGTCCACGGTAAAATTGTTCTGATGTGAAAGCCAATACAAGACAGAAAGTTGAATGAAATACTGATTTCGACGTTCACTGTTGGACGTTCAATGTTCGATGTTCAAGAATCTTTTGGCGTATGTCCAAAACGCGGGAACAAATTTACCGTGCAATCCGGTTTATACGGATCAGTCTCCTCGTGCATCCTCCGGACAACTCGGACAATTCGATGTGCCGGTGATATGGGGCTTGATGTCCAGAATCGGGGTGCCGTCCAGCATATCCGCGTGTTTGACGGTAATAATATTTTTATCAACCGCCAGCACCTCAAGCACGGACAGGCCGATGGGATTGGGCCGGTATGGCGAACAGATGCTGAACACGCCCATGGGTTTCTGCCGGTGGGGCGGGGTCTGGTTCAGAAACGAAGGATCAAATTTTTTGCTTTTATGAAAATTAAACAGCACAACAATCTTCTCGCCCGGCGCAATATCCTTTAACCCGGGCCCATACATTTCATCGATTTCAATGGTTCCCACAACATCAGAAACACTCCAGTGCCGGGGAATGTCTGTTGTTTTTGTATGAAAAACACCGATCGGCGTCATTTCGATTTTCATTTTACCGCCCTTTCTCTGTCCATAATATTTTTGTACCCGCAGCGACTCCGCGCGAAATAATTTTTTTAAGGTGAACTTCCCTGAAAGCCGTGAATCATTGTTTCAGCAAATCATTGCAGGGTTTTCCGCAAAAAAACGCCGTATACTTTAAAAATGTCAAGGCGTGCCCTAAATCAATTCCATCCGGGCCACCGCCTCAATATGAAAGGTGTGGGGAAACATATCCACAGGCTGAACCTCGGCAATCCGGTAGATGTCTTTCATCATGGCCGCATCCCGGGCCAGGGTGGCGGGGTTGCAGGAAACGTAGACAATCCGAGGGGGTGCCAGATCCAGCACCTGTTTGACCACATCCTTGTGTATGCCGGTTCTGGGAGGATCAATGATCAGCACATCCGGGGTCCGGTCAATTTTTGCCCCCACCTCCCGGATATCTCCTGCCATAAAACGGCAGTTGGTCACTCCGTTCTTTTTGCAATTCTCCCGGGCATCTGCCACTGCGCTCTCCACAATTTCAATGCCAGTTATTTCCGCGGCCCCGTCCGACAGCCAGATGGGAATGGTGCCGGTGCCGCTGTAAAGATCCAGCACCTTTTCTTTGCCCGTTAGTCGGGCAAATTCCCTGACCGTATCATAGAGCACAACAGCCCCCCGGGTGTTGGTCTGGAAAAACGAGTTGGCGGAAATGTCAAATTCATAAGGTCCCAGCTTTTCTTTCAAACAGAAATCGCCGGCCAGATGAATTTCATATTCACCAATCGCCACCCCCGCCTTGCTGGCCGTGACATTGTTGACCACGGAGACGACATTGGGATATTTTTCGCGCAACCTATCCGCCAGGGGCTGCACTTCGGCAAGATCCTTATCCGCGGTCACAATATTGACCAGCCACCTGTCATGGGCAACAGAATGCCGCAGCATCAGAAACCGCCAGAATCCTTCGTGGGATTTGAGGCCGTAAAGGGGCCGGGGCGAGCTTTTCATATAATGTTTTACGGTATTTAAAATATCATTGCCCCTGTCCGGCTGAATCAGGCACTGGTCAATATCCAGAACTTTGTGAAAGGTTCCCGGCACATGCAGGCCCAGGGCAAAATTGCCGTCAAGGGTGTCATCTCCCATTTCGCGGGGCAAAAGCCACCGCCGGTCAGAGGCGGAAAACTCCATTTTGTTCCGGTATCCAAATATCTTTTCCGATGCTTTGGCCGGATGCACAATAACATTTTTAAACCCGCCGATATGGGCCAGAGATTCCGCCACATGGCGCTGTTTGTATTCCAGCTGCTTTGCATAGTTAAAAAACTGCCACTTGCATCCCCCGCAAAACCCGCTGTACGCGCACGGTGCATCAATCCGGTCCACTGAAGGGGACAGCAGTTCCAGAATCCGTGACTCGGCATAATTCTTTTTTTTCCGGACAATGCGGGCCAGCACCTGATCGCCGGGCACGGCCTGTTCCACAAACACCGTAAATCCGTCCACTTTGGCAATCCCCTTGCCGCCGAACGCCAGATCTGTGACCGCAAGTTCAATTTCCCCACCTTTTTTAATATTCATATAACCTCATGGCCCCGGATTCATAATATTTTATTCTGCTTGGCTCAAATTAGGCCGGTCGGCACGGTGGCCGACCCTACACAGTCCGGAGATTTCGCCCGGTTCGTAGGGCAGGCCACCGTGCCTGCCGGAAATGAAATAATGGTCTTTATGGTGTATCAACTTGAGTTAAGTGGATAACCAAATATTTTATTTTTTACTGGATCATCATTTTTAATTCTGGTTTAATTCCGAATTAATCTTGGATATAGTCATTACTGATATTAAAATCAACCGCCGATTCACGCAGGACAAATTCCTGAAGCGAAAATAAACCACAGAGATCCCGAAAATCACAGAAATCCTGAAGATCCCGACAGAGACTGAAATAATGCAAAAAACCCTTTATTTTTTTTCAGATGAATACCGGCTTCACGGCACCCTTCACCTGCCGGAGATAAAAAATCCACCCGTAATTATCGGCTCCCACGGCCTGCTCAGCACCGGCGACTCGCCCAAACAGATTGCCCTGGCCAACGCCTGCGTGGGCCGGGGCATGGCGTATTTCCGGTATGACCATCGCGGATGCGGGCAAAGCACCGGAGAGTTGAAAACCGCCACCACTTTTGACGGCCGGTGCCGGGATCTTGCAGCGGCCGGCGATACCATCCGCAATCTGCCGGATACCGGAGAGGCAATTGCCCTGTTCGGCAGCAGCTTCGGCGGGGCCGTCAGCCTGGCCATGGCCGGATCCCTGGCCGCTTCATCCATTGTCACCGTGGCTGCCCCGTTGTGCAGCGAAAGCATCCGGGAGCCCTATGTCAATGATCCGGACCACATTGCCGTAATCAAAACCCTGGACCGGGAAAGCCTGTTTTTCGACATCCGGGACAAAATCCCGGGAATCCGCCATGTGCTTGCGTTTCACGGAGACGCGGACCAGATCGTGCCTTTTGAAAACGCGATAGAGCTGGAAAAAAATGCCGCAGCCCCCAAAGAACTGGTGCGCCAGACAAACGGGGACCACCAGATGAGCGATGAAATCCATCAGAAAACCTTTGTCCAAAAAGCAGTCACCTGGTATGAAACTTTTTTCAGGCCCAAATCCAGTTAAAAAAACCAAAAAACCGGCTTGACAAGCCAGAATTAAATTGATAATTGAATCAGATCAAAATTAAAGGCATCGAAAAAAATGAAGAAATTCAAAGTTATTATCAGCAATCTGTTACGCGTTAGTGTCCTTCTTGTGGGCGTCCTTGGTATTATTGACGTCTGCAACCACGACAAGTGCTGATAATGGCCTGAGTTTACGTCCATTTAATCCAAAAAACCGTTATCAGCGAAAATCCGCTGATAACGGTTTTTTTTTGACGGAGGGAACAACATGAAAAGTGACAGCGCCAAAAAAGGAATCGAACGGGCCCCGCACCGGTCATTAATGAAAGGCATCGGATTTACGGATGAAGAAATCAGCCGGCCGCTCATCGGTGTGGCCAATTCCGTCAACACCGCCATCCCGGGCCACGTGCATCTGGACAAAATCACGGAAGCGGTCAAAGCCGGTATTTACATGGCCGGGGGCACGCCTGTGGAATTCGGCACCATTGGCGTGTGCGACGGCATTGCCATGAACCATGTGGGCATGAAATATTCCCTGGGCAGCCGGGAACTGATCGCGGATTCTGTTGAAGTCATGGGTATTGCCCATGCCCTGGACGGCATGGTCATGGTTCCCAATTGCGATAAAATCGTGCCCGGCATGCTCATGGCCGCGGCCCGGCTGGATATTCCGTCAATTGTCATCAGCGGCGGGCCCATGCTGGCCGGAAAAAGCCCAAAAGATCCCAAAAAAGCAGTGGATCTCATCACAGTGTTTGAAGCAGTGGGCGCGGTGCGGGCCGGCAAAATGAGCGAGGCCGACCTCTTGGGCATTGAAGACGCGGCCTGCCCTACCTGCGGTTCCTGTTCCGGCATGTTCACGGCCAATTCCATGAACTGCCTCACGGAAGTCATCGGCATGGGGCTGCCCGGCAACGGCACCATTCCGGCGGTGATGTCCGCCCGGATTCGCCTGGCCAAAATGGCGGGCATGAAAATAATGGAGCTCATCGAAAAACAGATCACCCCGAGTCAGATTTTGACACGACAGGCCTTTGAAAACGCCCTGACCGTGGATATGGCCCTGGGCTGCTCCACCAATACCGTGCTGCACCTGACGGCGCTTGCCCATGAAGCCGGCATGCCCATTGATCTCAACCTGATCAACGACATCAGCCGGCGCACCCCCCACCTCTGCTCCCTGAGCCCGGGCGGGGCCTATCACATTGAAGATCTGTATTATGCCGGCGGCATCCAGGCGGTCATGAAAGTGCTGGCGGAAAACGGGGCCATTCATCAGGATTGCCTGACCGTTACCGGCCGGACAGTCAAAGACAATATCGCGGACGCTGCGGTGCGTGATCCGGAAGTGATCCGCTCCTATGACAACTGCTATCACAAAATCGGCGGCCTGGTCGTGCTGTTCGGCAATCTGGCCCCCAACGGCTGCGTGGTGAAACAGTCTGCGGTGGTGCCGGAAATGATGATCCATGAAGGTCCGGCCCGGGTATTTGATTCTGAAGAAGCGGCATCCGATGCCATCTTAAACGGCAAAATCGTCAAAGGCGATGTGGTGGTGATCCGGTATGAAGGCCCCATGGGCGGCCCGGGCATGCGGGAAATGCTGACCCCCACTTCCGCCATCGCGGGCATGGAACTGGACGCCCATGTGGCGCTCATCACGGACGGCCGGTTCTCCGGCGGCACCCGGGGGGCGGCCATCGGTCATGTTTCGCCGGAAGCCATGCAGCAGGGTCCCATTGCCATTGTAAAAGAAGGCGATATCATTGCCATTGATATCCCGAACAAACAGATTACCTTAAAAGTTGATGACCATGAAATCAATGACCGGCTGGCAAAATGGAAAAAACCAGCCCCCAGCATCACCAAAGGTTACATGGCCCGCTACGCCCGCATGGTGTCGTCCGCGGACAAAGGCGCGGTGATGAATTAAAAAAATAAGGATGGTTGATCATGAGCAAGTTAAGCGGTGCCCAAATTCTCTTGAGAATGTTGAAAGAAGAAGGCGTTGACACAATCTTCGGATATCCCGGCGGTGTGGTTCTGGACATCTATGATGAACTGGCAAGAACCGACTTAAGACACATCCTGGTCCGCCACGAACAGGGCGCGGTGCACGCGGCGGACGCCTATGCCCGGACCACCGGCAATGTCGGGGTCTGCCTGGTAACCTCCGGCCCCGGCGCCACCAATACGGTCACCGGCATTGCCACGGCCTATATGGATTCCATTCCCATCGTGGTATTCACCGGCCAGGTGCCCACCAAGCTCATCGGCAATGACGCGTTTCAGGAAGTCGACATCGTCGGCATCACCCGGCCGTGCACCAAACACAACTATCTGGTAAAAGATGTCAGGGATCTGGCCAAAACCATCAAAGAAGCCTTTCACATCGCCCGGTCCGGCCGGCCGGGGCCGGTGCTCGTGGATCTGCCCAAGGATGTATCCATCGGCAAAACCACCTTTAAACTGCCGGATGATGTACAGCTGCGCTCCTACAACCCAACCTATGTGCCCAACCGGAAACAGCTGAAAAAAGCCATGGACCTGATTCAAAAGGCGGAAAAGCCCCTGATTTTCAGCGGGGGCGGCGTTATTCTGTCCCGGGCCCACAAAGAGCTGACCGAGCTGGCCTGCGCCAACCAGATACCGGTCACCAGCACCCTCATGGGGCTCGGGGGATTTCCCGGAAACGAATCCCTGTGGATGGGCATGCCCGGCATGCACGGCACCTACCGGGCCAATATGGCCATATCCGAGTGCGATCTGATGATCGCCGTGGGCGTGCGCTTTGACGACCGGGTCACCGGCAAAACCGATGAATTTGCCCCCAAGGCAAAAATCGTGCAGATCGACATTGATCCCACATCGATTCAGAAAAACGTCCAGGTCCATGTGCCCGTGGTGGGGGACTGCAAAATCAGCCTGGAACTGCTGAATCAGATGATCAGCCAGAATAATGACATGAAAAACTTTGCCACGGCACACGATGAATGGCTGGACCGGATTGAAAACTGGAAACTGACCACACCGCTGGCGTATGAGCAGAAAGATGTGATTAAACCGCAGTTTGTCATTGAAAAACTCTTTGAACTCACCAAAGGCGAGGCCATTATCACCACGGAAGTCGGCCAGAACCAGATGTGGGCAGCCCAGTATTATCATTTTAATGAACCGGGACGGTTTATCAGCTCCGGCGGGCTCGGCACCATGGGCTTCGGCCTGCCCGCGGCTGTGGGCGCCCAGGTGGCGGCACCGGATAAACTGGTGGTGGATATTGCCGGCGACGGCAGCATCCAGATGAACATTCAGGAAATGGCCACCGCGGTCCAGTACAACCTTCCGGTAAAAATCGTTATCCTGAACAACGGCTTTTTGGGCATGGTGCGCCAGTGGCAGCAGCTTTTTTACGACAAATGTTATTCATCCACAAAATTTCAGCACACACCGGATTTTGTGAAACTGGCCGAAGCCTATGGCGCGGTTGGCCTGCGGGCCACAAAACCCGGAGAAGTGGAAAAGGTTCTCAAAGAAGGCCTTGCCTGCAACAAGGCTGTTATCATGGATTTTGTGGTGGAACCGGAAGAATGCGTCTACCCCATGGTACCGGCCGGTGCCCCGATTTCAAACATGCTGCTGGTTTAAACAAAAAGAGGTGTTCAGATGACCAAAAAACATATATTGTCCATTCTTGTTGATAATGAACCGGGTGTGCTCTCCCGCATCGCAGGGCTGTTTTCCGGCCGGGGATATAATATTGAAAGTCTGTGCGTGGCCGAAACCGTGGAGCTTAATGTGTCCCGCATCACCATGGTGACCAAGGGCGACTCCATGATTCTCGAGCAGATTAAAAAACAGTTAAACAAACTCATCAATGTCATCAAGGTGGCGGATCTCACGGACCAGGAATTTGTTGAGCGGGAGCTCGTGCTTTTAAAAGTAAACGCGAAAACGGAAAACCGGGCGGAAATCCTGCGGGTAACGGATATCTTCAGGGGCCAGGTGGTGGATGTGGGGCTGGAGCATTTTACCATCAGCATCACCGGCGATGCAGACAAGGTAAATGCCATTCTCAGCCTTTTAAAACCCTTTGGCATCCGTGAAATCGCCCGCACCGGCAGCATCGCGATGTTTCGGGAAAATCACGCAAAATAATAAAAAACCAAACCCGGATAAACCGGAAAAATTAAAGAAAAAACCCAATTCAAATTTCATAAAAATAATAACCAATCAAGGAGGAAATCATGGCAAAAATTGACTTTGGCGGTGTTGTTGAAGAGGTAATTACTTCGGAAGAATTTTCCATTGAAAAAGCACGGGAAATTCTCAAAGACGAAACCATCGCTATTTTAGGTTACGGGGTCCAGGGACCGGCCCAGGCGCTCAACATGCGGGATAACGGCATTGATGTCATTATCGGACAGATAGAAGGGGATGAATACTGGCAAAAAGCCATCAAAGACGGTTTTGTTCCGGGCAAGACCTTGTTCCCCCTCAAAGAAGCCGCACAAAAAGGCACCATTATTATGGAGCTTTTATCAGACGCCGGCCAGACCGCCACCTGGCCAGTGGTAAAAGAATGTCTGAACGAAGGCGACGCGCTCTACTTTTCCCACGGGTTTTCCATTGTGTACAAAGAACAGACCGGCATCATCCCGCCGAAAAACGTGGATGTGATTCTGGTGGCGCCCAAAGGCTCCGGCACCAGCGTGCGGGCCAATTTTCTGGCCGGGGACGGCATCAACTCCAGCTACGCAGTGGAGCAGGACTATACCGGCCGGGCCATGGACCGGACCCTTGCCATCGGCATTGCCGTGGGCTCCGGGTATCTGTTTCCCACCACCTTTCAAAAAGAAGTGTTCAGCGACCTCACCGGCGAGCGGGGCGTTCTGATGGGATGTCTTTCCGGCGTCATGGAAGCTCAGTACAATGTGCTGCGCAAAAACGGTCATTCCCCCAGTGAGGCATTTAATGAAACCGTGGAAGAACTGACCCAGAGCCTGATTCGTCTGGTGGACCAGAACGGCATGGACTGGATGTTTTCCAACTGCAGCGCAACAGCCCAGCGCGGCGCCCTGGACTGGGCCCCGAAATTTCGGGACGCGGTGGCGCCGGTGTTTGAAAATCTTTATGAAAGCGTGGCCAACGGTACGGAAACAGCGCGGGTACTGGATGTGAACAGCAAGGCGGATTACAAGGAAAAACTCCAGGCAGAACTGGATCAGATTAAAAATTCTGAAATGTGGAAAGCCGGCGCGGCAGTGCGCTCCCTGCGGCCCACCCAGCGGAACAAATAAGCGGCCGGTTTCCGGTTTCGGGTGTCAGGTGTCTGGTTTCAGGTTTCAGTGCAATTTTTCCTGAAAATTCAGGGACCGAAAAAATATTAAAATACCATTATTTATCAATAGGCTGAAGACTGAAGGCTAAAGGGAAGGCATAAAAAATGATCAAATCCTTCGGTCTTTCAGCCTGAATTTCTTCAGCCTTCAAACTATGATCAGAGAGTAAAAAACATTACATTAAAAAATTCAGTCTTTCTTATAATCACAAAACTACCCGCAAGACCCCCTCTCGCGGGCCTGAGAACTCAAATGGAACCCATCTTACTGTATGACACAACCCTGCGGGACGGCACCCAGGGCGAAAAGATCACGTTTTCAGTGGAAGACAAAATCAAAATCGCCAAGAAACTGGACGAGCTGGGCATTCATTACATCGAAGGCGGCTGGCCCGGGTCCAATGTCAAAGACAAGGAATTCTTTGAAACCGCCAGAAAGGCGGATTTTCAAACCGCCAGACTCACCGCGTTCGGCGCCACCCACAGGTACGGGATTGCGGCAAAAGATGATAAAAACTTAAATGCCATCCTGGCCTGCGGCGCACCCGTTGCCACCATTTTCGGCAAAACCTGGGATCTGCATGTGGAAAAAATTCTGCGGGTAACCCTGCAGGACAATCTCGATATGATCGAAGAATCCCTGGCGTATCTGAAAAACAGCCATCTAGAAGAGGTCCACTATGATGCGGAACATTTTTTTGACGGGTTCAAGGAAAACCGGGACTATGCCCTGAAAACCATTGCCGCAGCCGTTGCCGGCGGGGCTGATGCCATTGGGCTGTGCGATACCAACGGCGGCTCCCTGCCCCATGAAATCGAAACCATGGTGGCGGAAATCATTGCATTCGTCAAAACCCTCCCGCGTCCGGCCGGCTGCCAGGGACCGGTGCGGATCGGCATCCACACCCACAATGACTGCGGTCTGGGTGTGGCCAATGCCATCAGCGCGGTGCGATCCGGCGCGGTGATTGTTCAGGGAACCATCAACGGCTATGGAGAACGGTGCGGCAATGCGGATTTGACATCCATTATTCCGATTTTAAAAATCAAAATGGGGCTTCCCTGCATTTCTGATGAAAACCTGACCAAACTCCGGATGATGTCGCTGTTTGTGAGTGAAACCGCCAACATGACACCGCTCAATTCGCGGCCCTTTGTGGGCAAAAGCGCGTTTGCCCACAAAGGCGGCATTCACGTCAATGCCATTATGAAAGAATCCCGGTCCTATGAGCACATGGACCCGGTCCTGGTGGGCAACCGCCAGCGGGTGGTGGTTTCGGACATGTCCGGCAAAAGCAATATTGAATACAAAGCCCGGGAGCTGGGCATTGCCTTTGACAACGGCGCCATTGACAAGGAAAAAATCCTTGCTGAAATCAAGCGACTGGAAAAAGAAGGGTACCAATTTGACGTGGCGGACGGATCTTTCCAGATCATGGTGGAAAAAATGGCGGACCAGTTCTCCCCCATGTTTGATCTGGATTCTTTCCGGGTCACCATTGAGAAAAACAAGAACCAGCCCTGCTACTCCCACGCCATTATCAAGATTTCCGTGGACGGTGAGACCCAGGATATTACGGTTGCGGAAGGCTTCGGGCCGGTGAGCGCCCTTGACAACGCCCTCAGAAAAGCGCTCAACAAAGTCTATCCCGGCATCCTGGATCCGGTGCATCTGGTGGATTTCAAAGTCCGGGTCCTGGAAGGCCGCGACGGCACCGCTGCCCGGGTCCGGGTGCTCATTGAATCCCGGGACGAAACCAGCCTCTGGAGCACCATCGGCGTGTCAGAAGATATTATCGAGGCCTCCTGGCAGGCCCTGGCAGACAGTTTTCAGCACAAACTGGGCCGGCTGGAAAAAGATCATTCCATCAAAAAATAATTTTGAGCTATCTATCAGGACACTACACCCATGATTGAAAAAGTTTTTATTTTCGATACCACGTTGAGAGACGGGGAGCAATCCCCCGGCGCCAGCATGAACACCGCGGAAAAAGTGAGACTGGCCACCCAGCTTGAAAAACTGGGCGTGGATGTGATTGAGGCGGGTTTTCCCGCGGCATCAGAAGGGGATTTTGAAGCGGTCTCTCAGGTGGCCCGCAAGATCACCCACTCCGAGGTGGCGGCCCTTTGCCGGGCCACGGTAAGCGACATTGACCGGGCCTGGAAAGCGGTTTGCCACGCGGCCCGGCCCCGGATTCACACATTTCTGGCCACATCAGACATCCATATCAAGTACAAGCTGAACATGAACCGGGAGGAAGTGCTCAAGGCGGCGGCGGATGCGGTAAAATTTGCATGCACCTTTACGGACAATGTGGAATTTTCCGCTGAAGACGGCTCCCGCACGGACCCGGATTTTCTCTGCCAGGTATTTGAAGCAGTCATTGATGCCGGTGCCAGAACCGTGAATCTGCCGGACACGGTGGGCTATGCCATTCCCGAAGAATTCGGCAACCTGGTAAAATACGTTATTGATCACACCCCCAACATTAAAAAAGCGGTTTTAAGCGTCCACTGCCATAACGATTTAGGACTTGCCACGGCCAACACCCTGGCCGCCATCAAGGCCGGGGCCCGGCAGGCGGAAGTGACCATCAACGGCATTGGCGAGCGGGCCGGCAACACTTCCCTTGAGGAAGTGGTCATGGCCATCAACACCCGGCCCACCTATGCGGACGTCACCACCGGCATTCAGACCAAGCATATCTACCAGATCAGCCGCCTGGTAAGCATGATCACCGGCATGATGGTGCAGCCCAACAAGGCCATTGTCGGGGCCAATGCCTTTGCCCACGAAGCCGGTATTCATCAGGACGGGGTGCTGAAAAACCCCATGACCTATGAGATCATGAAGCCCGAAGACATCGGCCTCAACACCAACCGGATGGTCATGGGAAAACATTCGGGTAAACACGCACTTCTCAAACATATCAAAACCATGGGCTATGATCTGTCTGATGAAGAGCTGAAAATGGTTTTTAAAAAATTCAAGGATCTTGCGGACAAGAAAAAAGTGGTCCTGGATGAAGACCTGGAAGCTCTGGTCAATCAGGAGGTGCTGAGGACATCGGACATTTATTCCATTACCTATCTCCAGGTCACCAGCGGCACCACGGTGCTGCCCATGGCCACCGTGAAAATGGTGATCAACGGCAAGGAAGAGGTGGGCACGGGCTCCGGAAACGGCCCCATTGACGCGGCGTTTAATGCCGTGGCAAAACTCACCGGCACCCAGTCCCAGCTGCTGCGGTTTACCATAAGCGCGCTTACCGGCGGCACAGACGCCCAGGGGGAGGTAACGGTACGGCTTAAAGAAGACGACTCTATTGCATTGGGCCGTGGGTCGGATCCGGATATCATCACCGCCAGCGCCTATGCTTATGTCAACGGCCTGAACCGGCTGGAGTATCTGAAGATGAATCCCTCTTCAACCGCCGGCAGGCTCTGATTTTACAGAACTCACACCTATGCTATGGAATCCATAAAAAAAAGGGGGCTTTTTCAAGCCCCCTTTTTTGGTTTTACCTTACCGGTTTATTTATTTGATCTTAAAATGCGCCCGCCGGTTATTGGCCCACGCTTTTTTGGTAGCTGCTGATTCAACAGCGCCAAGAATTTCTGTTTCAATCCGGGAAGCATCAACCCCGGAATTAACCATAAAATTCACTACGCTTTTGGCCCGTTTTTCCGCCAGCATCATATTGTATTTTTTGGAACCCCGGGAATCACAGGTGACTTCCACAACAACAGTTGCCATGGGATTTGATTTCATCCATTTGGATTTGGCCGCCAGGGTACGCTTTGCTTCCGCACTCAGGGCCGCGGAATTTACACCAAAAAACACATCCTCGTCACCGAAATTATCCCGGGTCAATACCGTATCAACAGTTTCTGCAATGGCTTTGGCTTCTGCCGCTGCTTCGGCTTTTACCGCAGCAGCCTTTTCTTTGGCTGCTTTTTCAGCGGCTTTGGCTTTTTCAGCGGCTTGCTTTTTGGCTGCCCTGGCCTTTTCAGCTGCTTCTTCTTTGGCCGCCACAGCAGCTTCTTCTACTGCTTCGGCCTTTTCCGCGGCCGCTTGTTTCATTTCCCCTGCCGCTTCAACGGTCTCAGATTTAACTTCTTCAGCTTTTTCCTGGGCCGCATCAACTTTTTCCGCAGCCGCTACTTTCATTTCTGCGGCTTCTTCGGTTGCTTCTTCTTTGGCAGCCTTTGCCGCTGCTTCGGTGGCTGCGGCAGCGGCTACAGCCGCTTTTTTCGCAGATTCTTTCGCAGCCTTTGCCTCGGCCATCATCTTTTCTTTCGCCGCTTCTGCCTTGGCAAGCCATTGTTCTTTTGCGGCCAGCGCTTCCGCGCTCACATTCCCCGCCAGCATGCCCTCTTTCAGATCCTTATCCGCAGGGCGGGATTCATGCATCCAGATGCTCCAGACGGACTTTTTAAACTCATAATCGCCGATGGTATCGCGATGTTCTCCATTTTTAGAAACCGATACCCCTTTTCCGGGCAGATAAATAATATCAAACTCATCTCCGTCCTTGATTTCATCAGCAAAGCAGGCCTTGAATCGGTCGACTTCTTCCTGGATAGGGCTGGTGTCGCCTTTGGGCATGGCACTTCTGAAGCCGTTGTTGAAAGCGCGGTTGATATTCTTGCTTGAAGCAAAAAAATCATTGGTCACATGCATTCTGATGGCCATGGGTTCATCCGCGTTCATAATTTCCACGGGATCCGTCATGGCCTTTTGCACCCACATACCGGCCACATAGACTTTGTTCATAAAGGCCACCCGGGCACCGCCGCCGTTTAACAGCAGAATCTCATCGCCGGCGGTCAATGTTTCCGGAATTTCAATGCCTTCAATGGTTCGTGCCGAAGAAACCGGCACCATCAGCAAAACAAACAGCAGGGCGATCAATCCTTTTTTAACCATTATGTACTCCTTTTCTGTTAATGATTCTGGTGTTAAATTACAAAAACAATGATTTTCATTTCAACCAGCAATACCATATTCAATAATTTTATTACAGTTTTTTTTGCAGGGCACTGCCTTATATAATTAATGATCCGGTCAGTTCTGAAATATGAGGGATGTGATGGTTGTCAAGAAATGCGCTCAGGCCCTCTATGATGTCAATGCAGGCCCGGGGATTCACAAAACTGGCAGTGCCCACCTGAACAGCGGCAGCGCCGGCGATAATAAACGCAAGCGCATCTTCCGCAGTCATAATCCCGCCGATGCCGATAACCGGAATTTTCACGGCGCTGGCCACCTGCCAGACCATGCGCAGGGCAACAGGTTTAATGGCCGGCCCGGACAACCCGCCGGTAATGTTTGCCAGCACGGGTTTGCGCGTTTCTATGTCAATCATCATGCCGGTAATGGTGTTGATCAGCGAAACTGAATCCGCGCCTTCCCCTTCCACGCTTTTTGCGATCTCGGCAATGTCTGTTACATTGGGCGAAAGTTTCACTATCAGGGGTTTGGTTGTTTTTTTCCGGACCTGAGCGACCACAGCCGCCGCAGCCGCCGGGTCAACGCCAAAAGCAACCCCGCCGGCGTTGACATTGGGACAGGAGATATTCACCTCAATGGCGGCAATCCCGTCCAATACATCAATGCGGGCCGCCAGCGCCGCGTATTCTTCACTGGTCTTTCCGTAAATATTGACAATCACCGGTGTGTTAAACTGTTGTAAAAACGGCAGTTTGTTCGTTACAAAGGCCTCAATGCCGATATTTTCCAGCCCGATGGCATTCAGCATGCCGCAGGGGGTTTCGATGATTCTGGGGGGCGGATTGCCGGGGGCGGGCAAAAGCGACAGGCCCTTGACAATAATGGCCCCCAGCCGGCTGAGATCAAACAGATCGGCAAATTCCGCTCCAAATCCAAAGGTTCCGGATGCGGTCATTACGGGATTTTTCAGTTCAATGCCGCCGATATTGACATCAAGTCTGCTTTTGGAATTATCAAGGGTCATGATTCTTAAATCACTGTTAAAGATGTTAACGCCAGATACCGGCAAGTCTGAGCACATCCCAGAATTTTCTTGACGAAATTGCAAGCCGCTTATAAGGGTTTCATTTCATACCATCCGTATAAACCATTAAATACAAATCGTCAATGAATTGAAGCAAATGACCGTTGCTCCTCAGGCATCATTGAAAATCGCGCTTTTAAGCTACCGCAGCAATCCCCACTGCGGCGGTCAGGGGGTGTATGTCAAAAGCCTGAGCCGGGCCCTGACCGATCTCGACCACCGGGTGGATGTTATTTCCGGGCCGCCCTACCCAATGCTGGATCCGGACGTCCGGCTGATCCGCCTGCCCAGTCTGGATCTTTATAATGCGAATGATTTATTCCGCATCCCCAAAATATGGGAGTTAAAGGATCCGGTGAATCTGATGGAATGGCTGGGCATCTCCACCATGGGATTTTCAGAGCCCCTCAGTTTTGGCATGCGCGTCTGGAATTATCTGAAAACCCGGGTTCATCAATATGACATCATCCATGACAACCAGAGCCTTTCCTACGGTCTGTGGGCAATTAAAAGAAAACTGCCCACCATTGCCACCATTCACCATCCCATTACCGTGGATCTGGATATTGCGCTGAAATCCGAACCCGTCACATGGAAAAAACTCAAACACCTCAGGTGGTATTCATTTCTGCTGATGCAGAAAATCGTTACCCGCACCCTGCCGCACATCATCACCGTGTCCACCTGCGCCCAAAAAGACATCAGCCACCGGTTCCGCATTCCGGAAGACCGGTTTACCATCATTCCCAACGGCATCAACACCAATCTTTTTTATCCGAAACCGGACATTGAACGGGTGAAAAACCGCATTATTGTGACAAACAGCGCGGATACCCCGCTCAAAGGACTGTATTATCTGCTGCTGGCGGTGGCCGAACTTGCCCGGGACATGGATATCCGACTGATTGTGGTGGGAACGCCCAAAAAAAACGGGCGGATTCTCCGGCTGGTGGAAAAACTGGGGATTCAAGGGGTGGTAAAATTTACCGGCCGGATCACGGATGAAGAATTTGTCCGGCAATACGCCAAAGCAACAGTTGCCGTGATTCCTTCTGTTTACGAGGGATTCGGCCTGCCTGCCGGAGAGGCCATGGCGTGCGGTGTACCGGTGATTTCCACCACCGGCGGAGCCCTGCCGGAAGTGGTGGGCGATGCCGGAATTCTGGTGCCGCCGGCAGATCCGACCGCGCTGGCGGATGCCATCCGGAAAGTCCTGACCGAGCCTGCGCTGGCAAAAAAGCTCAGCACGGCCGGTTATCAGCGGGTGCAAAACCATCTGACCTGGCAGGCAGCGGCCCAGAAAACCGTTGATGCCTATAAAAGAGTGATAAATGATTACCGTAAAATTTAACCGGCTGAACATCCGGCCGGAAGAAAAAATTCTGGATATCGGATGCGGCTCCGGCCGGCATACGGGCGAAGCATCCCGATACAAAAACGCCTTTGTGATCGGCGCGGACAGAAACACCCGCGATCTTATTGACTGCCGGAACCGGGTCAATTTTATCCGAAACTGCGGCGAGCACGGCGGGGGACAGACCCTTAACTGCGCGGCCGACATCACGGCCCTGCCCTTTGACGCCGCGAGTTTTGACCATGTGATCTGCTCTGAAGTGATGGAACATATTCCGGATGACGCGCTTGCGGCCCGGGAACTGGTCCGGGTGCTCAAACCCGGCGGCAATCTGGTGGTGAGCGTGCCCCGCTGGTTTCCGGAAAAAATCTGCTGGAAACTGTCAACCTCTTACTACAATGCCAATGGCGGGCATGTCCGGATTTACACAAAAAAAAAGATTGCCGCGCTTTTTGAAAACCAGGGGCTTTTAACCCGGGGAAGCCACTATGCGCACAGTCTGCACGCGCCTTACTGGTGGCTCAAATGCCTGGTGGGTCCGGAGCGGGAAGATTCCCTGCCGGTCAACCTGTATCACCGGCTCCTGAGTTGGGATATTATGGAAAAACCCAAAATCACCCGGCAGGTGGATCGATTTTTCAACCCGATTCTCGGTAAAAGCCTGGTGCTGTATTTCAAAAAATAAAGATCCTGGCCCTCAGAACCCGGCCTTGGCTTGTCCCTAAAAGAGGCTTGTTTAGCTCAAGCCGAAAAGTTAAAAATGCCTAAAATTTGCGCTGAATTTTTTTTCTCTGCGCCTCTGCGCCTCTGCGGGAGACAATATTTTTTTTAAATGCCGTTATTTGGAAGGCTTTCTCTGTGAACTCGGTGTCCTCCGTAGTTATAACCAAAATTGATATTACACTTACAACCCGGCCGCTGCCATAATATCCACCACTTTTTCCTCCTTGCCAATGGCCATAATGTGAACGCCGTCACAGATTTTTTCCTCTTTGATCTGACGGATCATACGGCCGGCGATTTCAATGCCTTTGGCAAGGGCACCGCCCTTGGGCGCGGACGCCATTTCATCGATAAGCGACTGGGGCACGGTGACACCGGCCACATTTTTATTCATAAACCGGGCCATGGGGGCGGACGTGAGCAGAATCACGCCGGCCAGAATTTTCACCGGAAACTGGCGCGCGTATTCCATGAATTTCCTGAAATTGTCCATATCATAGACGGCCTGGGTCTGGATAAATTCCGCGCCGGCTTCCAGTTTTTTCTCGAATTTGATCAGCTGGGGCTCAATGGGATTGGCTTCAGGGGTTACAATGGCACCGGCACAGAACCGCACCCCGCCGTCGAGTTCATTGCCGGCCATGTCTTTTCCACGTTCCATGGTCCGGATGGCTGCCACGAGCTGGCTGGAATCCAGATCAAACACGGGTTTTGCCTCTTTGTGATCCCCGAGCATCACAGAGTCTCCGGTCAGGCACAGCACATTATGAACCCCGCGGCTGGCGGCAAACAAGAGATCCGCCTGCAGGGCCAGCCGGTTGCGGTCCCTACAGGTCATCTGCAAAATGGGCTCTCCGCCCATTTCCTTCACCAGAATCGCACCCCCCAGGGACGGATACCGCATGACCGAACTCTGGTGATCGGTCACATTCATGGCATCCACTTTGTCCTTGAGCAGTTCGATATGATGCTTCATGGTGTCCAGGTTGGTGCCTTTGGTCGGCGCAGCCTCACAGGTGACAACAAATTTGCCTGAATCCAGGGCCTTTTTAAATACAGAGGGCATGTATTTTTCCTTTCTCGGAAATTATGATTTTGACGGCTTCGGTTGCGCTGGGTTTATTCAGCCGGAAGCCTGAACTTCCCCGGACTGGGTTCGCCCAGATGATTTCTGGGTTTCTGGTATTTTCGCATGGAATCCAGCCGTCCCAGATCTTTCAGACGGTTATAAATGGCGGTCCAGGCGCAGTCCTTATCCGGGTCGATTTCGCATTTACCATTATTGGTGCCCCCGCACGGGCCGTTTACCAGCCCTTTATGGCATGCGGTCACCGGGCAGATACCACCGGTCTCACCAATAATGCAGGTGCCGCACTGCTTGCACACTTCGTCGAAATGCCCGGCCCCGGTTTCCTTGCCGATAAAAAGGGTGTTAAGGGCCGGAATCACGGTCTTTTTGATTTGCCGGGCAATGGTCTGGACACCATAGGCACAGGTCATGATCAAAAGGGCGTCCGCCTGCCGGATCTGGCTGTCAATGCCTGCCAGGATTTCACCGGTCAGGTTGTCGCAGGCCACCGGCACCACGGTCGTGCCGGTGACCACTTTTCCGGCCTCCGAGAGCTGCGTTTTCATGGCGGCCACTTCCGGCGCGCCCCCGGTTCGCGTAAGGGTCACACAGGTGCCGCAGCCGACAATGAACACCCTGTCCAGCCCGTTTAAAAGTCTTTCAATTTCTTCTGCTGGTTTCAGCTGGGTAATGGACCGGATCATAGTTTATTCTCCTCTTTTTCTAAATCGCAGCGAAGGCAGCGCCGGGCCTCTAGCTGCGCCTCCGCCGCCGTAAAACCCCTTTCCACTTCCCGAAAATCCCTGATTCGATCTTCAGGGTTTTCCATTTCAACCTTTACCCGCGGTTTTGCCTCGGTGGATTCTTCTTCCAGGGCAAGACCGGTTTTCTGTTCAAGGGGGGACTTTTCATCCGGAATCTGAATTCGCGTGGCGTCTCCGGACAGATATTTGTCAATGGCAAGCGCGGCCCGCCGTCCGGAAGCAATGGCCCGGATGACAAATGTGGGGCCCGTGGTAAAGTCGCCGCCGGCAAACACCCCCGGCACGTTGGTGGACAAGGTATTTTCATCCACTTTCAGGCTCCCCCACAGGGCCCGCTCCAGCTGGGTATCTTCGGGCAGAAAGGACATATCCGGTGCCTGACCGATGGAAATAATAATATTGTCCGCGTCCACATGATGGGTGTCGTTAAGATCACAGGCCGGATTAAACCGTCCCTCCTGATCAAACACATTGAGGCATTTTGAAAACCGCATGCCGCTGATTTTTCCATTTTTTTGAAATATCTCTTCCGGGGACCAGGACGGGTTCAGCACTACCCCCTCTTCCACCGCCTCGTCCACGTCTTTTTCCCAGGCCGGCATCTCATCCCGGCTTTCCAGGCAATAGAGCTGGACATCTTCGGAACCGGCCCGCAAGGCGGTTCTTGCCACATCCATGGCCACATTGCCGCCGCCGATCACAAGGGTTTTTCCGGACAGGGAAAAATCCGATCCGGTCCGGATATCGTGCAAAAATTTTAATCCGTAATACAGCCCTGCCGCGGTTTCATCTTCTCCGGGAATGCCGATATGTTTGCTGGCCTGGGCGCCGGAGGCAAGAAATACGGCACTGAACCCTTCATTCATGAGATCATTTAACGTGTGGCGGGCATCAATGGGGGAATTGTAACGAATTTCCACCCCGGCATTCTGAATATAGGCGATTTCCTCTTCTATCACCTGCCGCGGCAGCCGGAACTCCGGCAGTGCAATGCCCAGCATGCCGCCGGCCACGGGCTGGGCTTCAAACACCGTGGCTTTATACCCCATCTGGGCAAGATAATAGGCGCACGTCAGTCCGGCCGGGCCGGCGCCCACAACCGCGACCTGCTCCGCCCGGGTCACGGGAAACGGCTCTCTTTCCGGACCGATATTGTCAAAATACCAGTCCGCGGCAAAGCGTTTGATGGCCCGGATGGCCACGGGATCATCCAGTTCGCCCCGGCGGCATTTGTATTCACAGGGATGAATGCATACCCGGCCGCATACAGCGGGAAAGGGATTGCGTTCCCGGATGATTTCCACGGCCGCTTTATAATTGCCGTTTGCCACGGCCGCCACATAATTGGGAACATCAATGCCTGCCGGGCAGGCGTGCTGGCAGGCGGAAATCACCATGGTGTCGCAAACAGCCCCGGCGCAGCGGTGTTCATGAATATGGTCCAGGTATTCTTTTTCAAAATATTTCAGCGTGGACAGCGCGGGCTTGGGGCAGGCCTGGCCCAGTCCGCACAAGGACGCTTCGGTCAATGTTTCACCAAGGGATTTCAATGTATCAATGTCTTCGATTTTTCCTCTTCCCTGGGTAATTCGGGTCAGAATTTCCAGCATCTGGGTGGTGCCCAGGCGGCATGGCGCGCATTTGCCGCAGGATTCGGACTGGGTAAAGCTCAAGAAAAACCGGGCGATTTCCACCATGCAGTTGTTTTCATCCAACACCACCATGCCGCCTGAGCCCATGATCGCGCCAATCCGCTGAATGGTGTCATAATCGATGGGCAGATTCATGAACTGCGAAGGCACACACCCGCCGGCAGGACCGCCCATCTGAACCGCCTTGAACTTCCGGCCCTTGGGAATACCGCCGCCGATGTCAAACACCACATCTTTGATGGTAACGCCGATGGGCACCTCTACAAGACCGGTATTATTGACCTTGCCGGCCAGGGAAAATATCTTGGTGCCTTTGCTATGTTCCGTGCCCACCTCTCCGTACCATTCGGACCCGTTTTTAATAATCAGGGGTATATTGGCCAGGGTTTCCACATTATTGATGTTGGTGGGCTTGCTGTCCAGGCCAGCCTGGGCCGGAAACGGCGGCCGGGGCCGGGGCATGCCGCGCCGGCCTTCGATGGAGGCCATAAGCGCGGTTTCTTCTCCGCAGACAAACGCGCCCGCCCCCATTTTCAAAGACAAATTAAAATTAAATCCCGTGCCCAGAATGTTTTCGCCGGTAAGCCCCAGCTCTTCAGTCTGGGCAATGGCAAGATTCAGGTGTTCAACAGCAATGGGATATTCCTCGCGCACATAGATGATACCGTATTCCGCGCCCATGGCATAAGCCCCGAGGATCATCCCCTCAATCACGGCATGGGGGTCGCCTTCCAGAATGGCCCGGTCCATGAAAGCCCCGGGATCGCCTTCGTCCGCGTTGCAGATAATATATTTGGGAGTGGCCGCCGACTGCCGGGCAAATCCCCATTTCAATCCGGTGGGAAACCCGGCCCCGCCCCTTCCCCTTAGTTTTGCGGCTTTTACCTCCTCAATCACCGCCTCCGGGGTCATGTGGGACAAGGCTTTTACCAGCGCGGCATACCCGCCCGCGGCCAGATAATGCGCAATCCTGGTGGGATCAATCCGGCCGCAGTTGGCCAGCACCCGCCGTTCCTGCCGCATGTAAAACGGAATCTGATCCCGATAGTAGACGGGTTTGCCGGTTTTGGGATCATGATATGCCAGCCGGTCGATGAGCTGGTTCTGTTTCAGGGTCTGATCCACAATTTCCGCAGCATCATTCGGGTCCACTTCCTGATACTGCACGCCGGACGGCGCGATGGCAATAACCGGCGCTTTTGCGCAGAATCCGTGGCACCCGGTGGAACGGACTTCCACCACATCCGTCAACCCCTGTTTTCGGACCTCGCTGATAATGGCGTCTTTCACCTGCTCCGCGCCATAGGCCCGGCAACCGGTCATGCAAACATGAACTTCTGTTTTTCCTTTATGGGTGTCAGCAAGAATTTTGTTCCGAAACCATTCCAGCTGGCCGATGGAGGTTAGTTTATTCATGCCGATCCATCATCCTCCTTGTTTTTGCTGTATTGCCCCAATACACTGGAAACTTTGGTCGGGTTCAGTCTGCCGTAATAATCCCGGTTGACCATCATGGTGGGTGCCAGAAAACAGGCCCCCAGGCACGCGACGGTTTCAAGGGTGAACTGATAGTCTTCGCTGGTCTCCCCTTCTTCCAGATGCAGCTCTTTTTTTACATGCCGCAAAATGCTGCGGCTGCCTTTCACATGGCAGGCCGTTCCCCGGCACACCTTCAACACACAGCGGCCCTTTGGTTTTAAGGAAAAACCGGAATAAAAGGTCACCACTCCCTGGACTTCGGCAGCAGACATATTGAGCGCTTCCGCAATGGGTTCGATGGATTCCGGCGGAATATATCCGTATGTCTCCTGGACTTCCTGAAGCAACGGAATCAGACTCCATTTCCGGTGCCGGTGGGTTTCAATAATTTCATCCAACCTATGCCAGTCAATGGGTTTGGGATTCATGAACGCGCCGCTCCTTTTAATTTTCCCTTATTTTTTCACTGATTTTTTCAATTCTCACCATGGAAAAGCCTGATCCGAATGATCCGGGTTCTTCTTTCCGTTCCAATGGGGCAAGAAACATGGCGTCATTGCCTTTAACACCCTTGGGAATCACCACCTGACCCGGGTTCAGGCGCCTGTTTTGTTTAAACTGTCGGTCAATAACGCCGGACCCGGACGCTACCCGGACCTGTCCGGCGCCGCCGAGCCCCAGATTTTCACAATCTGCACGAGATATCTCAACCGCCTCCGGTCCATTGTATGCCTTGATCCTTGCCGACCGGCTGGTGCGGGTGCCGGAGCCCAGATGAAACCGGGGGGAACTGATTTTTGCAAAAAATGGAAAAGATGGATCCAACGACAAAGGCGCGGCCTCCCGTGCCGGCAAGAATGCAAATTTTGCCTGATTGCCGGAAAACGGATTGCCCGACTCGCTGTTTTTGACCCAGTCCTGTTGGTGATTGCCAAGGCCCTGGTACATGGGAATCGTGCGCCGGATTTCCTGCCGGATTTTTTCGATTTTTTCATATTGTTCCGGATACCCCATGACCCTGGCCAGTTGGGCAAGAATCTCCCAGTCCGCTTTTGCCTCCCCGGGCGGGGGCACTGCGGGTTCAAATGTCTGAATACGGCCTTCCATATTGGTAAAAGATCCGTGTTTTTCGAACACCGCCGCTCCGGGCAGCACCACATGGGCAATTTCAAAAGTCCGGTTGCAAACGATGTCCTGAACCACCAGAAATTCAAGCTTTTCAAACGCAGCCCGGACCCGTTCCGGCTGGGGAAGCGACCTCAAGGGATTTTCTCCCATGATATAAGCGGCCTTGATTTCGCCTGATTCCATAGCAGCCACCAGATCGCTCATCCCGGATTTCCGGATCAGGTCTGAATCTTTTTTAGAGGCAATTTTTTCCCGGCCCGGCAAAAATTCCGGATTCATGCCCATGTCCATGGCACCCACCAAATTATTTTCACAAACCGGCACCCAGATACCTGCGCCGGCAACCCCCATGCTTCCAGTCAATAACGCCAGATTAATGACCGCATCAATTAACTCACGGCCATCCGGACAATCGAGCAGGTCCGGGCCCACTACAAAGGCGATTTTCCGGGCCCTGACACGATCAACCACCTGCTGAAAAATGTCAGGCGCCATGGCATACCGTGCTGCAATGGTTTTGGGATCAAAAGCATCAAGAGAGGCGATATACGCATCCAGGCCAAACGTGTACTGGCTGATAAAATCATTGTCCTGGCATTTTTCCGCGATCATTGTGCGGGCGAAGGCGTTGATAAGATCGCTTATATTGGGCATACCTGAACCGGAAAAACCTACGCCGGAAAAATTTGAACCGGACAAATCTGAACCGGACAACCGAGGCTGCAAACTGACCGCGGCATGGGCAAAAAGATCAGTCTTAAAGGCATCCGCCACAATCAGGGCCGTCCCTTTTCTGGCGGCCCGTTTCACATGATAGCCGACCACCGGCGCGATATTGTCCAAATCCCCGCAGATCACAAAAATTGCTTCCGCTGATTCCAGACCGGCAAGGGTGTTCACCCGGGCGGCGCCTAAGGTTCTTTCATCAATATGGGCCAAAAGCTGTTGGCCTGCCGAGCGGGCGCCTGCGATCACATTCGGCGTTTCAAAAACATCCCTTGCGATTTTCTGAAAAAGATAATTTTCTTCATTGGAACACTTGGCTGATCCGACAAACGCTATGCTTTCCGGCCCATATTGCCGCTTGATTTGAGACAAGCGATTGGCTACGGTTTCAAAGGCATGGTCCCACGAAACCGGAAAATGGGATGCTTTGCTGTCGCTGCTGTCGCCGTCCCGATCCGGCATGGCCGCAATTTTCATGGGATGGACAAGGCGGTCCGGGCTGTTGATAAAATCATTGGCAAAATGACCGCGAATGCAAAGGGTTGCGCTGTTGACTGAAATTTTGCGTTTCGTGGGATTGACCGCTACGATCTTATCATCAGAAACCCCCATGGTCAGGCTGCACCCCACACCACAGAAACCGCAGATGGAATTGGTTTCTTTTTCAGGGGTTCCCACATAAACGGCATTTTTAACGGAAAGCGCGCCTGTCGGGCAGATGGACACACAGGTGCCGCAAAAGGTGCAAATGGAATCTTCCAGGGGTTTTTCATGCAACGTGGCCGGGCGGGCATAAAATCCCCGGTGATTATAATCAATGGCCCCGGTGACCACGAGCTCATGATCCGCACGAATACATTTTCCGCACAGAATGCATTTGCTGAGATCCCGGATAATAAAGGGGTTGAGCTGCTCATAGGGCGTATAATTGGGCATGGGATAAAGACCGCTGTCCCCCACGCCAAGGTCAGCGGCAATCTTTCTCAGTTCACACCGGTTGCCTTTGCTGCAGACAATGCAGGATTCCGGGTGCTCGGCCATCATCAGGCGCACAATATTGCGGCGGTGGTTTAAAATTCGGGGGGTATCGGTTTGAATGGACATGCCGGCAGCGGCCGGGGTGACGCAGGCAGCCATGAGCCGGCCGGTTTTTTCGTCTTCTACCAGGCAGAGACGACAGGCGCCGTAGGGTTTCAGATCCGGATGATAGCAGAGCGCCGGTATGTTGATGCCGTTCTGCCGGGCAGCCACCAGAATGCTGGCATCGGAAGGACATGTGACTTTCTGACCGTTAATCTTAAGAACAATGGTTTCCACAAGCAGCTCCCTCTGTTAATTGAGAAGGTGCGTGGGTAAAGTTTTGATTCTTAACGCAGGTCGCGAATGAGATGAGATTATTTTAGATTAGCAGCATCCAAATACAGTTTAAGCTTTTCTTCACCCCCGATGGTAATAATATGCACACCCTGACACAGGTGCTTTAATCCTTTTACAGTATCTGCAAACAGTTCCATGCTGGCTTTTTCCTTGTCCACAGCCTTTGCCAGCTTCTGGATCATCCAATCCGGCACCAGGCCGGATTTCAGGTGACGGTTGAGAAACTGACCCATGCCCGCGGTTCTCAAAATCATCACTTCAGCAATCACCGGAACCCCAAAGGTATTGGTGCGGCTTAAAAATTTTTCAAACCGATCCAGATCGAAAATCGGCGTGGTCAGAAAATATCCAGTGCCGATTTTGGTCATTTCCTCCATTTCTTTCATCTCCAGATCCGGCACGTTTTTGCCCCAGGACGATTCCACGCCTGAGCCCAGCAGAAAATCGGGTTTTGCGGCAATGGGCTGCCCCTGGACCGTATGGCCTTCTCGGATATGGTCCAGCACGGACTGAAGTTTTCCGGCATCCACATGGAAGAACATCATTTCCTGCAGGCTGTCGCCGGTGATGCGGTAATCTTCGGTAAACACGAGAAGGTTGTCGATGCCGGCATCATGGGCATCCAGAAAGTCCTTTTGAAGCTGAAGGCGGTTTTTATCCCGGGTAGTGGTCTGATAAATGGATTCAAATCGGTTTTGTTTCAGTATTTCACAAGTTTTGATGGTGTCCCCCACCACCCCTTCAAACTCATGCTCGGAAAGGGACACGCCATCAACCCGGCCCCGGACCATCTTGAGATTTTCAACCAGCGCTTCAGGGGACTGCCCCATGGGTGCCTGAACTTCCGAGGTGACCACAAAATTTTTACGCTCAAGGGCTTCTTTGAGTTTCATTCTTGCCTCCTTGCCGACGGATGCGACGGCTTGCAGAACTTAAGATTCAAGAAGTCTGGAAACTTCGGTTTTCAGCTGAGAAAGGGGAAGCGGTTTGGAAAAGCAGGCATCAGCACCATATTCCTTCATCTTATTGAATTTTTCTTCATCCAGATAAGCGGACAAAACAATTATCTTGGTGTGTCGGGTGTCTTCGCTGGATTTGATTTTTTTGCACACATCATGTCCTTTGATATCCGGCATCATGATATCCAGGATCATCAAATGCGGTTTAAAATGATTGACCTGGAGCCCTGCTTCAAATCCGTCAGATGCGGAAATCACCTCATAGTCATGCTCATCTTCTTCCAGGGACTGAACAATGGATTCCACAATGATCGGATCATCATCCACCACCAGTATCCGTTTTCGACCGCTTTCTTCCACTATTTCAGGTATCGGAATCCCCTGTTTTTGCATAAACGCTTCAAGATCCTTCACATTGATGCGCCGATGCCCGCCCGGGGTTTTATAGGCCTTGATATATCCTGAATCGATCCAGTTAATGATGGTCTGGGAGGACACCTTGCAGTATTGACTGGCGGTATAAACCGTAAAAACATCATCCATGAGCACTGTCTCCTTTTGTGAACGTTGTTTTGTGGTTATTATATTAATTTTAGTTTTATACCTTTGTCAAGCTTTTTTTGTTTATTTTTAATTCTTCAATATTATCTTTAATTTCAATATAATGAATAAAGGAAGGCTAAATTTTAAATCTATAATTTTATTTTTTTAGTTATTTCATTTATTTTATTAAAATTTTAAAGGCTTCGCAAAAAATCAAAAATTGTCTTCTCCCGTCATTCACATGAAAGCGGGAATCCTGCAATTTCAATATGTTCTGGATGCCGGATCAAGCCTGTCCCGGACTTTGATCCGGGATCCGCATGACGGAATTCGACTTTTTACGGTTGCATCAGATTTTGGCAGAATTCAAAAAACACAAAGGCAAGAAACAAAAAAACAATCCGGCAGGAAGAATTTAAGATCGGTATCAATCAAATGTTTCAAAAGACCCTATTTTGTGAGAGCTTAATTTTGCCTGGAGTACAGATGAGCTATTGGAGGCTCACCGGTGAGGTGGATTCTGACCGTTAGCACTGTAGTCATTTTATAACTCACAAATTAAAGCCCGGCACCAATTCTCTGGTTTGTTAAATAAAAACAAAGAAACAAGTACGGCGTCCCCTGATTTCTACGCTGATTTCTGATTTTATCGTCGTTCCGGCTAATCCAGCCAATCCATGGCTGAGCGGAGGCCTTTCCATGAAAAGGCGGATGCTTCTTTAAACAAATTGATAATGGCTGCTTCGGAATTCAGGGACCGGACGACCGTGCTCATGCCGCTGTTTAACAGGCTGGCAAACCCATGGCTAAAAAGAAATCCGTGAAAAAGAATTTTTTCCGCCACCTGTCTGGGTATGTTCTGAAACATGGGGTTTTCCAGGAGCCGGTTGACGCTTGCGTCAAAATTGCGTTCACTCTGCCGGGTATTGATGGCTTCATAGGATTCCGCGTGAATGCATTGAAAAAGATATTTTTCTTCTTTTGAAAACAGCACATATCCCAGCCCCATATCCACAAACACATCCGCGGTCCAGGAACGGGACTGATAAGCCTCAAGCACCTTCCAGGCCCGCCGCACCACAGTCTCTTCCACCTCCCGCAGAGAATTGACGCAGGAATAAATCGGCATGGTAGAGGATTTCATTTTCCGGGCAATGGCCCGGGCCGTCAGATTCTGGATGCCGTTTTTCCGCACCACCTGGAAAGCGGCTTCATGGATATCTTGAATGGCAAATTGTTTGCGTCGGGCCATAAGCGGTTTTCGCTTGCATCTGCTATTGAATACCAAACCGGGTCACAAGATACAGACTCAGTTCCGGAATATAGGTGATCAGCATCAGGGCCGCCAGCAGAATCACCAGAAACGGAATGGCTGCCCGGTACAGTTCCATCACGGGTTTGTTAAACCGAAAAGAGGAAATAAACAAATTCATGCCCACCGGTGGTGTGGAATACCCGATTTCCATATTGGTTAAAAATATAATACCCAGATGCACCGGATCAATCCCGTAGCTGACGGCCACCGGCATGATCAGGGGCACCACCACCAGCAGAGCGGAATAAATATCCATGATACATCCCACCACCAGCAGGAAGACGTTCAATCCAATAAGAAACACCCATTTGGAGGTGATAACATCCTGCATGGATTCCAGAATCAGCATGGGCACCTGGGCATCGATCATATAATTGGTGAGCGCCAGGGCCGCCCCTAAAATAATAAGGATACCGCCCACCAGCACCATGCTCTGGTTCATAATCACCGGCAGGTGCCGGAATTTGATTTCCCTGTGCACCAGCACTTCAACGATCAGGCTGTACACCACAATCAGGGTGGCCATTTCTCCCAGCGTGACATAACCGCCATAGATGCCCAGGGCCACAATAAACGGTATCAGCAATTCCCATTTGGCTGTCCAGGTGGCCGCCAGAATCCCGGCAAAAGAAACCTTTTCCCGGACCACATCCGACTTAAATCCCACAAATGTGCTGTACATGGCAAGCAGCAGAATCAGCAGCATGCCGGGGACAAGACCGGCGACAAACAATTGATTGATGCTGGTTTCGCCGATTACTCCGAAAATAATGATGGGAAGGCTGGGCGGAAACAAGAGCCCCAGGCTCCCGGAGGAGGTCATCAGCCCCAGAGAAAACCGGTCCGGATATTTTTCCCGGATCAGGGCGGGATACAGGAGCCCGCCCAGGGCGATAATGGTCACGCCGGACGCACCGGTGAATGCCGTAAAAAAGGCGCACGCAGCCAGGGCCACAATGGCGAACCCGCCCGGCAGCCAGCCCAGAACGGCCCGGGAAAAATTCACAATGCGCATGGACGCACGGCTTTCCGCCAGAATAAATCCGGCAAAGGTAAACAGCGGGATGGTGTACAATACCGGATTGCTGGCAAATTTATTGTACATATCCACCACCAGAGCGGCAAAGGGAATATCCGTAAAATAAAATCCTGCCATGGCAAAGGCGGAAATCACCACAAATACCGGGGCGCCGAGAAGCGCCATGAAAACGATGAGAACCATGAGCGCTGCAATCAAAACGATTCCCCCCTGAAAATATCCCGCACCCCTGTGCAGAAATGCCGGGCAAACCGCATACTGATGATCAGATATCCGGCAGGCATGATGATCTGGAATACCCAGACCGGAAGATGTAAAAACCGGGAATGGGCCTGCATTTCAAATTCAATCTGCACAAACTGAAACGCGGCCACCGCCAGAACGGTACTGACCCCTGCGGAAAAAAGGCTGACCAGCACATCCAGGTACCTTTTTTTATCGTTTCCCACAAAATGGGTGAGCACGTCGATTCTGACATGGGACTTGCTCCGGGTGGCAATCCCGGCCCCCACAAACGCGATCCAGAGCACCAGATGGCGGATCAGGTCGTCACCGCCGGGGACGCCGGACTGAAAAAAATTGCGCATGAACACCTGCAGCAGCACCATCACCACCATGGTGCCCAGGAAAAAGGCAATCAGAAAATCCTCAATCCGGGTAACCACGCGGGTAAAAAGGCTGCTCTCCCGCCAGGCCGCAGCGCACAAAGGACATTCATAATGATCATCAAAATCATTTCCACATTTCAGACACTGCATATCGCCCCTTACTTCACCTTTTCAATGCTGCTGTCAGGATGCGCTTTTCGGTATGCTTCCAGAATTGCCAATGTCCGGTCCAGCAATTCACGGGAGTAGAGTTTGCCCACCAGGTTTTCCCTGGCCTTTCTGGAGGTTTCCAGAACAAAATCCAGAACCCCGCTGTCCGGATCAAATTTTACGATTTCAATACCGGCTTTCTTGAGCACTTCAATGGATTTTTTGTCCTGTTCCCGGGCTTTTTCACTTAACCGGGCAAAATACGGCTCGCAAATGGCAATGATTTTTTTCTGGTTTTCAGCAGATATTTTTTTCCATATTCTTTTGGATACAATGGTGGCCCCCTGAACGTTGGTCACCGGGTATTCACTCATATAGTCAAACCGCTCAAACCAATGAAACGCCACGGCCCCGTAGGGGGTAATGCTGGCAGTATCAATGAGCCGGGTGGACAGGGAGGTCATCACGTCCGTAAAGGACAGGGGTACCGGCGTAATGCCGAAGGCGTCAAACATGGCCTTGCTCAGGGGATCATCTTCCCACTGCCACCATTTCTGGGCCTGAGCCACTTCCAGAGAGGTGATGGGCACTTTTGAAAACGTATACACAAATCCAATTTCATTCCATCCCAGCACAATATAGCCTTCTTCTTCAAACCGCCGGGCCATATATGTCTGAAGTTCTTTGCGCACATGCTCCACTTCATCATAATTTCTGAATACATAGGGCAACTCCGTCACCCGGACCTCCGGCACAATGCGTCCCAGACCGCTGCCGGTAAACGTGCCTCCGTGAAGCTGACCCAGACGGATTTTACTCAACACCTCTTTTTCATCCCCCTGAACACTGCCGTAATAAAGCTTAATCCCAACTTCATTGCCGGTTTTTTCACGGATTTCCGCATCCATGAGGTCAATCTGCTCCATCATAAACGATCCCCGGGGAGCGATGGTGGCCAGTTTCAATAAAACGTCAGGAGATTTTTCCGCAAACACCATTTCAGGCAGCAGCAAAACAAGCATCAACAAGACAGGTCCTGTATATTTTTTTATGAAATTCATTTTCGCCTCACCTTTCTAAAAGATTTCATCCACATTATTACGCATTACCACTGCTTTTTTCCGGGCCGCGGCATTGGCAAACCCCATGGCCGGCAGCAAATCCTCCGGCGCATTGATAATTTCATCCAGTGTTTTCACAAAAAGCGCCCGATCCTGAATCTGATATGCGTAATATTTGGCATACATCAGCTGGAACAACAGCAGTTTACGCTCCGAGATCGCAAATGCCCGGTCAAACGCCGCCTTTGCCAGTTCCGGTTTGCCGCCGTGCGCCGCGGGCCGGGAGGCGTGCAGCACGCCCAGCACGGCATGCGCAATCCCGTAGCGATAGGTTTCATCGACTTCTATGCAGCGCTTCAGCAACACCTTGATTTTCGGAAGCGCCAGGAAAATCTCCGGATCATCCACATTGAGTCCTGCCCAGCTCAGCCATGAACTGGCGGCCCAGAACATGGCGGGCACGTCTTTTTTGTCAAGGGACTGCAGGGATGCTTCAAATTCATCCACCGGCCCGTCAAAAGCCGCAGCCACCCGCCGATTCTGCTTCAGCGTACGGCCGGCATATTCAAAGGCCCGCCAATACAACTTTCTGGCCCGGTCATTGTCCCGGCCTTCCACAAAAACAAACGTGTAGCCGTTATACGCTTCCGCCGTTCGCACCAGGAGCTTTGCGTTGTCCGGAGACGCTTCAATCAATCCATCCAGCTGCAGCAGGGCCGCGGGCATGGCCGCTTTTACCAGTTCCACATCCGTATGTTTGTTCACCGCTGTGTTCATATGTTCCATGAGCGGTTCCATGGAATTAACCATGAATTTCGTGCTGCTGCACCCGGTGGAAAATACGAAAAAGAGGATAACCGAAAAAACGACACCAGATTTGAAGAATCTCATTGGGCAAGGCTCCTTTTTGAAAGAGAGATTGGATCATCAATGAAAAATTATAAAACAAACGTTATATAATTTATGATAATTAAGGAATTCTAAAACAGGTGTCAATACCTAAAACAGAGTTTTTCCCGAGGGCGGACTTTGCGATCTTTGCGCCTTTGCGGTGAGAAAGGAGAACAATGAAATCTCCCCACGGCATCCGTCAGGGAGTCCCAAAAAGCCGGGACACCCTGACCTACGGAAAATGCCACCATCGCTCTCCCGTAGGTCAGGGTGCGCGAAGCGTTCCCTGACAACCCCGTCAATCTGATCTGCGTTTGATTTGTGCGAGATGGGAAAATGAAAATTAAAAATTTTCAATAAAATTTGAAATCCAGTAAGGCCCGCAGGAGCCATCGTCGCGCCTTTCCAGATTTCTGCCCCGGATGATCCGTTTAACCGGAGATGGAAACTTAAGAAAGCCGGTAAACGACTCTGGAATCAGAATGTCCCCCAGCCAGGGGATTTCCACACATGATTTATCCCCCAGGACTTCTATCATGTAATCCCCGTAATAGCCGATTTCATCATCATTATCGAGCCGGCCGTTCCCGTTTTTGTCCAGCACCGCCACCAGATAGGCTGTCCGCTCATTGTTCTGGCCATGATCAATGCCCTTGATCAGGGGCTCCGGAGACCGGTTTTCCGGCCAGACCACCACTTTCTCGTCCAGAGCGGTGAGAATGGGCAGACACCGGTCGCCGCGCACAGGCGAGCAGATACCAGAGGGATCGGTCCGCTCTCCAATGCCGATATAATCATATTCCACCGGTGAAATCACATCCACGCCCAAAAGATAATCCAGATCAAGATAGAGTTCAATTTCACCGGCCGTGGAAACCGCCACTTCCACGCCTTCCACATGAATGGCAAATACCAGCAGCCCGGCTTCAAGAGAATACCAACTGCCCGCCCCGCTCAAATCAATGGCATATTCCATACAGGCATCAATGTCATAGATATTTTTACTGATCCTGAATTCGTAGCCATAGGGCGGCACAATATTTTTTCCGCAATTCAGCGTTGTGGTAAACTGGTAAGTTTCCTTGTTGATCAACAGCCCCAGCCGGTCGCCTTTCGTGGGATTGGGCAGACCGCCGGCAAAATCCCGGTCCCACAACGCCGCGACAATGACGTCATCCCCAGGAGCCAGGCCCGTGCCGGACAGATCAATATCAAAATAATTGTCATTTTCCGGCATTCGGTAAAAATGTTTCAAATACGCAAAAGGGTCATTTAAAATATCTGCCGGGTTGTCCGAGTCAAATACCATCACAAACACCGGAGCGCCGCCGTACAGGTAATCGCTCGGCACGGTAAACGCGCCCACAATGGAGATATCAAATCCGGTGGACGGCTGCACCGTAAAGGTAAATTCAATATCTACATTGGTAAGGGCCGCGTCCGCGTGAAGGGTGAGCAGCGTGGAATATTCACTTCCATGGCTGTAAAAACCGATCCGGTCCCCGCCGTCCACTGTCCCGCTGTTATTGGCATCCAGCAGGGCAAGCACCTGCACGTTGCGGATGGGAACATTTTTGCCATAGGGAAGGATATCCATTTGATAATCCACTGGTGCCCCCGGCTTTGTGAGGGTTTCAAAACCAATCACGTTATTAAAATCAATGGCGGTAAAATCCGAAGACAAAATCTCTCCGGCATAGGCCACCAGAATCACATTTCCGCTGTCACTGCCCAGCAGGGTGCCGGAAATGGATGCCTGGTAGTCAAACACTTCCCGGTTCACATAAATATCGATTTCCCCGTTATGGCCGGCATCCAGACCCATGGCAGGTGAAAGGCTGCCGGCTTCGGCATAAAACCCCAGAACATCCCCGGGGCTGATATCCGGGAAACCGCCGGCAAAATCCCGGTCCCACAGCCCGATGATCATGATTTCATCGTCAGGGCAGATGCCGGTGCCGGACAAATCCATAAAATAATCGGTTGCGCCGGCCGGCAGTTTTGAAAAATAAAGAATCGAATCAAAGGGATCATCCAGCACCCCGGCCGGATCAGCCCCGTCCAGCACCACGATGTATGCAGGCCCGTCGTCTCCATACCAAGCCCGGTCAAGGGTAAATTTTCCGGATATGGATATTTCAGGACCGCACGGGGCTTTTACGTCAAACTTAAAGGCAATGTCGATATCTTTTAGCGCCGCATCAGCGTCTATGGTCAGAAGCGTGGAAAAATCATCTCCTGCACTGTAAAACCCGATTTTATCCCCTGCATCCACGGTTTTGCTGCCATTGGCATCCAGCAGAGCAAAAATCTGCACATTTTCAATGGGCACGTTTTTTCCGTAGGGCAAAATGTCCAACGTATAAACAAGCGGCGCGGCCCCTTTGGTCAAAGTGGTAAACCCCGCCACCGCATTAAAATCCAGGGTGGTGAAATCGGAAGATTCAATGTCTCCGGTGTAAGCCACCAGGGTCACATCCCCGGCATCATTGCCCTCTATCGTGCCGGACAAAGACGCCTCATAATCAAAGACTTCCCGGGTGATATCAAGATGAAACCCGCTGTTGTCGCCCGCCTCTAAAGCTACAGCCGGCGAAATCCGGCCTCCTTGGGCATAAATCCCGATCACGTCCCCGGCCGTGAAATTGGGCAGGCCCCCGGTAAAATCCCGGTCCCACAGCCCGATGATCATAACCTCGTCACCGGCACAGATACCGGTGTCGGACAAATCAAAGGAAAATTCCGTCTCCCCGCCCGGCACTTTTGAAAAATAAACAATAGATGCAAAGGGATCCTCCAGCACGCGGGACGGTTCTCGTCCGTCAAACACCGCAATGTACACCGGGGAAGAGGTTTCGGTATAGGCTTCCGGCAGACTGAAATCACCGGACAACAGAATCTTTTGTCCGCACGGGGCTTTCACATCAAAGGAAAATTCAATATCAATGTTTTCGGGAGCCGTGTCTGCGTCTATGGTCAGAAGCGTGGAAAAATCATCTCCTGCACTGTAAAACCCGATTTTATCCCCGGCATCCACGGTTTTGCTGCCATTGGCATCCAGCAGGGCAAAAATCTGCACATTTTCAATGGGCACGTTTTTACCATAGGGCAGGATGTTCAGGGTATAATCAAGCGGCGATGTTTTTTTTGTAAGCGTTTTAAACCCCACCACGCTATCGAGATCCAGGGACGTGAAGTCCGAAGAATCAATATTTCCGCAATAGGCCACCAGGGTCACATCGCCTTCGTCTTCCCCGGAAAGGGTGCCGGATATGGATGCCTCATAATCAAACACTTCCCGATTGATATTGATGTGATACCCCTTGTTTTCGCCCGGCGCCAGGCGTATTGCCGGAGAAATGGCGTCTTCTTCTGCATACACCCCGATCACATCGCCGGCATCCGGGAACGGCACGGCACCGTCATAGTTATTATCCACAAACGCAATCAGATAAAACTTTTCATCCGGATCAACGGGTTCATCCGAGAGATCCATTTTAAACGACTGGTTTTTTCGGTCCGCCACCATATACTCAACGATCACCTCCCGGGGATTGTTTTCCAGGAGATCATTGTCAATGGACCGGGTAAGGGCCACCAGTACCGGTGCGTCTGATGCATCATCTGATACATCGGCAACGTCAATCTCATAGGTGCCGGAAAGCACCATGCCCGGATCATCGGAATCATCCCCGCATCCGGAAAGGGCCGTCACGGCAGCCATCATGAGCATGACATATATTAAATTACGGAAACGCATACCGGAAATTCACCATGATAAAATCATTGTCTTTATAATAATAGAAAAGCGAATCTTTCTGATATTCCCCTTCTCCATGACCGTCTATGGAAGCATATCCCACTTCCACTTTAAATCCGTTTAAAAAATCATAACCGATCTGGGGCCACAGAATAACGCCACTATTGCGGATTTCAAAAATGCCGGTCATGGAAACACTGAGGCGGTCGCCGAAATAAGTATCCTGAAACCGGCAGGTCAGAAAATCGGTGATCTGAGGGTCTTCAATGTCATCATCAAAGTATTGGGCCTGGTACCATTCCACGGTAAACAGGGATTCTCCGGCATGGCCGGGCAAGAATTTCTGCATGGGGATGAAATAATTGAACCCAACGGAATAGGACAAAAAATCGGTTTTTCGGGTATCATAGGGGAATTCCAGATCCTGGGGCCGGGAGGTGTCCTGAATAACAAACCCGCTTTTATTGGGAGAATAGACCGCCTCCACCTGAAACACGAAATCTTTGTAGGTGAATGCGGAATCAAATCCCAGACAATCCACCACAAAATGCTGCGGCTCTACCAGCAGGGACACGGTCTGATTTTCGATGAGCACCGTGCCGGAAGGCAGAAGCACCGCGTCCTTGTCCGGACCATGGTACCCGGAAACTGAAAAATCAATGCCTTTGTAAGTGCTGGCCAGGCGTGCGCCGTAACCAAAATTTTTGCTGTTGGCGTCCATGGGGTCGGCATCGCCAAAAATCAGCGGATAATCCCCTTCAACGGTTTTAACCGCCCAGAAATTGCCGGTTTCAGGATAGGCAGCCGCCGTATGAACCGGCACAAAAACAGTTTCCACGGTAAAGCCTTTCAAAAAAAACAGGCCGGAAACCGCCGGTACTCCAAAGGTCACCTGGTCCTCATCCTTGAACAGCAGTTCCCGCAGGTCACTGGGGTTAAAATAAGACGTGGAATTTAAAAAATCCGCCGTGCCCCAGGCAATCACCTGATTGCCCATGCGCAGCCGGAATTTCTTCCGGGACCAGTTGTAATAAAGCTCCCGGAAAATCACCTCGCTTGCATTGCTGGATATTCGGAGATTGCGAAATGTCTCACTTTCGCCGGCATAAACATACGCTTCGCCAATGGAATCATTGATAAAGGTGGGGGAAAAATAAAACCCGGTCTGAGAAAACAGATAATCATCCGCATTTCCGTACTGGCATTCCAGAAGCACGCTGAATTCATTCTTCTTGCTGGCATCTTCAAAATGCAGGTCCCGCTCTGTCTGGATGATATTTTCAAAAGCACTGTCAAGGCGCCAGGTGAAAACAGATGACGGGGCTTCACCACTTTCCGGCTCATCAAAGGCCGCATCCCAGTCTTCGTCAAACCCGAAATCCGAATCAAACTCGCTGTCAAATTCATCGTCTTCCGCGAATTCTGCTTCATCTTCCGTTTTAAAATCTTCTTCAGCGCCCTCTTCAAATGCTTCTTCAATTGCGGAATCCGCATCAGCATCAGCATCAGCATCATCTTCTGATGAAAGATCACCAATGATAATCGTATCCAGCACGTCCGATGAATCATCATCAGGTATTTGAGACGGCGTCTCTTGAGCCGTGCCCGCAGGGGCATCCGCGGCAAAGACCTTGTTTAATCCCATGAATCCGCTGCTGCCGGCAAAAAGCCCCCAGGCAAGTATAAGCATCATCAATTGCAGGACATTATGATGTTTCAGATATGACAACCCTGTGGTGTGTGTGGACAAAATCCGGTCCTGTTTTTGAAGAATTTCCGGCCCCTATCACAGCATGCCGCAATTACCGCATTTCATCCCTCTATCGAAGGGCTTCTTTGCGAAAAGTGGCACTGTCAATGTCATCATTATATTTCAGTCCCTTTAAAATCAGCTCGGTCTTGCCATTGCCGTCAGCCAGTTCCATTTTCATTTTAAACGGGGTCAAAATGCCGTCCACTTCTTTTACATCATGGTTTTCCAAAAACTTATGGAATTCGCCGTCCTTGTACATGTCCACCCGGACCACAAAATAATCCGACTTGCGGACGTAAAAAATCACCTTGTCATAGATTTTTTCCCCGACTTTCTTGACCCCTTGCACCTTATAGCAGTCCGCATCCACAGCGGTTCCCTCCCCCAGCAGGGTATGCTCATAGTCGTCAATATCAATGGAGGTCAGATCTTCGTAATAAAAATGAGAATTCACAAACGGCTTGTCCCGGCCGGATGACACAATCCGCTTCACCTTTCCCGAAGACAGGGCCAGCCACTGGTCGTCATCCCGGCCTTTGTGGGAATGGGTCAAAAGCTGAATCTGGGTGGGGGTGATAAACTTGATCAGGGCTTTGTCCTCATCATTTTCAAACTGCTTCATCATCAGCAGAAATTCTTTTTCCTGCACCCTACCGCCCTTATGAATGAGCATCAGCACTTTGCTTTTGGCGGTGTCCGGCTGGGCCAGGGCGTCACTTTTCTCCATAATTTCCCGCCCGGTAAGGGCATCCACCGGCTGACACAAACCCAATATCAATAAACAAACAAACAAAAACCTCATTTTCATAACATGCCTCCTCATACCCATTTCCAAAAGCTAAGGGAATGGGTGTTTTTGGTTCTTATTAAAAAAATACAATACGTTAATTTTTTTTTGCAAGCAAGGGAATAAGGGTTTTTACGGATTTTTCCGGCACCGGCGAGGCAGCTTTTACCAGCCGGATGCCGGAAAACTTAATGGCGCAGGGCAGCACCAGAAGCGCGCCCACCGTGGTGGCCACCATGGTGACAGCCATTAAAAACCCAAACAGGATCAAAGGTTTAAACGTTGACAGCCCTAAGACGGAAAAACCGCAAATCAGGGCAAGGGAGGTAAAAATTATGGCTTTGCCGGACACCTGAAGGGTCTTTTGGATGGCCGCATCCACACTCAATGCCTGTTTCCGGAAGTATCGGAAGGTATTTAGAAAATGAATGGTATCATCTACCCCGATGCCGATGGTGATGGCTGCGATAATAGAGGTGGCAACGTCCAGATGAATCCCAGACCAGCCCATAATGCCGAAATTGATGATCACCGCAACGGTCATGGGAATGAGCGACAGCAATGCCGCGCGAATGTCTCTCAGCAGCATCAGCACCACCCCAAAAATCACCAGCAGGGTCAGCACCAAGCTCTGCACCTGGCCGTAGACAATATAATCCACGCTTTTGATCAGCATCAGGGGATATCCGGTAATTTTAAAATCATATTCCCCCGGCAGAGTGGCGCTCAGATACGCGGATATCTGCTTTTTGATATGTTTCAGACCGGCGGTGCCCAGAAGCCCGTCACCGTTCTGACCCAGGCGGGTCATGACATTGCAGGTCTGGAAATCCGGATCAATATAAGCCTCAAACCGGTCCACCCGGCCGTCGGAATTTTCATCTGTATCTGAATAAATTTCAAAATAATCCATGATCGTGGCATTGCTTGACGGGACTCTGAAAAACCCCGGGTCGTCATTGTTCATGGCCATGTGCATGGTTTTAATAAAATCCGGAAACGCATCCGTGCGGCCGATGCACAGATCCCGGTTTGCATCACATTCCACCCACTTGCGGAAATCAGAAATGGTCTGCAGGTATCTGGCGTCTTTTGCACCGTCAATTTCATTGGAATCAATCAGCACATTAAATCCCCACCGGCCCCCGAATTTTTCCTCAATGTATTTGGCGCTGGTGCGGATATAATTGTTTTCCTTAAAATAATACAGCAGTTCGGTTTCCACTTTAAGCCGAAACAATCCGGCAACCGACACCACAATCAGGAGCATGACCACGGCCAGCACCTTTTTATAATGATAAATCGCAGCAGTTGTCATCCATTGAATCAACCGGTCAATCAGCGGGGAATCCACCCCGGTTTTTCTGAGCACCCGGTGGTTGGTCTGGTGATGGGGCATCAGGGCAAGTCCCGCGGGAATCACGGACGCTGAAATAAAAACGGCAAAGGCAATGCCCAGGGCGGAAAAAATTCCCCATTCGCGAATAGCGGAAAGCTCATGGGTGGCCAGGGTCAAAAACGCCACAAACGTCGTCAGTCCGGTAAGCAGAACGGTTACGGAAATATGACTCATGGCATACTGAAGACCCGGGATTTTTCCTTTTTGACTGACCAGATGATATTCCGCGTAATACTGATTCAGGATGTGAATGGCATAGGAACTGCCCACCGCAATCATCAGAATGGGAATGGAAATGCCCACAGTGGTGATTTTCACCCCCAGATGCCCCATGAGCCCGAGAATCCAGACGGTTGCCATGGAAAGGGTCAGAAAGGGCAGCAGGACCCCGCGCAGGGACTTAAAGTTCAGAAAGAAAATAATCACCGCCACCAGCATGACCAGGGGCACCAGCCGCATCAGGTCTTTCTGCATATAATCATTAATCCAGATCAGCACCACGGGCTCTCCCTGGGGCACAATCTCCAGCCCGTCATTAAAACTGACAATGTCCAGGATTTCTCTGGCAATGGGATCAGAGCTGGAAATATCATGAAACCGGACAATGATGCCCAGATCCGTTATATTGCCGGCCGCATCCGTTGCGAAAATGCCTTTTTCAAACACTGGATTGCGCTTTAAATTACGTAAGAATGCGTCAAAATCCGCATCTGTTTTCGGCAGCAGCCGACGGCCCGCATCATCAGTGGGGATCAGGGAGATGGTTTCCAGCATATCGTCTTTGCCCACAATATCTTTCATGGTAAAAGGCGACAGAATCTCATTGATCATTTCCCGGGATTTCAATTCATTGGACGCCTGCACCAATGCCAGCAGCTCGCGCTTTTCCCCGGGTGCCAGCGGCCTGTCCAGTGAGGCGACGGTCTTCATTTTTCGGGAAATCAGGCGGGAAAATCCAATATCGGTTTTAAAGGCAGCCGCCACCTGCCTGCCGGTGATCTCTGATCGGCCAAGCAGTGCTTCCAGCCGGTGCATTCTTTCTTTTTCAAGGGCGGGATGATAATTTTCAAATTCTTCAATATCCAGGACCAGGTGATCTATTTTCTGAAACACCCCAGGCGTAAACAGATGTTCCTGGTCTGCTTCATCCGCGGTCACGGATAAAATGATAAACGCGTCACATCCCCCGTAAATTTCCTTGACCTGATCATAATATTTGTATTCAGGATCAGATTTCGGCAGCAGGGTGGAGATGGTGGTGTCAAATCCGAGCTTTGCCATGCCGGATGCCAGCACGATGGTAATCACGGCAAAAACCGCAAGCACTGTTTTAGGCCATTTTAAAACCCACCCGATGTACCGATTCATTGTTGTCTCCCTGTTGACTGATTATTTTTTCGAAATTTTTATTGGCGATGCTGTTTTGATATTTTTTTTGACTGATACGTCAGTCATCCTTCTGGTAAAAAAAAATTTACGGCATTGCTTTTAAAATCAATACATATATAATTATAAAAATTAAAACTTAGCATGACTGATATGTCAGTCATGCTTAAAAAATCATAAAAAAACAGAAATTGCAAGAAAAAATTTACCAGAAAAATTTAACGGCCGGTTAACAGTATATTGCACCGGCCCTTGCTTCCAACCATGGATTTTCAACCACTGCGGACTGTCGACAATAATGAATAATTATCTGAAGATTATTTTAAAACGCCCTTTGATCCCGATTCTTCTCCTGTTTGCCATCACGGTATATCTTGCCCTGGGAATTCTGAAAATCCAGTTTGACAGCTCCATTGAATCGTTCATGCCAAAGCATGATCCTGAATATATTGAATATTCCGCAGCCAAGGAACTTTACGGAGACAACGACCGGTTTGCCCAGATTTCCATTGCCCATAAAAACCTGTGGCATCCGGACACCCTGGCCATGATCAACCGGCTGATCATCGATATTGAAGAATACAAGGATATTGATAAAAAAACCGAAACCCTCCGGCTTTCCACCTTTGATGCCGCTGCAAGCCGCCAGGCCCTGGGGTTTAGTGATCTCCTTGAATATTACCGTGAAGATCCCGCCTTTGTCCGCTTTCTCGAGCGAGCCGTTCCCGAGCGCATTCAAAACAAAAAACGCCTCCACCCGCCCCAGATGTCAAAAATCAGAAAAATTATACTCGCGGACCGGGAACTTAAAGAAACGGAAATCGTCGACACCCTTCTTACCCCTTTCACGGCAGAGGATATCAGCGGCGCTGACGACACCCTGGAAACCTATGACCTGCTGGAAACCGACAGCTGCGGGGAGCGCATAATTCCGAAAACGCAAGCGGAAATCACCGCTTTCCGGGACCGGCTCACCAAAAACCCGGCCTATGAAAATCGCCTCTATGCGGTCTCTGATGCATCCGGCCATATCACGGATTTCGCGGTGCTGATTAAATTCAAAGGCACCCTGCCCCGGGAAGTGATCATCAGCACCCTCATCAAAATCATCGACACCTATCCGGAGCTGGAAATATACATATCCGGCGTGCCGTATGTGGCAAAAAATTTTAATGACTACATTAAAAAAGATCTTTTTAAAAACGTCCCCCTGATCCTGCTGGTGGTCACTTTTATCTTTTATCTGAATTTCAGATCCCTGCGCGGGGTATTGCTGCCCCTTTTCACCCTGAGTATGGCGGAAATCTGGACCATCGGCCTCATGGGACATCTGGGATATAAAATCACCTCCATCGGCATCACCCTGCCGCCGCTGCTGATTTCCGTGGGCAGCTCCTACGCCATTCATGTGCTGAACCAGTATTACGCGGATTTCAATCAGATTGATCCGAAAAAAAAGCGCGCCGGCATCAAAGACGCCATGACCCATATTTCAGTGACCGTGTTTCTGGCGGGATTTACCACGTTTGCGGCGTTTATGACCCTGGTTACCAACCATGTGTCCGCGATTCAGGAATGGGCGGTTTTTTCCGCCACCGGTATCCTGTTTACGGTTTTCATTTCCATCACCCTGATCCCCTGCGCCCTGGTGCTGCTTCCCCACACCTATCCGAAAAATCTGTTAAAAAAATATGATGCCCGAAAAATCACCTGGGTGGAAAAACTGCTCGTGGTCACGGCCCGGGCCGCTGTCCACCATTACAAAATCATTTACGCAATAGTGGCGGTAATTCTGGTGGTGGCCATTGCCGGGGCCCTGCGGCTGAAAGTGGACACGGATATTCTGCATTATTTTAAAAATGAGGACCCGGTCAGGGTAAACGTGCGGACCGCGGGCGATAAATTCGGCGGCGGCTGGGGATTTTCCGTGATCATTGATTCCGGTGAGCCGGACGGCGTGAAATCCCCGGAGTTCTTAAACACAGTTGAATCCATCCGGAACTGGCTGACCGCGCCGGAAAACGCGGATCTGAATATCGGCCGGACCGATGCGTTTTCCGATTTTATCAAGCGCATGCACATGGCCATGAACAATGATGATCCCGCGTATTTCAGAATTCCGGAAAACCGGATGAATATCATGGATTACCTGGAAATCTATTCCGGAGCGGATGATAATTCCGACGGCCGGTTTGATGAATTTGAACCGTTTGTGGACTATGATTTTCAGAAAAACAACATCCTGGTGCGACTGAGCCACAAAACCGCCGACCGGATCGGCACATCAAAAATCAAACAGATTCTCGCCAAAATCGAGGCCCACCTGAACGCCACCCTGCCGGATCAATACACTTATGCCATCACCGGCTATCCGGCCATAGAAGTGCAGCTGGCCCATTATGTGGTCACAGGCCAGCTCACCGGGCTGGTGCTGTCGCTGGGCATTGTGGCCCTGGTGATTATGCTGCTTTTCAAAAAAATCAGCGCCGGCCCTCTGGCCCTCATTGACATGGGGGTGACCATTATCATCAATTTCGGCATCATGGGGTGGTTCGGCATCAGTCTGGACATGGTCACCTCCGTGATTGCCTCCATCACCATCGGCATCGGCGTGGACGATACCATTCATTTTCTCAATACTTACCGGCACAATAAAAGCAAGGACATCAGCATCACCAAAGCCATTGAGCAGACCCTGTTCGTGGCGGGCAAAGCCATTGTGTTCACATCTCTGGCACTCACCGGCGGATTTCTGGTACTGGTCACTTCGAGTTTTCAGCCGATTATTCTGTTCGGCATTCTGATTGCGCTCACCATGGTCAACACCACCATTGGTTCGATTCTGCTGGTGCCGGCCGCCATCCAGATGACGGGCATTGAGCTGGATCGGTAGGAAGGGATTAGAAACCAGAATACAGAAGTCAGAAGTCAGGAGACAAAAAAAACTGACTAAGCCGAAGGCGAAATCATCATTCTGACTCCTGTCTTCTGTCTTCTGTCTTCTGATCTTATCTTCTTTGCACCTTCACCCCAAACTGTCGGGAAATCACCTCCGCAAGGGGCCGGCCAAACAAAAAATCCATGATATCCGGTGACAGCCCGCCTTTTTCAGCCGCCACCTGGCGCAAATGGAAATCATAGTTGATGATTTCATTCAGCGCATCCGCGGCTGCCGGATCATCCGCAATCCGCGCCTGCACCAGCTTTTCCGCCCGATCGAGTGCGCATTTTTCTTCATGGGCCTGCACCAGCTCCGCCAGCCAGCCGACCTTTTCCAGCAGGACGTATCTGGACAGGCGGGTGCGGGCATACATGCCTTCAATGGGATTTGTATTCCAGCATTCCAGAATCCGGCACTCCACCGGCCGGTGCAGGTAAATGTCGCAGGATTGATCGGTTTCATTAAAATACATACAGATGGCCGCATCCGGCAGGCTCCTGATTTTAACGATTTCCGCAGAAAGCCGGATCAGGCCGCCTTTGATATTGTCCCGGGCCAGCTCTCCCTTGCGGAGGGTATACAGTGATGCCAAAGGAATTTTCCCCTGGTCAACCAACTCCCTGTCTTCCAGATGCAGGGCCGGCCCGCCCTTGCGGCAGCAAGCCCCGCAGCGCTGGCAGGATGAAATTGGGAGATCTTCAGGTTTTATCATTTCGGGGCCCATAAAAAATTATCCTTTTCTGATTAACCATTTCCTTCAATCGGTTACCCGGGCTTGTAGGGATGCCGTAAGGGATTAAGTTTGCCTTCACGGGCACAGGACAAAAACTTTGAGGCAGATACAACATGACAGCCGATTGCCAATCATCAAGGAGTTTCTATCTTTCGAAGAACTTGACACAGGTGGCCTCCCTTGCTAAAAAAATCAAGGGATTATTACATGCTAACAGCTATTTTTTCAAGTTATCGGTGAAAAAATCTGTGAAAAAAAAGTTCGGCGACTGATAATATCATTCATTCTCAAAACTCGATTAATCTGATATAATATTTTTTGAAATAAACAATCTAAATTTTGGAGCGTAAAAGATGAGGCAATTTAAAATAGTTGTCGAAAAACATCCTGATACCTATGTCGCTTATCCCTTGGGATTAAAAGGGGTGGTTATCGGGCAAGGCGACTCTTATGAATCTGCCTTGGATGATGTAAAATCAGCCATCAAATTCCATATCGATACTTTCGGGTTTAATGAAATCGATTCCGATCCACCAGTTATTGAGGCATTCATTGCCGAGGCTGGAGTGGCCGTTTAATGCCGAAATTCCCAGCAGACGCCCCCGTTAAAAAAGTCATCAGCACTTTGGAACAACTTGGTTTTCGATTGGTTCGTGAGGGGAATCACATCGCTATGTTAAAGGAAAATCCTGATGGAACCCGTACACCGCTCACAATTCCGAATCATCCAGTTTTGAAAAAGTCGACTTTACGAACAATTCTTACTCAGTCCAAAATTAAAAGAGACGATTTCTTAACTATCTATTATGCTTGATAAATATTGAAAATTAGTTCACCGAACCAGGGCACTCAGCAGACCACAAAAAGCTGCGGCTGCTGATGCCCGCCGTTTATATAATCAAATAAAGATGGAAATCACATTAACCACCCCGGCCCTGCTTTTCCCAGCTATCTCCCTGCTCCTGGTGGCCTACACCAACCGTTTCAACACCATTGGCGGGCGCATCCGGACCTTGCATGCCCAGTACAAACAACATCCGGAGCATGTTTTGGCAGACCAGATCGACAGTTTGCGCAAACGGGTAAAAATCATCAAAAACATGCAGGCATTTGGCGTGGCCAGCCTTTTCCTGTGCGTGCTGTGCATTTTTGTCCTGTTTGCGGGGCATCTGATTTTCGGAAAAATCCTGTTCAGCGCAAGCCTTATCCTGATGATGATTTCACTGGGGTTGTCCTTTTGGGAAATATTGCTCTCCTCGCACGCCCTTAATATTGAGCTGAGTGATATGCAGAAATAAAAAAAAGCGTTCACAGGGCACCGCATCTGCTTTGTTACCGGGCAATTGAAGTACAACGAGTACGTCTTCGTGCCCGGCGCCTCGCATCTGCAGCACCCTGCAAACGCTTCCAGGTCAATGGGTTAAGAAAATCTGAATATTTCAACCCCGTGAGCGGATACAAAAAAAGGAGGCCGGCGGAACCATCCGCCGGCCTCCTTTTTTATTTTTTATGATCTTCTGGTGATTTTTACGGCATCACCAAATTATTCCTTTGTTTCTTCTTCGGTCCTGCACACTGCGGTAGGATCCGCCATCGCCTTGTAAGCCGCGTACCGGTGGTTGATTTCTTCTTCAATCTGGGCGCGCAGCTTTTTGGATTCTTCCGGAAATGTTTTTTCAAGAGAGGCAAACCGGTTTTCCCCTTTGAGAAATTCCTGAATGGATCCGTCCGGGTTTTTAGATTCCAGAACAAACGGATTTTTGCCTTCCTTTTCCAGGAGCGGATTGTACCGGTACAGAGGCCAGTAGCCGCTCTCAACCGCCTGTTTTTCTTCTTCCTGGCTCTTGCCCATGCCTTTTTTCAAACCCTGGTTGATGCACGGCGCGTAACAGATAATCAGAGACGGTCCGGCATAGCTTTCCGCTTCCAGAAAGGCTTTAAGCATCTGCTGCTTGTTCGCGCCCATGGCAACGGAGGCCACATATACATGTCCGTAAGTCATGGCAATCCGGCCCAGATCTTTTTTTTCTATCTTTTTACCGGATGCCGCAAACTTGGCCACGGCCCCGGTGGGCGTGGCTTTGGATGACTGGCCCCCGGTGTTGGAATACACTTCCGTATCCATTACCAGAAGGTTGATGTCCTCGCCTGAGGCGATCACATGGTCCAGCCCGCCGAACCCGATGTCGTAGGCCCATCCGTCCCCGCCAAAGGCCCACACGGATTTTTTTACCAGCAGATCACTCATGTCATAAATGGATTCCAGAAGGTCATCGCCTTCCATATCCCCGAGCAGGGCTTCCACCTGGCGGCCGTATGTTGCCGACGCATCCGCGTCATCCGCCCCTTCCAGCCAGGCGGTCATGGCCTCTTTCAGATCCGACGGAATATCGGTTTCCAGGGCCTGCCGGACCAGATCCTTGAGCTTGTTCCGGCGCTGGACATAGGAAATGGCAATGCCGTAGCCAAATTCCGCGGCATCTTCAAACAGAGAATTGCCCCAGGCCGGGCCAAACCCGTTTTTGTTGGCGCAGTACGGGGTGGAAGGTGCTGACGCGCCCCAGATGGAGCTGCAGCCGGTGGCATTGGCAATAATCATCCGCTCCCCGAACAACTGGGTGAGCACCTTGACATAGGGGGTTTCCCCGCAGCCGGCACAGGCCCCGGAAAATTCCATGAGCGGCTGCTGGAACTGGCTGCCTTTTACGGAATCGCGTTTTACCAGATCATCACGCACGGGCAGGGTTTCGGAAAATTCCTGATTGGGCACCTGAAGTTCGGTCTGGGTTTCAATGTGGCGCATCACGAGCGCCGGCTTCTTGGCCGGGCAGATATCGGCGCAGTTGCCGCAGCCCTGGCAATCCAGGGTATTGACCTGAATTCTGAACTGATAGCCTTTGAGCTCCTTGCCCAGGGCATTTTTGGTTTCAAAGGCGTCAGGGGCCGCCTGTTTTTCTTCTTCGGTCAAGAGCACCGGCCGGATGGCGGCATGGGGGCATACAAAAGCGCACTGATTGCATTGAATGCAGTTTTCAGGAATCCATTCCGGCACGTTAATGGCCACTCCGCGTTTTTCATACCGGGAGGTGCCTACCGGAAAAATCCCGTCCGGTTCAAACGCGCTCACCGGCAGTTCATCCCCTTTCTGCAGCTGCATGGGCCGCATGACATTTTCCACAAATTCCGGCACATCTTCGTCTGCCGCGGCCGTTGTCCCCTGAGCATTTTTCCAGGATGCGGGCACGTTGATTTCAATGAGGTTTTCAAGGGTCTGGTCCACGGCATCAATGTTCATCTTGACAATTTTATCGCCTTTTTTGCCGTAGGTCTTTTTGATATCTGCCTTGAGCAATTCCAAGGCCTGTTCAAAAGGCAATACTTTGGCCAGGCTGAAAAAAGCGGTCTGCATGATCATATTGATACGGGTGCCAAGGCCTAAGGATTCCGCGATCTTGATGGCATCCACGGTGTAGAATTTCAGATGCTTTTCCGCGATGGTGCGGCGCATGGCCGCCGGCAGTGCGGTTTCCATATCTTCCTGGGTCCATGGGGAATTCAAAAGAAATGTGCCGCCGTCTTTGATCCCTTCCAGCACATCATAAATTTCCACATAATTGGATTTGTGGCAGGCCACGAAATCCGCGGTATTCACCAGGTAAGTGGACTGAATGGGCTGGGAACCGAACCGGAGATGGGAAACGGTGATGCCGCCGGATTTTTTAGAGTCATAGGCAAAATATCCCTGAGCAAACATATCCGTATTGTCGCCGATGATCTTGATGGCGCTTTTGTTGGCCCCGACCGTACCGTCGGACCCCAGGCCCCAGAATTTGCACTGCACCGTCCCTTCGGGCGCGGTATCAAAACTGTCTTCCACAGGCAGGGACCGGTAGGTGACATCATCGGTAATGCCCACGGTAAAATGATTTTTCACGCCCACGGACCGCATGTTGTCAAACACGGCCTTGGCCATGGCCGGGGTGAATTCCTTGGAGCCCAGACCGTAGCGGCCGCCGTAAATCAAGGGCATCTCGCCATATTCCTTGAATGCCGCGCATATATCCATATAAAGGGGATCACCAATGGCGCCGGGTTCTTTGGTCCGGTCCAGCACGGTGATTTTTTCCACGGTGGAGGGAATCACGGACAAAAAATGTTCCATGGAAAATGGCCGATAAAGCCGGACTTTCACCAGGCCCAGTCGCTCGCCTTTTTTATTCAGGGCGTTTACCACTTCTTCAATGGTTTCCGTGGATGATCCCATGGAAATCACAATCCGTTCCGCGTCCGGATGGCCGATATAATCAAAGAGTTTATACTGGCGGCCGGTGAGGGCCCCCACTTTTGCCATGGATTCTTCCACGATCATGGGAATCTGGTCATAAAAAGGATTGGCCCCTTCCCGGCCCTGGAAATAAATGTCCGGATTCTGGGCCGTGCCCCGAATGTGCGGATGTTCCGGATTCATGGCCCGGGAGCGGAAATCACGAATGGCTTCATGATTCACAAGCCCGGCGATATCGTCATAATCAATGAGTTCGATTTTCTGAATTTCAGAAGAGGTGCGGAAGCCGTCAAAGAAATGCAGAAACGGAACACTGCCTTCAATGGAAGACAGGTGGGACACCAGGGCCAGATCCATGACTTCCTGAACCGACCCGGAGGCGATCATGGCAAACCCGGCCTGCCGGACGCTCATGACATCGCTGTGGTCCCCGAAAATGGACAGGGCATGGCCGGCCAGGGCCCGGGCAGAGACGTGAAACACGCCGGGCAGGAGTTCCCCGGAAATCTTGTACATATTGGGAATCATCAACAGCAATCCCTGGGACGCCGTAAATGTAGTGGTCAGCGAGCCCGCAGCCAATGCGCCGTGAACCGCACCGGCAGCGCCTGCCTCGGACTGCATCTGTTTAACGTTCAGGGTCTGGCCAAAAATATTTTTTCGGCCCTGGGAAGCCCATTCGTCGGCGGTTTCTCCCATAGAGGTCGAAGGGGTAATCGGATAAATGGCGGCCACATCGCTCAAGGCATAGGCCACATGAACGGCTGCTGTATTGCCGTCAATGGTTTTCATGTTCTTAGCCATGGTGAAATACTCCATAAGATAAAAAAATTATTGGTAAAAAACACTGAACAAAGAAAACAGTGCTCCTGAATTACATGGAAAGTCTAAAAAATTATCGTAAATCAAAAACGATGTAAAGGATAAAATTGGATAACCGGGGAGAGTCGCGGGTTTCAGGTTTCAGTGTTCAGGTTGAAGTGTTCAGGTTGAAGGCATCAGGTTGAAGGCATCAGGTTTTGGGTTGACCGTGATGTCGGATGTCGAAACGAATATCAGGTGTGAGCTGGTAACCTTTCCACCTCCCGACACTGACACCCGACACCTGACACCTGACAACTCCCGTATCATCCGGCTTCTCCGGACGATTGATTCACCCCTATTTCACCCGGTACAAGAGATCAATATACTTTTCCATCATCTCCGAAACCAGGCCCCGGAAGGGAATGGTGGCGGCCATGCCGTATACCGGGGCCATGGCGCCTTTTTCCTCGGGATAGGCTTTGACAAACCCCACCGCGGTTTTCAAATCTTCAATAAACCGCCGGGCCGCCCCGCCCCGGGTATGGGCCAGGGTCACGCAGATATGGACGCAGGCCGGCTGGTGCAGCCCGTTCAGGCTCCACCCCTTCCGTCCCATCTGGTCCATAACCTGGTAAATGTTTAATTCATCAGATGCAAAGGCAATCACCCACAGGGGATCCCCCAGGATTTTCAGTTCGGGGATTTCCTGGATACCGGCTTTGACGGCAGCCGCGGTTTCAAGAATTTTCCGGGTGGCGTCCAGGTATCCTTTTTCTCCAATGGACACCATGGCGGCCCAGCAGGCCGCGCTCAGGGCGCCGGGCCGGCTGCCGGCAAAGGTGGGGGAAAAATACAGCCCGCCGGGCCAGTCCGTGATGGTGAAATACTGATACCGCCGCAAATCCGTGCCGCGATAGAGAATCACGGACGTGCCCTTGGCCGCGTATCCATACTTATGGGTGTCCGCGGAAATGGAAGTGACGCCGGGCAGGCGGAAATCAAAAGGCGGCACATCATGGCCCAGCTTTTCCGCCCAGGGAAGCACAAAGCCCCCCAGACAGGCATCTGTATGAAACCCGATCTTTTTTTTCCGGGCCAGCTCAGACAGGTCTTCAATGGGGTCCATTACCCCGTGGGGGAAACAGGGCGCGGAACCCGCCATCACAATGGTATTTCGGGTGATGGCTTTTTTCGCGGCCCTTACATCGGCCCGGAAATCCGGTCCCACCGGAATATGGATGATCTTGATGTTGAAATACTGGGCTGCCTTATCAAAGGCCGCATGAGCAGTCCGGGGCACGATCATCTCCGGGGCGGTGATGTTTTTTTCCTGCCTGGCCCGGTCCCGGTAGGTTTTCATGGCCAGCAGAATGCTTTCCGTGCCGCCGGATGACACCACGCCGCAAATATTGTCATCGGTTTTATTCGTCCCGAACTTGGCGCCGAGCATGGCTGCGGTCATTGAAACAATTTCAGACTCGAACTTGGCCGCGCTCGGCCAGATATCCGCATGCAAGGGGTTGCTCTGGGAATTATAGGAGTATATTTTATTCAAAAAATCAATGTGGGCCGGGTCTCCGTGATAAACAGCGCCGGAAACATGCCCGGTTTTCCACTTTTCCGTTTCTTTTGCGTGAATATCCTCCATAACGGCCAACAGATCATCTCTGGACAGCCCCGCTTCCGGCAATCTTGAAAAGCGCTGCACCGTGTCATCATAGGGCTTTACAGAACTTTCCAGCTCCGCCATCATGGTGTCCAGTTCCTTTTCAATGGCGGTTTTCACAAACGGAATGTCTTTTACGGCATTAAAGATCCGGGCAGCCACTTTTTTGGGCAGACGGGAAAAATATTTATCCATTATAATCTGAATATCCAACAATGCCTCCAGGCGGTTGATTTTATCGCGCGTTCAGCCGCTTGTAAATTTTCCGGTTTTTGCGGTAAATATTTTTAAACTCCGCAAACATCCGGTCATAGATCCGCACATGATCCGGGTTCGGCGTATAAACAGTATCCACTTCCACGGCATCCGCCACCGCCTCAACAGTCATATATCCCAACGCCACCGCTGCCAGACACCCCGCTCCCCGGACATTGGCCAGCATCGGCTGCCGAATCTGCCATATTTCCCGGTTAAACACATCCGCAAAAATCTGGCACCAGGTATCAGATGCAGCCCCGCCGCCGATCATGCGGACCCGCTCCAGGCGCCGTCCTACGAATTTTTCCACCGCTGCCAGCAGCCAGCGGCCGTTGAACGCCACCCCTTCCAGCACGGCCCGCACCATATGCGACCGGGTGGTATTCAGGCTCTGGTTGAAAAATCCGCCGCGCACGTATTTATCATCCAGCGGGGTCCGCTCGCCATACAGCCAGGGGGTAAAAATCAGCCCGTCACTGCCAGGCAAAATGGTTTTTGCCATTTGATCAAAAACCCGGTAGGTATCTGGCGGACACCCGCCTGTTTTCAGGGCATCGTCATGAAAAAAAATATTGTCCCGCAGAAAGCTCAGACACGCGCCCGCGGTTTCCTGTTCATCCGCCACAAAATACTTTCCCGGAATAGCGGACGGCAAAGAAGCAATTCCCCGAAAAATATCGGTTTTTTTAAAGGGCACATGGCAGGTCAGCCAGGCGGAAGTGCCGATATAAAAATGGGCGTCATAGTCCCCCACCCCGCCGGAGCCAATGGCGGCTGCCTGAATGTCCGGAGTCCCGGTGATTACTTGCACTTTCGGCGAAAGCCCCAGGGACGCGGCCACATCCGGTTTGAGCGGCCCCAGGATATCCGTTGCCTGCTTTAAATCCGGCAGTTTTGCCGGATCAATGCCGGCCATGCGGATAAGCCGCCCGTCATAGGTGATATGATGGATGTCCCGGTTGTCCGTGACCCAGTGAAGGGTGATAGAATCATAGGACGCGGCGAATTTTCCGGTGAGCCGCAGGTTGATGTAATCTTTGGGCTCTAAAAACTTATAGGTTCGGTGATAAATATCCGGATGCTGGTTTTTGATGTACAGAATATGGGCCAGGGAATCTTTTCCGGACAAACTGGGGGCCCCGCCGGTCAGGCGCAGCCACCGGGCGATTTTGGAAATACCGTAGCCTTCAAAATTAATCAGACCGCGCGCGATTTCCCGGACATACCGGCTGCCCCGGGAATCCAGCCAGATCATGGCACTTGCCAGATGATGGCCGTTTTCAGCCACTGCCACGGTGCCGGACCACTGGGTGGAACAGCTCACGGCAATAATATCATCCGCAGGCACGGAATTTTTTCCCAGAACAATTTTCATTGTTTCCAGAATGGACTGCCACCATTCTTCCGGGTCCTGTTCCGCGCCGCCGTCCGGCAGCAGCACCAGCCTGTTTTGAACAAACGCGGCATCTTTTACTTCTCCCCGGCAGGACACCAGGGCGCACTTGGGGCCGGAAGTGCCCAGATCAATGGCAAGAATGTATTTTTCTTTATTCTTGGGCCCCATCTGCGGATATCACACGGCGTTATCGATCAGGCCGGTAAATCACGGTTAAGGCATCTTCCGGGTCTGATGCCAGCCGCACAGCCAAATGCATCACATAATCCGGGGCCCCCAGCACCGCCTTCAGATCCAGCCTTCCGGCCCCGTCGGTCTGTGCCTGCCGTTCCATGGTCTGCTGTTTATCCGTAATAATAACCGTTTCATGGGCTGCGGGCTTTTTTTCTCCGCAGGGCACAAACTCTCCGGTTTCATATTTTCCCAGGGGCTTTATTTCTTTTGAGTTTTCCACCACCGCCTGGCTTTTGGCCGCATCATAGATTCCCAGCCCGAAAATAACCAGTTCCATCATGGAAAATACCCGGCCCCGGCGCTGTTTCTGGGCAATGCGCACTTTCTCCGCAACAATGGGGCACACGGGGGTCTTTTCAAGAACAATTACACCGGCGTAAATGCTGCCCGAGATCTGGTGTTTCGCCAACTCGCCCACGGATTTCTCCCCATCCTCCAGCCGGTAAATCATCGGTCCAGTGCTCGTCGCAACCGTAGAGCAGCCGGCTCCCCCCACCGTCAGCATCACCGCAATGAGCAGGCAGGCAAGTTTTGTCTTCATCCTGATTCGTCCTTTCCCTTATAGTTCAATGATTGGGTTATCCAATTTAACTGATTGACATCAAAACAAAAATTCTGGTAAAAAAACATATCAGAAAGTCTTTGCAATCTCAACCCATAATCATAGCAAGGAGACCATTGTGAAATACATCGTGATATCGTGCGTTTTTCTTTTTGCCCTGGCCGGCTGTATGATGGAGCCCTATAATCAGGCATTTGACGAGGACGCCGGTCCCTATCCGGAACATTATGAAGATCTCATCCGCGGATTTCTGGATCAATACCTTGAAAACCCGGCATCCATAAAAAACCTGACCATTGTCAAGCCGCCGGAAAAGAAAATTATAGAGCACCGTCAGGAATCCATCTCCCTGGCCAAAGGCAATCAGGTGTGGGAGAGTTTTATCGCGTTTGAAGCAAAAAACCGAAATGGAAAAATGGTGCGGGACTTTCATGTGATCTGGATCCGCAACAACCGCATCATGGCTTTTGACTATAAAAAACCGGATCTGGATTATCGATTTGAACATCGGTTTGAGCCGGCAGTGTCGCCTGAAAATGAAACAGAAGAGTAAAATCCTGGCCCAAAGAACCCGGCCTCGGCTTGCCCATAGAAGAGGCTTGTTTAGCTCAAGCCGAAAAGTTAGAAGTGCCTAAAGTGCCTTGTATGCTGCCTGAGATTCGGCAAAGCGATTGGCAAGTTTTACAAATTCTGCCACAGACAACGATTCCGCCCGCCGGCCCGGATCAATGCCCGCGCGCTCAAGTATATCCATGATGGAATCAGCGTCGAGTTTTGCTTTTGGGCGCAGGTTTAAAAGAGCGTTTTTCAATGTTTTCCGGCGAGTGGAAAATGCGGCCTTCACCACATCAGAGAGCATGGTTTCATCTGCTGCCGGATTTTCAATAATTTCCTTAAACCGGATTTCGATCACTTCAGATGCCACTTTGGGCGCGGGCAAAAACAGGTGCGCCCCAACATTTGCCAGCTTTCGCACTTCCGCGCTGTACTGCAGCATCACAGACAATCTGCCGTAGTCCTTTGACCCCGGCCCGGCGGCCAGGCGGCAGGCCACTTCTTTCTGAAACATCAACGCCGCCCGGGCGATTGACTGTTTTGCCGCCAGAAGCGCCACCAGAATCTGGGAGGAAATATTATACGGCAGGTTTCCCAAAACCACCAGTTTCCGATTTTCCCGGCTGCTGATGGCGGCAATATCAACGGTTAAAATATCTGCGGTCATCAGCGTGACATTGTAAATACCTTGCTTTTCCAGCTCACTTTTCAGCACATCCGCCACTGCATAATCCTTTTCCACGGCATACACATGACGGGCCGTCCGGGCCGCCGGAAGGGTCAGTGCCCCTAAACCCGCACCAATCTCCAACACAATGTCATCACCAGACAAAAGGACCCGGTCCACAATCATCCGGGCCGTGGACGGATCCCGCAGGAAATTCTGGCCGAATTGTTTTTTCGGATAAAGATCCTTAGACGCGAGCAGGGTTTTGGGTGATGTCATATCCGGCTGTTACAGTTTCTTGTTTTTCAAATAATGATAGAAAATTCAGGAATGCATGGCTGAGATATTTCTATTTAACCGACATTGAAAATAATTGCCACTTTTTTCTGTTTCCCTTGATTTTCTTCAACCATAAATGTTCCCAAAGAGGCTGCGCCTTGACCTGTTTATGAAAGGATATGTCGAATCTCTTGTTTGTGCGCCTGATAAATTTGAATATCTTTCGGGTTCCATGGCCGGAACGCTTTATCAATGTATTTTAACGCACCTCTGGTGAGCATGGGCAGGGATTGAAACACGAATTTCAGGTAAGGTCCCCAATTCTTGCGCTTAAGCAGGATTCCGTCTTTTAGGAGAAAATAAAATTGCATTCCATAGACCGAAATGAGTGTTGCCGGCATCCAGATAAAAATAAGGGCCAGGGTTAACAGCCAGGTCCGTTTTTCCAGGGCCGCAAACACATCAAAGCACACGGCCTGGTGCTCCAGTTCTTCAAGCGCGTGCCAGCGGGTGAAGTCGATTGCGGCATTGGACTGATCTCCCGCCCAGAACCTGTTGTTAACGATAAAATCCCGGCTGATGGCGGATGTAAAATGCTCAAACGCCGCCGGCATGGCCAGTTCCCACGCCGGCGGAGAAATTTTGCGCATTTTCCCGACAAAAAATTTCTGAAACCGCTCAAACGGTCGAATCGCCGGATAGCCGCACTTTTTCAACAGCTCATTGCATCGCAGGTGCATCAGCGTATGGCGCCCTTCCTGCCGAATCAGAGCGTCCATCTCCCGGATCAGCTTTGGCTCGGTAATATTATCCGCGTATTTTCGGACAATATCGATGACCGTTCTTTCCGAGACGGGCACCACAATGGAGAGGGCGTTCATAAACTGCGAGGTGAAGGGATCTTTCAACCAGTATTTATCGACGCCTGAAAAGTCGAACTCCGGCCTTCGGGGCTCGATGGCGATATTCTCCGGGGTTGAGCTGTGTGCCGTTTTCGTCTGTGGTATTCTTTTTTTCATTTTCCGTACCTTATGTGAATGAAAAGAAACGAATCGATTGATTGATTTAAAAATCGTTAATCTTGTTGGCCCGCCCTGAACTCCAAAGCCCGCGGGTCCATTATCTTGCGCCAAACCGGCGGAATAAACGCCAGCACAATCATCCCCGCATATCCGGTGGGCAACTGGGGCACGCCGTCGTAATGACGAAGCAACTGATAACGATGCCCCGGTTTGTAGTGATGGTCCGAATGGCGCTGTATATTAAACAGAAAATGGTTGCTCAGCCAGTTGGAAGAATTCCAGGAGTGCCGGGGTCGGACCGGTTCGTATGTCCCCGGTGCAATCTCTTTGCGCAGCAGCCCGTAATGCACCACATAGTTTGCGGTTTCGACAAGGATAATAGCAATAAAACTCTGTGCAAGAAGGAACAAAACCCCCATCTTTCCAAATATCACGGCAAAGAAAACAATATAAGCCGCCTGAAATAAAAGCCCCAAAATCATTGGATTGCGCAGACTCCAGACCGGTTTGTTCTGCCTTTTCATCCGGTCGGCTTCAAATTGCCAGGCATTTTTGAACCCACCCAGAATGGTACGCGGCAAAAACGCATACAGCGATTCTCCTAAACGTGCAGTCGCCGGATCTTCAAACGTGGCCACCCGCCGGTGGTGCCCGACAACATGTTCCAACCCGAAATGCATGTATAATACGCTGCACAGAATGACTTTTGAAAGCGCGTGTTCGAATTTATGGTTCACCCGATGCGCCAGTTCATGGGCCGCGCTAAGCCCCAGGATATCGGATGAGATCCCTATGGAAAGAATAATGCCAACTGTTTCCAGAATCCGCAAATCACCATAGCTGACCACATACGCACCCCAGAAAACAACCGCAATCTGGACCGGTGCGCACAAAAGCGTCAGGATTTTATACCGGCTGTCCGATTCAAGTTCCTTTTCCGTTTCTTTGGCCGGGTTTCGCGTATCTTTGCCGATAACCGTATCTAAAACCGGTCCGATGCCGAAAACCAGAAACGGTGTGATAAAGGTATAAATCCCACCGAGCCAGTAGCCGATAATCACGCTGACCGGGACCAGATATACCATTGAAAACGCTAAAACATTCATTGTGGATTCATTCTCCGTTTTATCCCCGCCGCCAGGCATGATACTTACCCAGCCAGTTCAGGATTTTTTCCGGGGCATGGGCTTTTTTCCAGACACCGGCCGCATACTTGTTGGCTTCCGACATAGTGGGATAGGTGTGGATAGTGCCCAGAATTTTGTTGAGCCCCAGCCCATGCTTCATGGCGAACACATATTCCGCCAGGATATCACCGGCATGCGCGCCGACAATGGTAACGCCCAGAATTTTGTCCGTGCCGGGTTTGGTCAGCACTTTTATGAACCCGTAGTCTTCGGAATCGGCAATGGCCCGGTCGAGATCATTAATTTCATAACGGGTGAGCTCAAACGCGATGTCTTTTTCTTTGGCTTCGGTTTCATTTAAGCCCACCCGGGCCACTTCCGGATCGGTATACGTGGCCCACGGGATGGCGCTGTAATCGACTCTAAATGACTTCAACCCGCCGAAAAGCGCGTTGACCGACGCATACCAGGCCTGATGCCCGGCCACATGGGTGAATTGATAAGGACCCACCACATCTCCTGCGCAATAAATCGTGGGGACGCTGGTCTGGAGAAATTCATTGGCAGAAATCGTTTTCCGGGGCGTCAATTCAATGCCCAGTTCCTCCAGGCCGAATCCGCTGATATTGGCGGCCCGTCCCACGGCCACTAAAATTTCGTCAAACGGGATGCTGACATCCTGGCCGTTGTGATCACAGACCAGCGTTTTTTCGCCGGTTTCAATTTTCACTGCTTTGGCCCGATGCCCGGTCAACACGCGTACCCCTTCGCTTTCCAGTTTTTCCTGGATCAGCGCTGCCACCTCCGCATCCTCCCGACCCATAATCTGGGGCATCATCTCCACCTGGGTGACCGCCGATCCCAGCCGGCCGAAGGTCTGGGTCAGTTCGCATCCGATGGGACCGCCGCCGAGCACCACCAGGCGTTTCGGCTGGTCTTTAATCTCCCAGACATTATCCGATGTCAGATAGGTCACGTTTTCCAGGCCGGGAATGGGCGGCACAAAAGGCCGGGCACCACTTGCGATCACGATTTTTTTGGTGGTCAGGATTCTGCCGTTGACCTCCACCGTATACGGGGAAGTGATTCTGGCCGCTCCGGAAATGCATTCCACGCCAAGTTGTGAATACCGCTCCACGGAATCATGGGGTTCGATTTTTGCAATCACCTGATGCACCCGCTCCATGACCCGGGCAAAATTAAAATCAATAGTTCCGCTGTCAAACCCGAACTCTTTGGCCCGCCGCACATAGGACAAAATTTTGGCGGACCGGATCAGGGCCTTGCTGGGGACGCACCCGGTATTTAGGCAGTCGCCCCCCATTTTACGCTTTTCAATCATAGCGACTTTGGCCCGCACGGTGGCCGCGATATAGGACGTCACCAGGCCGGCGGCTCCGGCGCCGATCACCACCAGATTGTAATCGAATTTCTTCGGTTTCGGGTATTTTGCCAGAACTTTTTTGGATTGGATTTTGGCGGTCACTTTTTTGGCAATTAACGGAAAAATTCCCAGCAGGGCAAAGGAAAAAATCAGATCCGGCGACAGAATGCCGGATAAGGAATCAATCTGCGCCAGCTGCGTGCCGGCATTGACATACACCGCCGTGCCGGCCAGCATGCCCACCTGGCTGACAAGATAAAACACCCCGGTCCGGATGGGGGTAAGCCCCATCACCAGATTAATCACAAAAAACGGAAAAATCGGGACCAGCCGCAGGGTGAACAGATAAAAGGCCCCGTCTTTCTCTATGCCTTTATTAACGGCTTTCAGGCGGTCGCCAAAACTCTTCTGGACAGTATCCCGCAGCAAAAAACGGGCCACCAGAAAGGCGCAGGTCGCGCCGATGGTGCTGGCAAAAGAGACCAGGACCAGGCCGAACCAGAAACCGAAAATCGCGCCCCCGGCAAGGGTCATGACCGCAGCGCCGGGAAGCGACAAGGCCGCCACGAGAATATATATTGCCATGTAAACGGCCATGCTCATCAGCTGATGGCCGGCGTAAAAGGATTCCAGGGCCGCCTGCCGGGATTTAAGATAATCAAAGGACAAGTATTGCCCGAGATCAAAGGCAAAAAAAACAGCCACCAGGGCGGCGATGAGCAGCACGATCAGAATTCTGGGAAGATGTGATCTCATTTTTCACCATAATACCGGGACGGCCCTTCCCAGGTTTCCCATCCACATTCTTTATAGATGGTCTTGCAGGTTTGCACAGTTTCTCCCCTGCCTTCTTCTGTTTTTTCCTCAACATCTCTGGGGTTTGCGCCGGATTCAGCCCAAAAGAGCGTTGCCCCGGCAAGTCCGCCCAGCGTACAGGGTTCATGGGTGCAATTGCCCTGGACCGTCCGGGGCATTCCCAGACGCGTCACCGCTGCAATCTGGGCCATGCGCAGTTCGCTGATCATGCCTTTTTCAGCCATCGGTGTTCCGGGAATTGAAATACGGCGGCCGGCGCCGCTGTAAGCCGGATTTAATGAAGCGGTAAACAGGATCATATCCGCCAATTCTTCATTTGAATGTTCCGGTCCCACAGGCTCTACGCAGGTGCCTACTGCCAGGCCGGCTTCCCGGAAGTTGCGCAGGGATTCGATCCTGGCCCCGGGCTTAAGGCCCGTGTCTTTTCCTTCTCGCAGGCGCAAGGCATGATAGACGCCCGCATACCCGCAATCCTTTAGTTTTCTGGCACTTTCCAGACTCTGGTCCCCGATATTGGCGACCATCAGGGTATCGGGTTTTAAATGTTTGCGAATTTCCTGGGAAATTTCAAGGAACATCGAAAAGGGATACTGGGCCGTGATCATCACATAGACAGCGTTCGCGCCATCAGCTTCCAACTGGCATGCGTATCCAATGGCGGTTTCTTCGGTAATCCGGGTTTCTTCCGTAAACACGCCATTGACTTTCGCAAAAGAGCAAAACATGCAGTTGCAGGCGCAGGGTGCAAGATTTAACGCAAACTGGGCGTGAATTTCAGCCTTATTCCCGGTCAGTTCTTTGGAAATCCGATTGGACTCTGCCATGATCCGAAAAGTTTCCGGGGAATCCGCCGGACAACTGAGCATCCACATCAGCTCTTCTTTGGTAAACGCCACAGCGTCTTGTGATTTCTTCAACAGATCTTCGATGTTCATCAAAATCTCCTTTTTTTAAATGATTGATGTTCCCACGGAAACCGCATGAAAAGCACCATGGCCCGGATATGGCCAAAATGATGATCAAAGCCGGAAAAATGATCATTATCGGCCGTTTAACGACCAGTCATAATCCAGGTAGCTGACGTTGATATCACCCGATTCTTGTAAAAGCTGTTTTTTCAGTTCATCGCCCGCGTATTTTTTAAAAAAAGCAGGAATATCATGGTCAAAATCTTCCGCAAACCACTTGAAAATGCTGCTCACATGCAGGGTATTGCCGTTGAGGTAATTTTTTTCAGAATTGTTGATAAAGGCCCGGGCAACCGCATTGAGCTGCGCGTCCAGCATATTTCCTTCATAGGGTACGGAGATCAGCTTCGGGCATCCTTTTGACGCGCAATTGACGGCAAAATGAACCCGTGGATCTTTAAACGTGGGCCGGAGAATATCGTGCTCAATTTCATCCAGAGACAGCATTTTTCCATTGATCCGGCAAATCTTTTTCTTCCAGGGACTGCGAAAAAAAGACCCCAGTTCTTTGATGGATTCAACCCCCGGGTAGCCGGATAAGATCAGCTTGATGGTCCAGGCATTGTAGGCATTGATGTAAAAGGCAAACCGGTCGTCCCGGGAAAGCGTTTCCGGATCAACGGCCGCCAGAACATCCAGATAGGCATCCAGTTTTTTTTCTTTGTTTTTAAATCCCTGATAATCGACCATCCCGTTTTTTACATAGTTGGACAGCAATTGGGCAAATATGCTGTTGTCAACGCTCTCAGCAGCGGCTGACAACGGCACACTCATGAATCCGGCGTATAAAAACACCAGAACCAATATTATTTTCTTTTTCATGCCTTTTCCTTTTTATGCGGTTACGGGTTTGATTGGTCTCTTTTTTGGCGATAATAAACACTTTGCTTGAGTTCATTTTTGTAAATAATCTGTTCATGGGCCTCGGCCGCCATCATGATGTATGCGCCGGAAAATTCTTCCAGCCCATACTGACAGACCAGAACACCATTTAGTAAAGGCTGTCTGAGTTCCGGCGCCTGTTCCAGTTCGCGCAGGGTTTCCAGATCCCATCCTTTGCAAATGGCCCAGGACATATCTCCCAGAATCCGAAACTTTTTTGAATTTGCGGCAAAGGCGCACAAATATTGGATCATTTCTTCCGGCGTGTTTTTCCCTTCACTCACAACCAAGCGATCCTTTTTCAGATCTTTTTCCAGTGACGGCCGGTGACGGCCAAGCAAGGACAAAAAATCTTTATGTTTTTGCCGGGGCATCACCATAAGCATACTCTCTCCTTGGTTCAGTCCGGTCACTGCATATTTCAGAGCCGTGTCAAAAAACTCTTTCTGATTTGCAAAAAAATGCGTAGAATGGCTGCTGTCAGAGAGTTTCAGGCCGTCAAACCCCAGTGGAACCAGTGCCGGCCCTTTGTCTTTGTTCAAAAAAGCAACCAGATCGGCCATGTAAAAACGTCTCTCTTTTTTCCCCCCCACCCGAAAACAGTTGAGAGACCCTTTATTGGTCCAGCGCCGGATGCTCATTTCAGAGACGTTTAAAAACTCAGCTGCTTCTCTAACATTCAAAAGTCGATTCATTGGCCAGTCTGCTTCTTGTCGTTTTTGGTCAAGTCAAAAAGGAGGAGCATTAATCTTTTATATTTTAATTAATTTTATTATACAATAATATACAATAATATACAATATGATTTAATATATCTGAAGTCAAGCCAAGGCCCTGATGACAAAAAGCTCTGCAATGAAAACAAAAGACAATCTATCGAAAGTCCGGATTATTGTATTTACGCGATTTCCTGTCCCGGGTCATGCAAAGACCCGCCTGATTCCGGCACTCGGCGCGGACGGCGCAGCCGAATTGCAACGGCGGATGACGGAGTTTACCATCAAGCAGGTTCGCCAAACCGGAATAAAAATGGAAATTCGATTCACTGGCGGTTCGGAATCTCAAATGCGGGAATGGCTGGGCCCTGACGGCAAATACACACATCAAGGACCAGGCGATCTGGGCGCACGGATGGCGCGCGCTTTTGCGGATGCTTTTAACGATGGGGCGGAAAAAGTGCTGGTCGTCGGGAGTGACTGTCCCGACAATCGAACCGAAAACATGCTCAAGGCCCTAAAGTCGATGGATGACACCCGTTGTGTTCTCGGGCCAGCCACTGATGGCGGGTATTATTTAATCGGGCTGCGGGAACCCTGTCCTGAGTTATTCCGCGATGTGGATTGGGGTACTGAACGGGTTTTTAAGCAAACAGCGGGAAAACTGGACCACTATACTGTTCTTCCCGCGCTGAGCGATGTCGATAAACCCGGTGATATTCCGCCGCGAATTTCCGTGATCATTCCGGCAGTCAATGAAGAAGCCTACCTTAAACCGGCCGTGAAAGCAGCGTTGAATGGATTCAACACGGAAACAATTGTGGCGGACGGTGGAAGCTGCGACCGTACACGGGAAATTGCTTCTCTGGCTGGTGCCAGGGTGATCCAGGGCCGTATTGGCAGAGCAGTACAGATGAATTATGGCGCACAGCATGCCAATGGTGATATTCTGGTGTTTCTGCATGCGGACTCTGTTCTGCCCCCGGGATGGGATTATCAGGTTCGTCGTGTCATGAGACAGCCGCGAGTGATACTGGGATACTTTGGTTTTGCAATCAACGGTTCATTTTTCGGCAGGCATTGGATTGAGTGGGGCGCGAACCTGAGATCCCGTTTGCTGAAACGTCCCTACGGAGATCAGGGCCTGTTCATTCGGCGCAATGATTTTTTTGAAATGGCGGGATTTCCGGTGGTGCCGATTCTTGAGGATGTCTTGTTTGTAAAGCAGGCAAGAAACCGGGGGTTGACCGTCTGTACGGGCGTCCCACTGCCAACCTCCGGCAGAAGGTGGCTGAAATACGGCGTCATCAATACAACAATCCTTAATCAAATTGTTCTCATTTCAGCATATCTTGGCGCTGATCTTGACAAATTGAGAGAGGTTTACCGTAATGGGAAAAATCCGTTGTTTGCACTTCTGCGCAAAGCTTGAGGCTTTGCAAAAAATCCGGATTCTTTGATTTTCAGATACCCAATAAACTTTTTATCGCAAAGCGCACCGGAGATTCTTGCGGGATTACCGCCGGTCTGCTAATGCTCCCGCTTCCGGGTAAACACATGAATCAGGCGGTCCTTGTCCCGGCCGATGGCAGACGCATCCTGATTTTCGTCCCAGGCCAGCAGGGCCGCCGGGTCGGTGATCACCACCACGGGGCAGGTGGACCGGAACGCGGTGCGCTCCACAGCGCTTCCGGCATACCATTTTTGGCCTTCCGCCTTGGTATGGGAACCCATTACAATCAAATCCGCGGCCATTTCCCGGGCCGTGTTGACGATTTCCTGGTGCGGCAGGGCCCCTGCCCTGATCTGATATTCATGGGACACGCCTTTTACTGCATCTGCGCAAAATGTTTCCAGCCGCTCCCGGGCCGCGGCCCGGTCCGCCTCGAAATCCTCGCGGGAATATTTGGGATACGGCGGTACCGGCAGCATGTGAAAAGGAAAAATGGCAGATCCAAACCGGTCCGCCATCTGCCGGGCAAAAGACAGGGCGCATTCACAGGATACGGAAAAATCAATGCCCACCAGGATTTTTTGGAATTCAGCGGTCCCAATCCGAACTGCCGGATTGACAATCATCACCGGACAGTTTTCCCGCATCACCACCCCTTCCACCGTGCTCCCGATCTTTCCTGCGGTCCGGACCACTCCCTTTTCCGCGGCCCGGCCCGAATGCGGGCCAAGCACGATCATGGAAGCCTTCAGCTGCCGGGACCAGCGGAGGATTTCCGCCCACGGAAGCCCCGGGGCCACCCGAATATTCACCTCTCCTTCAGGCGGAAAAATATCCGCATAAACTGCATCAATGGCCGAAATCAGGGTTTTGGCATAATCCGGACCGTAATCGATTTCTTCGCCAGTCTTAAAATGCTTTACCCGAAGCCGATTTTCCGTCTGCGCGGACTCCGGCACATGAAGGATATGCAAATCCGCCTGATTCCGGGCGGCAATCTGCGCGGCGGCGGCGACCACCGGATCCCGAACATCCACCAGATCAGTGGCGGCTAAAATATGTCTGAACATGATGCCTCCTTTGAAAAATCACGATTCATCCGGCTGCGTGTTTCTGTAATTTCCGGAAAGCACTGCATCCACGCAGGCCTGTATGCTGTTTTCCGTATTCACCTCAATATGCCCCGGTTCACTGATTTCCGTCAATGGTTCATAATTTTTTTTGAAAAATTCAAAATGGGTCAATCGGGCGTCGGACTCGACAGCCTGAGTTTCCCGGTCTTTGAGCCGTTTTTTAAGCCGGGCATCCGGCAGGACACATTCAATGAAAAGAAGACCTGCATCGGTTGTTTCGGCCAGCCGGACCACCTGCCGGCGGAAAACCCTTGCGCTGAAAGTGGCGTCCAGAATAACGGAACCGCCCTTTCTGATTTCCCATGCCGCTGTTTCAAGCATTTTATCATAGGTCCCGCGGGTGGCATCCCGGGAATAAATGTCTGTTTCAAAAGCAATATTTTCCGCGGTTTCAGACGCCGGGCCGAACATTTCCCTGCGCACCCGGTCGGAACTGATGACCCGGGCCATGCAAAGGCCTCCCAGCTCCCGGGCCAGGGTGCTTTTGCCGGATGCCGGCATGCCGCAGACCACCCACAGTCGGGGCCGGGAAGCGCAGCGCGCGTAATGGCGGGCCAGCATGAGGTGTCTTTTGATTTTCACCGCCAGCTTGTCTTTGACGGTTTCGGTAACATCCGGTTCATCATGGCGGATGCAGTCCACCTTGAGCCGCACAACCGCGCGATAGCTTTTGTAAAAATCAATCATCCCATAGATTCCCGGATCACGGGTCACCCGGGCGCAGGCGGAAATGAGTGTGGCAGCCAGTTGCCGATACCCCATGAATTCCATGTCCATGGCAAGAAACCCCAGATCCGAGGCCACGTCCTGGTGCCGGAACCGGTCATTGAATTCAATGCAGTCAATAATCCGGATGCCGCGATCCGTAAAATAGACATGGCCGGTGCGGAGATCCCCGTGACAGTCCTGGAACCGGTTTTCATCCATGCGGTTAAAAAAAAGTAACCGGTGCTGTTGTAAAAAATCCATTGTCAGGTCCTGAACCGATGAAAACAGGTCCGGATCAAGCAGGCGGCCGGTATAGTTTCTTGTCTGGTTAAAATTTTCCGCGCAGTTGCCGGCGATGATGTCAAATTCCGCCTGTCTGTCCTGTAGCGGATCACCCGCGGGTTGTCCATAAAATGCCGCAAGCTTTTGGGCCAGGTCCTGGATTTGGGGGTTATCGATCCGGCCGGACCGCAGCAAATATTTCATGGCGCAGGTATCGGCAAGCCTGCGCATTTTCACCGCGTATTCCACTGCCGGCCCCTCTCCGCCCAGCCGGTAGGTGCCGTTTTGACAGGTAATGGCAACCACATCCAGATACACATCTGCGGCAAGCCGGCGATTTAAGAAAATTTCCCGGTCGCAGAAATACGCCCGTTTTTCCAGGGTGGTGAAATCCAGAAACCCCAGGTTCAGGGGTTTTTTGATTTTATATACATAATCCCCCGCCAGAAACACTTTGGAGATATGGGTTTCAACACTTGTAACAGGGGCCGCGGGGTGGGGATAAAAATCAGGATCCGCCATCCGGCGAAAAAGCGCGCGATGATCGCTGGTGTCATGGGTGTCCATCCAGGGCCTCCGGGTTGGCTTAACGGTTTCAAGTTATAAATTTATCATATCACACTAAAGTTTATTTGCGAACAGAACAAATCCGTCATTTTATTTTTCCTTAAGGCATTTTCCTTTTTTACATGGTCATCCGGCCGGTTTTTTGATATATGTCGACTTTTGTTATCAATAATTTTGTTATCAACGACCCACCGCAACCAACCGTCAAAGGGATAAAGGAAAATATATGGACCCGCAAAACCCAGGCATCAAGGCCGGCGACCGCATCGCAGGCTACCAGGTCGAAAAAATTACCGAACTTCCGGAAATTCAATCTTTTTTTTACGAACTCACCCATCCGGGCACCGGCGCCCGGCACATTCATATCAGCTGTCAGGATACGGAAAACACTTTTTCCGTGGCATTTAAAACCGTACCCCGGGATTCCACGGGCGTGGCCCATATTCTGGAGCACACCGTACTGTGCGGGTCCAGAAAATATCCGGTCCGGGACCCGTTTTTCTCCATGCTCACCCGGAGTCTGAAAACCTTTATGAATGCGCTGACCGCGTCCGACTGGACCATGTATCCGTTTGCCACTCAGAACAAAAAAGATTTTTACAATCTCATGGAGGTGTATCTGGATGCCGCGTTTTTCCCGCGCCTGGACCGCCTCAGCTTTAAGCAGGAAGGCCACCGCCTGGAATTTGAGACCACCGGACCCGGCGAACCTGAGCGTCTTGTTTACAAAGGCGTGGTATACAATGAAATGAAAGGCGCCATGTCATCCCCGGATCAGGTCATGGTCCGGTCCATGCTGAACGCCCTGTATCCGGACACCACCTACGGCCACAATTCCGGCGGGGACCCGGCCCGGATTCCGGATCTGAGCTGGGACCAGCTCAAGGCCTTTCACCGGCATCACTACCATCCCAGCAACGCCTTTTTCTATACCTATGGGAACCTTCCTGTGGCAGCGCACCTGGAATTTATTCAGGAAAAAGTGCTGGCCCATTTTGATCCCATTCATCCGGACACCAATGTTGCGTCCCAGCCCCGGTGGGACGCGCCCCGGGAAAAAACCTATTATTATCCGTTTGATGAAACCGATGACCCTGCGAAAAAGTCCCAGGTCTGCCTGGCCTGGCTCACCGCGGACATCCGGGACAGCCTGGAAGTGCTGAGCCTTACCGTGCTTGAACAGGTGCTGCTGGGCAATTCCGGATCCCCCCTGCACCAGGCCCTTCTGGATTCCGGCCTGGGCAGCACCCTTTCCGACGGCACCGGCTATGACACGGACAACAAAGACACCATGTTTGCCTGCGGCCTGAAAGACACGGACCCGGCAGATGCGGATGCCATTGAAAAAATTATCTTTGATACCCTGCAGGATCTTGCGGAAAACGGCATTGACAAAGAATTGGTGGAATCAGCCATTCATCAGATTGAATTTCACCGCAAGGAAGTGAGCAACACGCCCTACCCCTATGGGATCAAGCTGTTGCTCCGCATGTCAGGGGACTGGTTTCATCACGGGAGTCCGGTCTCCGCTCTGGAAGTGGACCCGCTGATCAAAACCCTGTTTGATGAACTGGACAAAGGGCCGTTTCTGGAAAACCAGATCCGGAAATACTTTCTGGACAATCCTCACCGGGTCCGGATGCTGCTGCTGCCGGATCAAAATATGGCAAAAGCCGAAGCAAAGCGCGAACAGGATGCCCTGGCCAAGATTCGCCAGAGCCTGAAACCCGAAGATCTGGATCGCATCAAAACAGATGCCAAGGCCCTGGCCGACCTGCAGGAAGCCAAAGAAAATCTCTCCTGCCTGCCCACCCTTGAAATAAAGGACATTCCGCCGAAAATCCAGACAATGACGGAAACTCCCGGCTACGATGGCACGGACGCGTTGTGCTATGAACAGCCCACATCCGGCATTTTCTACCTTACCACGGCCTTCGGGCTCCAGGCGCTATCTTCGGACCTCCTGCCCCTGGTCCCGTTTTTCTGCCACAGCCTGCCGCTTATCGGCACCACCCGGCACAGCTATCATGAAATTGCCCGGCTGATGGATCTGTATACCGGCGGCATGGGGCTTGCCATTTCCGCGGGCACCCGTTTTGCGGACAATCAGGAAAATGAATGCCTGCCGGTGATGACGTTTTCCGCCAAATGCCTATCCCGGAATCTTATAAAAATGTTTGCCCTCACAGACGAACTGCTGTGCGAAAACCAGTTCACGGATCTTAAACGATTAAAACAGCTGCTTCTGGAATACCGGTCCAACAAAGAAGCCTCGGTGGTGGCAAACGGCCACCGGTACGCCATTTCCCTGGCCTCCAGGTCATTTAACGCCGCCGGGGTCTTTAATGAAAACTGGCACGGCATTCATCAGGTGAAAATGTTCAAACACCTTACCGAAGATCTGAGCAATGACCGGCTGGCCGCTATTGCCGATGACTTGGCCAGAATCAGCGGCTGTCTTTTGAAAAGCAACAACATGCGCGCGGGGCTGATCGGCGAGGCCGATGACATCAAAGCCGCCATCGGGCAAACAGAAAACCTGAAACAGCATCTGGGAGATGGCGACAACGCCGGATTCGGCGCGCCGGCCCTTGATTTTTCCCCGGTGCCGGTGCGGGAAGGATGGAGCACTTCGTCCGCGGTCTCTTTTGTGGCCCAGACCTTTCAGACCCACCCCATCACCCATGAACATGCCCCGGCCCTGGCAGTGATCAGCAAAATCCTGCGGTCCATGTTTCTGCACCGGGAAATCCGGGAAAAAGGCGGGGCCTACGGCGGATTTGCCCTTTATCAGATGGACAGCGGCATCTTCTGTTTTGCATCCTACCGGGACCCGCACATTGCCAACACCCTGAAGGTGTATGGGGCTGCCTCAAACTTCATTGTTTCCGGTGACTACACGGAAGAAGACATCAAAGAAGCCATTCTGCAGGTCTGTGCGGACATTGACCACCCGGATACCCCGAACACGGCAGCGGGAAAGGCCTTTTACCGGAAGCTTGCCGGCCTGAGCGACGACATCCGCAACGCCTTTAAACAGAACCTGCTCAAATTAAACCGAGACAAGGTACTGGAAACGGCCCGAGCTTATTTCGGCCCTGCCATGCCCCCGGCATCGGTTGCGGTTATTTCCAGCAACCAGGCCCTGGAAGATGCCCAGAAAAAACTGGGTGAAACGCCGCTGGAGCTGCATCGGATATAATTAGATTTTAAGCATTTTGACCAACGCAATCTGTGGCTTCCTGTGAATATATATCTGATTATTGTATAGTTTTTTTTTGGTTCAATCATTAAGATTCGTGGCCTCCATAACAAAAAAAGCCGGAATTTAATAGGATGGTTTAATAAGAGGAAATAATGGGTTATTCCATATCAGATTTAAAAAAAGCCTTGTCGAAAAAAACAAAAACCGAATTAGTGAATGAAATATCAATGTTATGCCAAAAATTTTCACAGGTTAAGGATTATTATCAGGCACAGTGGAGTGATCCCAATGATGTTTTAAAAAAACACGAAATCATAATTCAAAAAGAATTCATAGAAGGAAAAACGCGAGGCCTTCCAAAAGCAAGGCTTTCGGTGGCCAAAAAGGCTATAAGTGACTTTAAAAAATTGACTGAAGATCCAGAGTTAATAGCAGATTTAATGTTAACATTCGTTGAAAGTGTCTCCTCGTTTAACACAGAATTTGGTCCCGACCGAGAAACCTTTTATACGAGCCCGGAGAGTATATTTGAAAAGGCTCTAAAATTAATAGAAAAAAGTAAACTTCTTGGTAAATACCAATCAAGAGCGAAAAAAATTGTGATGAACGCTACTAATGGATTTGGACATCAGGATTCTTTACATGAAAAATATGAAGAGGCTTATGGTGAGGTAATTGAAAAACTTTATTGAATCGGGATTCTCTTTTGAAACGATATGTCTCAAAAGAGAATCAGGTGTCATAAACCGCAATCAATATATGGTATGATAGCAAGATAAAGAATACTGACGATGCTTATCGATAGTGCTCGCTTTTGAAATTTTCTGCAATACTGTCGTTTTGAACCATTCGGGCATCAATCGACGGCACAAAATCCAAAAAATTCGTCATGGATGTTTCCTGATTTCCGGTTTCAATACACCAGTACATGATGGTTGGGTGTCCACGCAAGCGGAAAAAATTATGATGAAGTTTGACACAAGAAAAATTTTTTTATAAGATATATTTCATAATTTTATGCAACTCCTGCAAATAAATTTTGATACTGCTTGGATTTCTGACCTCAACCTCATCTGAAACAAAGTGCTGCCATGGAGGCGACATCTATCCTGACACAGGGGGATAAATTCAGGTTTCTCTTATCAAACCACCCATCAATCCCAAATAAAGGATTATGATATTTGAATTTTTCTGATTTTGACGGAATTTCGGCAATTGCGACTTCTGCTGTTGCCATTTCAGTTATCGCTATGTATGGAATAAATAGACACGATATAATTTAAAATAGAGCCATTTTTTCGCCCATTTTTTTACTTTGCAAGGAATCCAAAATGAAAAAAACAAATTTTATTTTATTTGTTATCATTTCTATAATGACACTTGCAGGAATATCGTATGCGTACACTTCTACTTACTTTTTAAAAATCAATCCACAAGATATAACTGTTTCCAAAAACGCAGGCACAGGGTCCTTGGACGTACTACGTTCATATACGAAACATGATATCACTGGAACTAATAGAGCATTGGAATGGAGTGCAAATGTAAATCAAGGTAGTGACTGGCTTTCTATCACGTCAGGAGCTACCGGACATTATGATGGAACTGTTTTTTTTGAATTCACCAATAATCTCACCTATAAAACACGAAAAGGTGTAATTCGAGTAAAGAATGTTGGCAAATCAGAATATTTTACTATCACTCAAATAGGATTGTCTTACCTTTCCGTCAGCCCACTTACAAGTGATTTAACGTATAACTCAGGCACGACTACTTTTGATGTCGCTAACACGGGCAGCGATACAATGCTTTGGGTAGCATCTGTAACTTCTGGTGCTGATTGGCTTTCTATCACCTCCGGAGATAGCGGAAGTAATGCAGGTGCTGTAAAATGCGCTTTGAGCCATAATAGTTTCGTGTCTCCACGCACTGGAAAAATTCAGATATCGGCGCAGAATGCCGGGGGCAGTCCAATAGAAGTGACCGTTTGCCAAGCCGGCCATCCTCCTAACGTATTTCCCTCAAGGAAAGATGTTGCAAAAGAAGCAGGCACGACCACTTTTAATGTATCTGCGCGTGGAAACCCAAACATGCCCTGGACGGCAGAGGTTATATCAGGCAGCAATTGGCTTTCCATAGTGGCAGGAACAAGTGGAACTCATGGTGAAACTATCACCTGCGCATTTACCAGTAATGAAATTTTCCCAACCTCACGCTCTGGAATGATTCGTGTAATTGCAGAGGGGGCTCCCGACAGTCCCGTTGATGTGACCGTTACTCAATCTGGAAATCCGCCAGTACTATCTGTGACCCCTTCCCGCAGAGATATTGCAGTAGAAGCAGGCTCGACTACTTTTAACGTATCCAAGTTTACTGGTATCGGACCTATGCCCTGGACAGCGGAGGTAACCACCAGCAATTCATGGCTTTCGATTTCTTCCGGGGCCAGCGGCACGGATAGCGGGACTATTAAATGCAAATTTACAACCAATACGGGCACATCCACTCGCTATGGTACCATCCGCATAACAGCAGCAGGTGCAACCGGCTCCCCCATGAATGTGACGGTGAAGCAGGCGTTTTATACCGATGTTAAAGGCGATGTTAATGGAGATGGAGACCTTAATTTGGCAGATACTATTTTTGCACTACAAATTTCTGCCAATATTGATCCGGCAGGTAACGTGCACTATGAAGCGGATGTGAATAGCAATGATAAGATTGGCATTGAAGAAGCGATTTTTTCGTTAGAGCATCTTGCCAGAATATTGAGACCAGCGCCTACGGCCACCGCAGCTTCAAGGATCACCTCCACCACATTCCAGGCCAACTGGGATAGTGTGTCCTGGGCCACAGGCTACTGCTTAGATGTATCAACGAGCAGCGGATTTGGCAGTTTTGTGTGCGAATATAACGATAAGGATGTGGGTAACACCACAGTCCAGATCATCAGTGACCTGAAATCCGGCACACAATATTATTACCGAGTTCGGGCGTATAACGCCAAAGGAACCAGCTGTAAATCCAATGTGGTTAATGTTACCCCCGGAGGTAGTGGTTATATCCCCGACTTCACCAACTCCCTTGGCATGGACTTTGTCTACATCGATCCCGGCATTTTCATGATGGGGTCTCCAGAGGATGAGCCGTGCCGGGGAAGCGATGAAACCCTGCACCAAGTGATTCTCACTCAAGGGTTCTATATACAGACCACCGAAGTAACTCAGGGCCAGTGGAAGGCGGTGATGGGCAGCAACCCTTCTACTTCTTTCCAAAATTTCGGAGACGACTGCCCGGTGGAGCAAGTGTCCTGGAATGATGTACAGGCATTTATTACCGCCCTCAATGCTATAGGCGGAAGGACCTACCGGCTACCCACGGAAGCCGAGTGGGAATACGCGGCCCGGGCCGGGACAAGCACCGCCTTTGCCAGCGGCGAGTTTACGAATCCTAATGGTGATTGTGAGATTGGCCCCAATTTGGACTCTATAGGCTGGTATTATAATAACAGCGGTTGGAGTATCCGTCCAGTGGCCCAAAAACAGGCCAATGCCTGGGGGTTGTATGACATGCACGGCAATGTCTATGAATGGTGCCACGACTGGTATAGTGATTATCCTTCCGAATCAGTGACTGATCCTGAAGGTCCGTCATTTGGCGACTACCGTGTCATGCGCGGTGGCTGCTATGTTTGCGACGCCTGGTACTGTCGGTCCGCCTCTCGCTCCCGCTTCAAACCGGGCCGCACGTCCGAAATCACCGGGTTCCGGCTTGTCTCTCCCCAAGTCAGTTCCGCGCCATACGCACCAGCGGCCATCACAGCCTCCTATGTAACCTCTACTGGATTCCAAGCAAACTGGAACATCGTGTCCGGGGCCACGGGCTATCGCCTGGATGTGTCCACAGGCAGTGGGTTCAGTAGTTTTGTGCCGGGGTATAATAACCGGGATGTGGGCAGTGTTACCAGCAAGACAATCAGCGGATTGAGTTCGAACACCCCTTATTATTACCGGGTGCGGGCGTATAATGCGGGAGGAACCAGCAGAAATTCCAATGTGAGGAGTGTGACCACCACCGGCGGAGGCGGTTCGAACGTCACCAACTCCTTGGGTATGGACTTTGTTTATATTGAACCCGGCACTTTCATGATGGGAAGTCCGGAAGATGAGCTGGGCCGGGATAGCAGAGAAACCCGGCATGAGGTGACCCTGACCCGGGGGTATTATATGCAGACCACGGAAGTGACCCAGGGCCAGTGGGAGGCGGTGATGGGGTCCAATCCCTCGTATTTTTCCAATTGCGGGGACAATTGTCCGGTGGAGATGGTTTCCTGGAATGATGTGCAGGCTTTTATCACGGCCCTCAATGCCATGGGTATAGGCACCTATCGCCTGCCCACAGAAGCCGAGTGGGAATATTCTTGCCGGGCCGGGACAGCCACCGCCTTTGCCAACGGCGGGATTACGAAACCTGATTATGAATGCGGCCATGATCCCAACCTGAATGCCATGGGCTGGCATTGCGGGAATTCGGACTCTAAAACCCATCCTGTTGCCCAAAAACAGGCCAATGCCTGGGGGTTGTATGACATGCACGGCAATGTCTGGGAATGGTGCCAGGATTGGTATGGGAATTATCCGTCTGATTCAATAGTTGATCCTGAAGGACCATCATTTGGCGACCTCCGTGTCCGTCGCGGCGGCTGCTGGCGCCACTACGCCAGGAGCTGCCGGTCCGCCTACCGGAGCAGCGGCTCGCCCGACGGCCGGGACTACGTCCTCGGGTTCCGGCTTGTTGCTTCCCAGGTCAGCCAGTAAGCTTTAAAAAGCAGGCAGGGGGCAGGAAATCCGTCGCACCCGCGGCAAATGAAATGAGGGACGAACGGAATGGACGCAGGGTCGACGGACTTCAGATCCGAAAGGAAATTCCTTTTGGGCGAATTGTATTCGCCCCTGGGATGACAGTGGCTAACCCACGGATGGAATCCAGTCCCGGAAACGGACAAAAGCAGAGACTCTGCTGATGCTGGTACCCGGTGCCGGATGGCTTGGTGAAGGGTTCGGCAGTGTGCTTGTTGTGGTTTACTTCATACTTTTTTTATCAGCGTGTTATGGCAGCTGTTATTCTTTTTAAATTGGTATTGAGGAAAAAATAACAAAAAATAACTAAAAGACCCCGAAACAAAAATAAGAGAAGAGATTGGAGGAATATGATGTATCCAAAACAATGGAAAGCTTACTGTGATTTTATTCGTAAACAAGGAATGCGTCCGCATACAAACAGAAGTATCTTTGCGGCCAGGTATAGACTTGCCAAATCATGAAAAGAAATAAATTTTGGACGTATTTCACAAAAAACACAGAATTCTTATTTTGCCGCATTGAGGGTTCAGCTTGCTCATAATGCCCTTGAAGCCTTGGCTAAGGCGATTGGAAAAAAAAATGTAAGAGATTTGCAAATCAACGATCAAAAATTGAGCAAATCATTTCGATCCATTGCTGGAAAACGATTGCTTGATTGTTTAATTAATTTTGCGAACGAAGATTCAAAAAAAAGATTACTTGAATGGATCTCTAATACTGACGATTACAATTTAAGTATAATTTCAGCAATTACAAGACATTCGCATGCTCATGGCCATTTTACGGCCTATGGATGCGGAATAGCAGAATCTCTGACTGCTCAAAAAATGCTTAACTCATTGGCGGATAAATTGCTGGATGCCTGTGACCTTCATTTTGGAAATTTTTTGGATTCACTTATCGAAAAAAGAACAGAATAAATTCATGTGATTTTTTTTGGGGGGAGAGCTGTTTTCCAAAACAAGTGCTCACTATCAAACCCCGCCCTTCCAATGCACATTGCAATAGCACCCAGATGCTTTTCCAAAAAACCGGCAAAAATTCTCCATCAAGATGTTGTGGTGTGGCGAGATGAAGAATGCTGATCGGCACTTATCGATATGGTGCAATGGGGAAAATTTTTGGAATAGTGACGTTTTCAATCATCAATGGATGGTAAAAAATTAGAAAAAAAACGTATGGTATCCCCCGATTTCCCGATTTAAATTGAATTTATTTGATTCTTAACCGGACACTACTGATGTTCAACTTATTTACTTCTCGCTGGTATAATCAGTTTCGCAATAAAAAACTGTTATTTGTAATATGGAAGACACCCATGAAAATAAAATTTGATAAGTTCTTTGTCCTGGAAATCATATGTTTCTGTCTGATTTACCTGCCGGTTTCGCTTTATGCATGGCCGGTTCCAGACACCGGGCAGACGACCTGCTATGATGCCACCGGCAATGCAATTCCCTGTCCGTCGCCGGGAGATTTTTTTTACGGACAGGACGGGTGTTATAATATCAATCCCATGTCCTATACCAAGCTCGATATATCCGGTAATGAATTGCCCGATGACGCCACTTCTTGGATTATGGTGCGGGACAATGTGACAAGTTTAATCTGGGAAGTGAAGCGAAACAAGGACGGTGTGGAACATTATGATGATCCCAGGGATGCTGATAATACTTATACCTGGTATGATTCCAACCCGGCAACCAATGGCGGTTATGCCGGCACACCCGGCGACGGCACAGACACAGAGGATTTTATCAATGCCCTTAATGATGAAAATTTCGGCGGTTATTCAGACTGGCATTTGCCCTCTAATAGGGATCTGTTGTCCATCCCCAACTACAGTTTAATCAGTCCGGCCATTAAGATAGAATGGTTTCCCGATAACCAATCGGCTTGGTACTGGTCGTCTATTACCAATAAATTAAATAATACCCGTGCGGGAGGAGTATATTTCCACAGCGGTCGTGAATATTCCTGCGAAAAAGATGATACTGGTTATGTCCTTGCCGTTCGCGGGGAGCAAGTTGCTCCCCGTTTTGTGGACAACGGTAACGGTACGGTGAGCGATGTAACAAACGGCCTTATGTGGCAGCAGGCGACAGCATCAGACAGGTATACTTGGTTATATGCTTTGGCCTATTGTGAAGGGTTAAAGCTGGCCGGGTATAATGACTGGCGTTTGCCCTCCATTAGAGAACTTTACAGTCTTGTAGATTACAGCCACTATGACCCGGCCGTTAGTGAAATTTATTTCCCGGATACAGTCTCCCCTGTATCCCGTTACTCGTCATCCACTACCTACGCTAACGATAATAGCCGTGCGTGGTATGTGAATTTAGGTATCGGCCATGGCAGCACTATCGCAAAAGGCTTTTCTAATGAAGTCCGTGCCGTTCGAGGTGGGCAATCTACGTCATTATCTCATTCGATTATTATTTCACCAAGGCAGGCGTCATCATGGAAAATCAGTTCTTTAATGCCAATCCGCTGGGAAACAGGCGGATTGGGTTTAAATGTAAAAATTTCTCTATCCCGTCAGGGGGGATCGGATGGCACTTTTGAAATCATCTTTGAATCTACCCCTAACGACGGTCAACAAAATTGGGTAGTCTCCGGCTTTGCATCCGTCAATTGTGTGGTTAAAATTGAACAGGCAGACAATCCGGCTAACTGGGCAACTGAAGGTTTGTTTGTCATCACTATAAAAAAAGGCGATATAAATAACGACGCAACCCTTGATTTAGCTGATGAAATCCTTGCACTTCAAATTGTTGCCGGCATTACTCCCAACCAAAATATATATAAGACTGCCGATGTGAATAATGACGGAATAATCGGCATGGAAGAAGTGATTTATATTTTGGAAAAGGTTGTTGATACGAGGGAGTAGTTTTGAAATTCTTGAATTGATAACTAAGAAAAAGGACTGCTTTTGATTTTTAAAATCTCAACGGTCGCCCTTTTTTATTAATTCGATAACTGAGGCACGAGGATAGGCAGAGATATTCCTCACCTATAAAATTTATTCACCAGTGCACCTTACAATAGCCAATCTTGCCGAATCATCTCTTGATGGCTACACCACATATTGGGGTCACAACAGGTGGCCAAAAGCACTTCGACGCAAAAAACATATGCGGGATACTTTTTAAATTCATCTTCCATATCCATGGCAGTTGCATTCAAATATCGCTTTCGAAATTGCGATATGAAACGCGAACGGAAAACAGTTTTGCCCATGGGGTCAGGAAACGGTTTTTCCGGAATATCCAATTTTAAATCATCAAAATTTTTCAGATCAGGGCTTAAATATCCGGAATAGACGGTTGGCTGCTTCTTGGGACAGCGTTCCCCTGGCGCGGGCGATTTTAAGGGTTTCCAAGCCGTTTTGAATATAATAGTCCGCTATTTCTTCCGCCTTCCGCCCCGGCAGGGCGGAAATCGCCTGAAGATGTTTTTCAATAATGCCCGCGTCTCCCCGGGCAATGGGGCCGGTCAGTGCCTCCGGAATGCCCTTGGCTTTTATATTGGCAAGGGTGCCCTGGATCAGGGGAGCCAGAATCTCAAAGGCCTGGGGCCGGGACACACCGGAGGCGCTCATTAATTCAATGGCCAGGTTCATCAATGTGACAAGGTAATTGGAAGCCACCACCGCAGCGGCATGATACAGCATTTTGCCGTCAGTGCGGATGGTAAACGGCCGGGCGCCGAGATCAGCGGCGATTTTCACGCCTGTTTCCACGGCTTCGGCGTCGCCTTCCACGGCCATGATGATCTTTTCAAAAGGATTTGGATCTTTTTCCGGAGATTTTTGCTGAACAGTGGCAAAACTTTGAAGGGGATGAAGCGAACCGGTCCGGACATGCCCTGCATCGCTGGCTGCACGCCCTCTTTTTTTGGCTGAGGCCAGCACGGTGGAAGCCAATGCACCACTGCAGTGAAACACCCTGGCATTGTCTGAAAATCCGCTGTTTTCCGCAATCAGGCCGCACACAGCACCAATGGTATCATCCGGCGTGGTGATAAACACGATATCTCCCTGCCTGGCGGCATCTTCCATATTTTCATACCAGCAGGAAGGGGCCCCGGCGATCTCCGCGGCCAGACGGGATGAAGCGGCATTGCGCCCGCTGAATCCGGCAGGACGGTATCCGGCCCCTGCCAGATATCGTGACAGGGCAGTACCGACTTTTCCGCAGCCAATAATGGCAAATGAAGGTTTCATAATATTGAATCATAGCTCCTGATTTTATTTTTGACAATCACGATTTCACCCAAAAATAAAAAAGAACGATCGTTCTTTTTTATTTGACAGATTTGTTAAAACCATGCCATTTTACGGGTATGAGTCGTGATATCGTGATTATTACCGAACAGACCGAAGAAAAACCAGTACCGCACCTCCATGAACTGGCAGCCGCGGCATCTGTTCTCCGCACACATTCAGGACATCGCATCACCCTTGTGATAGCAGGCCAGGCATCGGAGGAAGCCGCAAGAACCTTATCCGGGCAGTACAATTTTAATACTATCCTGATCCGCCAGGATATGACCCATCAGGACACCGCCCTTCCCTTTGAAATTCTGCTGCGAACGCTCCCCGCGGCCCTGCTCCAGCATCTGGACCCGGCCTACATCCTCCTGCCCCATAACACCCAAACCCTTGACGCCGCGCCGGCCCTGGCGGTTAAATGCCGCGGCGCCTGCGTGACCGGGGTTGAAAAAATTTTTTACCAGAACAACACAATCTGTTTTCACCGGTCCCTGTTCAGTGACCGGATTACGGCAACCATCCGGCCGTCAGCCGACACCACTGTCCTGACCATTGCAGCCGGGGCCTTCAAACCGGAACCGGAATCGGCCGGGGCACCTGAAAACCCTGCTTTTGGAAAAATTTCCGTTATTGAACCGGAACCATACAATCCTTTTTACCATCAGATCAGCCTGACAGACCAGGCGGACGATACCGCGGCCCTGGATCAGGCGGACGTGATTGTTTCTGCCGGAAACGGCATCAGGGAGCAGGAAAATCTGGATCTGATTTTTGACCTGGCAAAACTGTTCCCCAAATCCGCAGTCGCCGGTTCCCGGCCCGTATGCGACAGAAAATGGCTGCAATACGCCCGTCAGGTGGGCGTCACCGGCGCCACGGTACGGCCGAAACTCTATATTGCCTGCGGTATTTCCGGGGCCAGCCAGCATATCACCGGCATGCAGGACGCCCGGTTCATTGTTTCCATTAATACCGACCCCCATGCCGCCATATTTAATGTCTCCGATGTCTGCATCGTGGAAGATCTCACCACGTTCATCCCCCGGTTCATCACCACCTGGCATGAAAAGATATCCGACATTCCCCGGCACAACAAATCCTCCTGATATTGCTGCTGATGGTTCAATACGCAAAAATTTAAAATTTTAACAAAGCATTTGGACTTTTTACAAAGCCGTCAAGACATAACCTTATGAATGAATCACAGAACCGGGAACCGCAGGAGACAGAAAGAGATGGTTGACCACCCCTCACCTGATGAGCGCACACAGCGCATCAGCGATCTTGAAGCTGAAAACCGCAAACTTCGCCGTCATCTGGCGCAATCGCAATCAAACGAGCAGAAATTCCGGGCCATGATCGAAAATGTGCCGGAAATCATATGGATGATTTCTTCGGTAAATCTGCGGACCATGTACCTCAGCCCGTCTGTGGAACCCATGCTGGGCTATTCGCCTGAAGAAGCCCTGAAAAAATCCGTCAAGGAAATGGTAACCCCTGAAACCTTTGCATTCGGCACCCAATACCTTGCCGACATCATGGAAAGACTGAAAACCGACCCTGCCGTGCTGCATCAGACCCACAGTTTTGAAGTGGAATATATCCGCAAAAACGGCACCACCCTGTGGGCGGAACTTACCGCCAGACTGGTATCGGATGAAACCGGAAAGGTCATCAGCATTATCGGGGTGTCACGGGATATTTCCCAGCGTATTGTGGCGGAAACCGCCCTGAAAAAAAGCGAGGAAAAATACCGGGCCCTTTTTGAAAACTCCCGGGATGCCATTTATATTACCACAATGAGCGGCCGGGTGGTGGAAATGAACCCGGCCGGCATCCAGCTGTTCGGTTACCCCAAGGCGGAAATGATCGGCAGCAATATCTGCAAAATTTACAATAATCCGGATGAGCGCAAAATATTTCAAAATACCATCACTGAAAAAGGGTATGTGCGGGACTATGAAATCCGGTTCCGGAAAAAAGACGGTGCCTGTATTGACTGTCTTCTCACCTCTACGCTCTGGTATTCCGAAGCCGGCGAAATCATCGGCTACCAGGGGATTATCCGGGACATCACCGACCAGAAACGGATGCTGAAGCAATTTCAGCAAGTCCAGAAAATGGAAGCCATCGGCACCCTTGCTGGCGGCATTGCGCATAATTTCAATAATCTGCTGATGACCATCCAGGGAAACACCTCCCTGATGCTCATGAAAACCGATCCTTCCCACCCCCATTACAAAAAGCTGCGCACCATCGAACAGCACATCCAGCACGGATCTGATCTGAGCCGCCAGCTGCTGGGCTTTGCCCGGGGCGGGCAGCAGGAAGCCAAAGCCGTGAATTTAAACCTGGTGGCCCGGATGAGCACCAAAATTTTTGCTGCCACCAAAAAAGACATTTCCGTGCATTTCACCCTGGACAAGCATCTGCTTCCCATTACCGCGGACCCCGGCCAGATTGAGCAGACCCTGCTGAACCTGCTGGTAAACGCGGCCCAGGCCATGCCGGAGGGCGGAGATATCTACATTGAAACCCAGAATGTGCACCTGGATCAGTATCAGCTTGCCCCGTATCAGAGTGATTATGGCCATTACGTTAAAATTTCAGTGACCGATACCGGCATGGGCATGGACAAGGCCATCCAGGAAAAAATTTTTGAACCGTTTTTCACCACCAAGGATTATGGCCAGGGAACGGGCCTGGGGCTTTCTTCGGTCTATGGCATTGTGAAAAACCACCGGGGCTATATCACTGTTTACAGCGAACTCGAAAAAGGCGCCACCTTCCGGATTTACCTGCCGGCCGCCCGGAAACTGCCGGAAAAAACAAAACCGGCAAAGCCGGCCCTGCTTCAGGGGCATGAAACCATTCTGCTGGTTGATGATGAATCCATTATTGTGGAAACCGGCCAGACCCTGCTTACGGAACTGGGGTATACCGTGCTCACGGCCCGGGACGGCCAAAGCGGCGTGGAAACCTACGTTCGCCATGCCAAAGACATTGATCTTGTGATTCTGGACCTGATCATGCCGAAAATGAACGGCAAAGCCACCTTTGCCCGTCTCCGCCAGGTTAATCCTGATGTAAAAGTCCTGATATCCAGCGGATACGGCATTAACGGCCAAGCATCGGAACTGATCGAAAGCGGATGCCGCGGTTTTATCCAGAAACCTTTTGGTCTGTCGGAACTCTCCACCCAGGTCCGGGCGGCCCTTGACGAAAATACCACCAAAACCGGCAGCATTGGTTAAATTGAAGAAGCCGGCTGATGCGTTTAACCCATCCAGCCGTTCCGCCGGCATTTAGACCAATCAGCACAGTGGCCGACCCTGCAGAGTCCCGAGATTTTGACCAGGCAACGTCCATTTAATTTCTTTATCCATTTTTACCATTGAAATCAAATGGTTGTCATAATATTGGTGTTCCACCCGCCACAGAATGCCGCCGCAGGAAACATGCAGGTTTTTTTCATCTAGAATAGCAATGATTTTGCAATTGGACAACCCGGCAAGGCCGGCCCCCACTGCCTTTAAAACCGCTTCTTTGGCAGTCCAGAACCGGAAGAACAGCGCGTCAGAGGCCTCATCAAGCTGGCGCTCTGTTTCATCCGTGACCTTATAAAACAGCGCCGGCCGCACCGGCCGGATGGCTTCAAGATCAATTCCCACCGGCCCCTCCGCCGCAACCCCGGCCACATACCCGGGCTTATGAGTTAAGGACCAGTAAATACCGCTGATCGCGATTGGCGCGCCCCGGGCGTCTTTTTCAAAACCCGGCACCGGAAGCCCGGATTGCCGGGCGGACAAGGCAACGGCCTGCCTGGCGTATTGCCGGAGCCAGGTGACCTGTGCTTTTCCGGAAAGCGCTTTTTTGTCCGGTGGTACTTTCAGGATTACCGGCAACAAAAAATCACCAGCCGGGTTGTTTCTATCCCTTGGGTTGATCAACTGTCACATCCGGATACAAAATAGGGGTTCCCATGGGGGGCATAAACAGTAAATAACCAAATTAATATTTTCCCGGTCCCTTGCAGCACTTTTACCTTTTCCGGTTTATGGGGATCAAGTTTCAGTCTTTTCAAAGGTAATAATAATATCCGCCACCGTGGCCCCCTTTCCCTGTTCATGCACAAACAAAGGATTAATGTCCATCTCCTTGATCTCGGGATGGTTTGTGACCATGGCAGACAATCCCACCAGCAGCTTTTCCAGTTTTTCAACATCAGCTTTGGGTTTACCCCGGAATCCGTCCAGTATTTCATATCCCTTGATGCTCCGGATCATCCGGCGGGCATTGTTCCGGCCGATGGGTGCCAGACGAAAGGTGACGTTTTTAAAAAGTTCCACATAAATACCGCCCAGGCCAAACATCAGTAAATGACCGAATCCTGGATACCGGGTGACCCCGAGAATCACTTCCTGGCCCGGCGGCACCATTTTCTGCACCAAAATCCCTTTAATATCCGCATCCGGGCTGTACTCGCGGCAGGATTCCATAATCTCCGTATATGCCTTTTCCACGGCCTCCCGTGTTTTCAGATCCACTTTAACGCCGCCGGCATCTGATTTGTGAAGAATCTGGGGAGACACAATCTTCATCACCACGGGCAACCCGATTTCTTCAGCAAAGTCAGCGGCTTCCGCCGGATTCCGGGCGATTTTCATGGCAGGGATATCAAACCCGTAGCAGGAGAGCAATTCCTGGCCGTCTTCTTCTCCGAGCACGGTTTTGCCGGCGGCCAGGGTCTCGTCTACGATTTCCCGGGCCCGGGGCTCATTAAATGTCAATTCATATTCCGGTAAAATCTGGCGCTTCAGCCAGCGGGCCGCTGAATACAGTTTGCCCATGGCCCGGGCCGCGTCTTCGGGAAACCGGTATACCGGCACCTGATTTTCCTGGAGATGTTTGACCCCGGCAGACACATCCACCACTCCCATAAAACTGCAAATAATGGGCTTGGTGGAGGTGCGGTAGATGTTGACAATGGCCTGGGCCGTGCCAATGGCGTCCGTCATGGACTGGGGCGTGAGGATCATGAGCACGCAATCCACATTGTCGTCCTCAATAACCGTTTCCAGGGCTTTTTCATAACGGTCCCGGGTAGCGTCCCCGATCACGTCAATGGGATTGTTAAAATTAGCCGTGGGCGGCAGAAACTGATGCAGGTTCCAGTCCGTGTCCGAACTGAATTTCGCCAGCCGCAATCCGGAAATTTCCGTCATGTCGGTGGCGATAATGCCGGGGCCGCCGGCATTGGTGATAATGGCCACCCGGTTGTCAGCGGGAATTTTTTGCGCGGAAAACGCCACGGCAAAATCAAACAGATCATCCACGGTGTCCACCCGGATAATTCCGGCCTGATCAAAGATGGCATCATAAACCGCATCCGTGCCGGCCAGGGACCCGGTGTGGGATGCGGCCGCCGCCGCGCCGGCGGCGGTCTTGCCGGATTTGATCACCAGAATCGGCGTGGGCCGTTCGCCGGAGGTGATTTCTTTCACTTCTTCGATAAACCCGGGACGGAACCGGAGCTGCTCCATGTAAATCATAATCACATTGGTTTCTGGATCTTTATGGTAATACCGCAACAGATCCAGCTCATCCACATCCGCCTTGTTACCGATGGAAACAAACTTGGAAAATCCGAATCCCCGGTCCGCGGCAAAATCCAGCACCGCGGTACACAATGCCCCGCTCTGGGAAATAAATGAAATATTGCCTTTATTGGGCATCCTGGCGGAAAAACTGGCATTCAACCGGACGGAATCACTGGGATTGATCACCCCCAGACAGTTGGGACCAATGAGGCGGATACCGGCTTCCCGGCACTTGGCGGCAATTTCATCCTCTACAATGGCCCCGTCACCGCCCACTTCCTTGAATCCGGCAGACACGATCACAATGCCCTTTACCCCTTTTTCAATGCAGTCATCCACGGTTTTCAGGGCTATCCGGGGCGGCAGGATAATCATGGCCAGATCCACGGGATCCGGAATGTCAGTAATGGACTTATAACAGCGTACGCTCAGAACGGACCGGGCTTTGGGGTTTACCGGATAAAGGGTGCCCTGGAATCCGCCTTTTAAAATATTTTCAAAAATATCATGGCCCACTTTGCCGGGAGTTGACGATGCGCCAACCACAGCCACGGATTCCGGTGAAAAAATCGCGTCAAGTCTATCCATTTGTGTGTTCTCCTTTTTCCCTGTCAGCGGAATGTCCAGAGGGTGTCTTTAATTCCAGAATTTTTTCATACAACATATTTTTAGGCAATCCAGAGGATCTGGAAAATTGCCTGGCAAGCTGCAAAACGCCGGCTTCGCTGTTGTTCAGTGCCTCCTCCACCTGATGGCGGATGTCTTCAAAACACAGGGGATTTTCTGCTTTTTTCCCGCTCACCAGCAGGGTGATTTCCCCTTTGACAGCGGCACGGCCCCGGAGCTCGGTGACGAGCGATGAAACCGGGCCGCGCAAAAACTCCTCATAGGTTTTGGTCATCTCCCGGGACAGCACCGCATAGCGGTCCCCGAATATTTGGGCCATCTCTTCCAGCAGGGCAATAATGCGTTTGGGAGATTCATAAAATATCAGGGTCGGCGTCATTTCTTCAAGTTCTTTCAAAAGTTCTTTCCGCTTTTTGGCCCTGGCCGGCAGAAAACCGATAAAACAGAACCGGTCGGACGGCAGGCCGGCGGCGGACAGGGCGGTAACTGCTGCCGAAACACCAGGGATCGGCACCACGGTTATCTTTTCACGGATTGCCGCGGTGATGAGCCGATATCCGGGATCAGACACGGTGGGCGTGCCGGCATTGGACACCAGGGCCACGGATGATCCGGCCCGCAGCTTTTCCATGATCCCTTTGGCGCTTTGTTCCTCATTGTGCTCATGATAGGCCATGAGCCGGGATTTGATATTATAATGGGCAAGCAGTTTCCGGGTATGGCGGGTGTCTTCCGCGGCAATGAGCGATACTTTTTCAAGTATTTCAATGGCCCGGAAGGTAATGTCTTTTAAATTGCCGATGGGCGTGGCAACCACATAGAGGGTACCGGCCAGAAATTTCTGAAGGGATTCATTTTCAGACGCATTCAAAGGCATTTTTTATAATCTCAACACAGGGTTTCCGGTCAAAAAGGGTAACGCTGGCCACGTCAAAGCGGGCCCGGCAGTTGATCTGATGGGTGGATTTCAGATAATACAAGGCGGTTCTGGCGATTTTTTCCTGCTTGGCACGGGTCACCGCATATTTGGGATGACCGTAAGTGTCCGTGCGCCGGGATTTCACTTCAACAAAAACCAGGCAATCCCCGTCTCTGGCAATAATATCGATCTCTCCGAACCGGTTCCGGTAATTCTGGCAGATCACCTGGTAGCCGATTTTTCTGAGATGGCGAACCGCCACATTCTCACCAAACTTTCCGAATTTCTGCCGGATATTCAGCATACCCTTTCCCGGTACGATAACGATGCAACTTCAGATCCAGTGCCCCGGAAAACAGCGCGGGCAGGACCTGTTTTATAAATTTACTTCATGCATAATTTCAACAAAACATATCACTTTCGAAAAAATAAAAAAAGGATTTGTATCATCAAGGAAAACCGGCGGAACCGAAGCAGATATCAGCAGTATTCTTTCACGCCTTTAAAGCTCCGGCGATGAATGGGCGATACGCCATGCTTTTGAATGGCTTCCCGATGGGCTTTGGTAGGATAGCCCTTGTGTTGTGAAAAACCAAACTCAGGGTATTTTTCCCCATAGCGGACCATGAGGCGGTCCCGGGTGACCTTGGCGACAATGGAGGCAGCGGCAATGGAAATGCTTAATGCGTCGCCTTTGGGAATGGCTTTCTGGGGGTATTTTGCGGGAAGGGTAAAAATACCGTCGATCAATAGAAAATCGGGGCTTTCCGGCAGATCCCCAACCGCGTGGGCCATGGACAACAAAGCAGCCTGCAGAATATTGATGCGGTCAATTTCCATGGGCGACACCTCACCGACCCCGACACTGAGCGCGTGCCGGTAAATATCCTCAAACAGGCGGCTGCGTTTTCCCGGGCTGAGTTTTTTGGAATCCCGGATGCCGGGAACGGCAAAATCCGGTGGCAGGATCACGGCAGCAGACACCACCGGCCCGGCCAGCGGTCCCCGGCCGGCCTCATCCAGCCCGGCCACCATGGTGAAGCCCTGGCGGCGGGCCCGGTGTTCAAACGCCCACATATCAATTGCCGGTATTTCAGCTGATATTTCAGCCGGCATTTCTGTCATGACATCCCGATAAGATAAAAAGTGTATGACAATGGCGGAAAAATCATGAAAGGCACGGAAGCATCCACACAAAAAAATCAGATGAAACAACCTGTCACCGGCGGTTTCATCTGATTTTCCGGATTGTTCTCCCCCGGCCCGTTTATGTATGGCCCAGGGCAGCGGATGAAGGGTTTCGCCCTTTTTACTTCTGCTGGTCCCGCCGCCGTTCCTTGATTCTGGCAGCTTTGCCCCGCAGATTGCGAAGATAATAAATCTTGGCGCGCCGCACCCGGCCGGAGGTCACCACCTCAATTTTGGAAATACTCGGGGAATGCATGGGGAAAACCCGTTCCACGCCGATGCCGTAAGAAACCTTGCGCACGGTAAAAGAAGCATTGGTGGTGCCTTTGCGCTTGCTGATCACCACACCCTGGAAAACCTGAATCCGTTCTTTTTCCCCTTCTCTGATTCTTACATGCACCTTCACCGTATCTCCCGGAAAAAAATCCGGAATATCCATCCGCAGTTGTTCTCGTTCGATCTGTTTAATTTTTTCCATGACTGCTGTCCTTATGTCTTTTTTATTTTAAGTCGCCGACATTACGGCACTGACGCAAACAATGTCAACATTAACGGTTCCCAAAAAAATCAGCGCCGGTCTCCCCGAAGCCGGTCCAGTATAATGGCACAGGCGGCCCGCACCGGCAGATGATTGTAGCCGGCACCTGCCTGCACCGGCTCCAGAACAAAATCCGCTGCTGCCAGAAATTCGTCCGTCAGTCCCCAGGCAGTGCCAAACACCAAAAGATATGTGCCGGCCGGGCCCGAGCCGTTCAGGCGACATCGCAAATCCGCAAATGTCAGGGCTCCCGGTTTTTGCGCGGCGCATGTCACCACCACCTGTACCGGCCGGCCGTATTTCTGTTCAAGTTCTTTCTTTGCCTGATCAAGCGTGGCTTTCACCCGGATAAGGGCAAGCGCCGCCTTGCGTTTGGGATTGTATGTCCCGCCCCATCCGCTGGTCCAGTGGGAAAGAATTGTTTCCACCAGGGCCCGCTGATCGTCCAGCGGTGTTACCACAAAAAAGGATTCAATGCCATAAGTTTTTGCGGTTCTGGCAATATCATGCAAATCCAGATTGGTCACTGCCGAGGTGATAATTTCGCCGTTTTTATTTTTTACCGGATAATGCAGCAGGGCAACGGCCAGCTCAGGACCGGATGAGTTGCTCAATTTGGTCGCACCATTTTTTTAACGCTTTTTTTTCCCTGCTATCCAGTGTTTTCGTCTGCAATAAATCCGGCCGTTTCAAAAGGGTCCGGATCAGGGCGGACTCAAGACGCCACTGGTCAATTACGCCGTGATTGCCGGACAGCAGCACGTCCGGCACTGCCTCCCCTTCAAATACCGGCGGTCGCGTGTAATGGGCATGTTCCAGGAGATCATCTGAAAAGGATTCCTTTTCCGCTGATTCCGCCCCGCCAAGCGCGCCGGGCAACAGCCGCGTCACCGCATCCATAATAATCATGGCCGCCGGCTCGCCCCCGGTGAGCACATAATCGCCGATGGAAATTTCATCGTCAATATCGCGGTAAACCCGCTCATCCACCCCTTCATAACGGCCGCAGATAAAAATAAGGCTGTCCAGCCTTGCCAGTTCTCCGGCCACCGGCTGCGAAAAGGGCCTTCCCTGGGGGGAAAGTAAAATGGTCCGGCTTCCGGGATGCTGATGCCGGGCGGAATTGATGGCCCGGCAAAGGGGCTCCGGCTTCATGACCATGCCTGCGCCGCCCCCATAGGGCCGGTCATCCGTGATACGGTGCCTGCCGTCGGCAAAATCCCGGATATCCACGGGGGATACGGAAATAATCTCCGCCGCAATGGCCCGCCGGATAATACCGTGGGCCACAAACGCATCAAAAAATTCCGGAAAAATCGTGAGAATGCTGAAATTCACTGTCCCTGCCCTTACAAAAGTCCTTCAGGCAGATCGACACTGATTTTTTTGCTTTCAAAATCCACATCGCGGACAACGGATGCGGTCACCGGAATAAGAATTTCTTCGTTATCCTGCCTGACCACCAGCACATCATTGCTGCCGGTTTCAAGCAGATGTTCCACCTGCCCCAGATACGTTCCGCCCATTTCATACACCGCCAGCCCCATCAGATCACACCAGTACCACGTTCCCGGAGCGGGCTCCGGAAGATCTCCGCGCCGGACGGCAAGTTCCGCGCCAGCCAGTGCTTCAGCCATATCCCGGTCACCAATTTCCGAAAACATGATCCGCAGGATATTTTTGTGCGGCTGAACCGCTTGAACCGTTAACCGCGAAAATCCGCTGATCTGCCGCGCCGGGATAAACTGCGCGCCGGGATAAAAAAGATCTCCAGTCCCGTCGTAAGAATAAACACGAACCCCGCCCCGGATGCCATGCATGCCGACGATTTTTCCAACTATCAGAAGACGGTCGTTATCCATCCATGCCTTGAAGACTAATCTTCAACGATTTCCAGAACGGTTCTTTTTTTGATTTTAGCGGAAGAAGCACTCAAAAGTGTTCGCATTGCCCGGGCCGTCCGGCCCTGTTTTCCAATCACCTTGCCAAGGTCCTCCTTTGCCACTTTCAGCTCCAAGACTGATGTCTGGTCTCCCACAATTTCGGTAACCTTTACCTCTTCGGGGTTGTCAACAAGCGCTTTGGCGATGTACGTGATCAGATCTTTCATGGTCCGTCTCCTTCTTAATAGCTGCAGGGAATTAAGGATTAAGAGGCAAAAAAACACTTATATCTGGAACGCGTTAAAGACCTTCTTTTTTTAACAGACTGCCCACCGTATCGGAGGGGGTTGCGCCCTGGCCGAGCCAGTATTCAATTCTTTCTTTTTTCAACGTCACCTCAGTGGGTTCTTTCATCGGATCATAGGTGCCCACGTTTTCCAGAAATCTGCCGTCACGGGGATATCGTCCGTCTGCCACCACTATCCGGTAAAACGGTTTCTTTTTTGCACCAAATCTTGCTAACCTGATTTTCACTGCCATTTTATTATTAGCTCCTTCAGAAAGGCATCATTCCGCGGCCCATTCCGCGCATAAAACCGCCCTTGTTGATCTTTTTCATCATTTTTAACACTTGTGTGTAATTTTTCAATAACTTATTTACTTCCTGTACACTGTTTCCACTGCCTTTTGCAATTCTTTTCCGGCGGCTGCCGTTAATTATCGTATGATTGCGCCGCTCGACCCGGGTCATGGAATTGATAATCGCCTCCACGCGGACCAGTTCATGATCATCCACCTGCATATTTTTCAACTGTTTGTTCTTGCTGACACCGGGAATCATTTTAATGAGATCATTCAACGACCCCATTTTCCGGACCTGAGACATCTGATCCCGGAAATCTTCCAGGGTGAACTCGTTTTTCCTGAATTTTTTTTCCAGCTCAGCGGCTTTTTTTTCATCCACCGCGCCCTGGGCTTTTTCAATGAACGAAAGCATATCGCCCATGCCCAGAATCCGGGACGCCAGTCGCTCCGGATGAAACGGCTCCAGCTGGCTCAATTTTTCGCCCACACCGATGAATTTGATGGGCTTTCCGGTAATGGCCTTGATGGAAAGGGCGGCCCCGCCCCGGGCATCCCCGTCCATTTTGGTCAATACCACGCCGCCGATATCCAGCGACTGATCAAAGGACTGGGCAATATTCACCGCGTCCTGACCGGTCATGGCATCCGCCACCAGCAAAATATCCGATGGATGAAGGGCATTTTTGATATTGACCAGCTCGGTCATCAGCGCTTCATCCACATGCAGACGCCCTGCTGTATCCAGAATCAGGGTGTCGCTGCCGGATGTCTTTGCATCCGCCACGGCATCCCGGCAAATCTGAACCGGATTCATGTCCGCGGATGAATCAAATACCGGCACGGAAATTTCCCCGGCCAATTTTTTCAACTGGTCAATGGCCGCCGGCCGGTAAACGTCCACCGGCACCAGATAAGGCTTTTTGCCCTGCTTCCGCAGCAAATTGGCCAGCTTGCCCGCAGTGGTGGTTTTCCCGGACCCCTGCAGCCCCACCAGCATCAATACCGCCGGGGGCGGCCCGGAAAGGTCCAGTGCCTCATTTTTGCTGCCCATGAGTGCCGTCAGCTCATCATTGACAATCTTGATGATCTGTTGCCCCGGCGTGAGGCTGGACAGCACCTCCTGACCAATGGCCCGCTTCTTTATGTCGGCGATCAGGTTTTTGACCACCTTGTAATGGGCATCTGCCTCCAGCAGCGCCATGCGGACTTCTTTTAAGCCGTCTTCAATATTTTTTTCGGTAAGCTTGCCGTGGCCTTTGAGCTTTTTAAAAACCGAATTGAGTCTGTCGCTTAAATTATCAAACATAACTTTGGGCTCTGTAAGTAAATTCTTGAAAATAATATTTTAGAAATGGTATGTCAAGTAAAATATATGGACCTTTCCTCCCTTTAAAACTCAGTATCTGCCCGGGGTTAAAGGAAATAATGCCATGAACCACCCATTGCCCGGGCAGGGGCCAAAACAGCGACCGGAACCGCAACCGGGAATAAAAACCATAATAAAAACCATAATAAAAAAATGACATCATCCACCATCGCACCAGAGAGTCCGCCGGCACCCGTGCCGGCGCTTGCGCCGAAAACAGACATCAAAAGCCTTACCAAAGAAGAACTGACCCGCTGGTTCGGTCAGCAGGGCTTGCAGGCCTACCGGGCATCCCAGGTCATGCGATGGATATACCTGAAACAGGCGGAAAATTTTGATGCCATGACTGATATTTCAAAAAAAACCCGGCTTCTGCTCAACGAAAATTTTTCCTTTTCCCTGCCTGAAACCCGTCATGTGGCGGTGTCAGCGGACGGGTCCAGAAAATTTTTGTTTTCCCTGGCAGACGGCAATTATGTTGAAACCGTTTTGATTCCGGAAAAAGACCATTACACCCTGTGCATTTCCACCCAGGTAGGATGTGCCATGGGATGCCGGTTCTGCATGACCGCGGCATCCGGCCTGATCCGGAACCTGAAACAGGCGGAAATCCTGAACCAGGTGCTGGGGGCGGCGGGCCCGGCCGGCGAAGACAAGCCCCTGCGCAATATCGTGTTGATGGGCATGGGAGAGCCCCTGGCCAATTATGACAATGTCATCCGGGCCCTGGGCATTATCACGGACAGTGACGACGGGCTCCAGTTTTCCACCCGCCGGGTCACCCTGTCCACCTCCGGCATCGTTCCCCGGCTTCAGGACCTGGGCCGGGACGCTAAAATCAACCTGGCGGTTTCATTGAACGCCACAGACAACAAAACCCGCAGCCGGCTCATGCCGGTCAATGCCAAATATCCCCTTGAACAGCTGATCCAGGCCTGCGCGGATTACCCGCTGGCCCCAAGAAACAAAATCACGTTTGAATACATCCTGATCAAAAACATCAATGACACCCCGGAAGATGCCCGCCGGCTGGCGGGACTGCTGCGCCCGGTGAAAGCCAAAATCAATCTGATCCCGTTTAACCCGCACCCGGCCAGTGATTTTGAGCGTCCTTCGGAATCAAGGGTACTGGCATTCCAGCGCATCCTTCATGACAAAGGATATACCGCGGTCATCCGATACAGCAAGGGCCAGGATATTTCAGCCGCCTGCGGCCAGCTGGCCGGTCAAAAAGCCGATGCAAAAACCGGATGCCCTGGCCCGCAATAGGCCTGGTGAATTTGTTCAGTAGATCAGCAGGTGCTGCACAAACGCCGCCGGCTTTGGCGCCACAGCGACTTCCCGGACCCCGGAGGGATTCAAAACGGTCACAACCGCTGATTCAAGGGTTGCCGATTTACCATATCCCGCGCAAATTGCCGCGGCTTCTGTCAGGTCCGCGTCACCACACCCATTGGGAACCAGCACCACCGGACCGGGGATAGACTTAACTTTCAGCAGAAAATCCATCTCCGGCCGGAAGCGTTGTTCCAGGACATCATTGTCTTTTTTGTTTCTTCCCACAATCACTTTCGTGGTGCTGTTCAGCCGCAAATGACGGCCAATGGACAAAAAATCCATTTCCGCCGGAGTTACCACGGGCTGATGGTCAAAAAGATCCCTCAGGCGTCTTGCATACCCTGGATCCGTAAGCAGACACCCGCCGCCGGGGGCCGGATAATCAGCAACCCCCAGTTTTTCCGCCAGTTCCATCTGGGGTTTTCGGGACCGGCCGGAAAACCCGTATAATCTTTCCCGGTCAACCCGGCCGTTTTTTTCCATGGGCGTTTCCGGCAGGACTTTTGCGCTCAGGGGCCGCAAAATATATCCGTCGAACCCGGAATGCTTTTCCACATACCGAAGGGAATTTTTGTTCTGGGACATGGGCCGCTGGCCCCGCACTTCACCGGAAAACAAAAAATCACTGCCGGTTTCCGCCATCATTTCACCGGCGATCTGAAACATCAGGGCATGGCAGTCCATACAGGGATTCATGTGTTTCCCGTACCCGCAGAACGGGTTTTTCAGCATGGGCATGTAGCGATCGGTTATATCCTTGACAACAAGCGGGATGTGGTGGTTAATGGAAGCCCTTCGGGCTTTTTCCGCAGTGAAAAACGGGGTTTCAAAGGCCACCCAACGGACATCAATGTCCTGGTCCCGGAGCACCAGGGCCGCCAGAATACTGTCCAGCCCACCGGAGCTGAGCCCCAGGGCTTTTATTTTTTTATCTTGTTCCGCCATCTAACTATTTTATAACTCATTGTTTTTAAAATTAAAATGTCATGATTTCAGAAAAAAAGCGCGTCCAGAAAATTCGTCAGATATTAAAGGCCAGATATCCGGATGTCAAGACGCAGTTGCGGCATAAAAATGCGTTTCAGCTGCTCATGGCCACCATTCTCTCGGCCCAGTGCACGGATCGCCAGGTCAACAGTGTCACCCCAACGCTTTTTGCCGCCCTCAAAACACCAAAAGATTTTGCCAATGCGCCGATTGCGCAAATTGAATCCCTGATCCGGTCCACGGGGTTTTATCACAACAAGGCCAAAAACCTTAAAAACTGCGCCATCGCTTTGATTGACCTGTACGACGGCGAGGTACCGCAAACTATCGAAGAACTGGTCAAGCTGCCTGGGGTGGGCCGGAAAACCGCCAACGTGGTGCTGGGAGCGGCTTTCGGCATTCCCGGCATGGTGGTGGACACTCATGTGGCCCGGATTTCCCGGCGGCTGGCACTGACCCGCAATGAAAATCCGGTAAAAATTGAATTGGATCTGATGCAGGTGATTCCTGAAAAAGACTGGAATGATTTTTCCCTGTGGCTGATTTATTTCGGCCGGGCCGTGTGCAACGCCCGGAAGCCGGCCTGCCCGGACTGCTTTTTAGATCACCTGTGCCCGTACCCGGAAAAAACCCCGCCAGCTGGAACCAAACGGCAGTAAAAATCCTGGTCCACAGGACCCGGGGCCTTGGCTTGCTCCGAAAAGGGGCTTGTTTAGCTCAAGCGGAAACGTTAAAAGTGCCTAAAATTTTGGACTGCGCTGATCGCGCGACCTGAAGGACCCGTCAGGCCTGCTTTTGCATCAGCGTGGTGTAGGCTTGCTGAATTTCCACAAATTTTTTCTGGGCCAGATCCCTGAACTCCTGGCCCAGATGGGCCACTTTGTCCGGATGGTACCGCTGGGCCGCTTCCCGGTAGGCGGCGCGGATTTCTTCAGGGGATGCATTCGGCGATACCCCAAGGATTTCATAAGGATTTTTGGGCGCGGCATCCTCTTCCGATGTCCGTGTGTTTTCACCTTTCTGCTGGTGTCCGGACCCTTTCCCGGCCCCGGACTTAAAACCGGACCCGGACCCAGAACCGGCCCTATAACCAGACGAGCCGGTTTTATTCTGAAAAAACAGGCGGAAAATATTCATGATAAACTTTGGCATTCGCCGGTAACGGAGATAATATGCCAGAAGTCCCACCAGAAAAGTATCATCCAGCCAGCCCAGCACGGGAAAAATATCCGGCAGAATGTCCACCGGGCTGACAATATACACCAGCACCAGCACGACGATAAGGACCACCCACAACGGATTCATGGTCAGGATCGGAGGGTGGCGATAAGCCGCAGGGGTTCTGTCAATAATGACAATGCAGCGACAATGGACGTGCAGACCACATCCGCAGACTGAAGGGTGACAGCGGATGCGCCTTCCTCTAAAATGACAGCAATGCCCAAAGCAGACACCTGCAGCATGAGGTGATCATTTCTGCCGTTTCCAACACTGACGGTATTTTCCGCACCCAGGGACCGGACATAATCCTGTTTTCCGGTATGCTGATTTTCTTCAGATAAAATGCTCAGCTGGCAGGAAATCCCTTCCAGATTTGATTTGGCCTTGCCAAACGTGTCCGCCGTCAGCACATGCAGTTCCAGGTGCGACGCCAGTTCAGCCAGCATCTCTTTAACGCCGGGAACCAGCGCACCGTCCACTGCCAGGGTACCGTTATAGTCCATAACCAGATATTTCAGATCCAGAACGCCATAGCCGGGGATGGATATTTTCATTATCGTGTCTCCGTATTCTTTTTTTTAAAATTGTTGGTGTTAATATTTCAGAAAGTCCGGCCGCAAATCAATATCAAAATTGCTTGACATCCCGGGGCCGGACCATTTAAACAATAACTTTTACGAGAATATGCTTATAACACAATAGAACAGGAAAGGAAAAGAAAATGAAAAATGTAGCGATTGTTGGATGCGGTGCTTATATGGACAATGGATACGGATGCCCCGGTGAATGGCGATGCCTGAAAGCCGCGGCCATGGGCGAAGGCTCATTTGATGAACCCTCAGCAGTGCTGGCGTTTGTAAAATGCACCTGCCCGGGACGGCCCACGGTTCCGAATCTGGGCATGGCCATCAAACAGCTGGCGGTAAAACCGGATGCCATTTACTTAAGTTCCTGCCTGGTCAATGCCAAACCGGGTTGCCCGTACACTACGCCGGAAGAACTGGCAAAAAGTATTGAAGACAAAACCGGCATCAAGGTTATCATGGGCACCCATGACTACAAATAATCAGGGACCGGGAACATATTAACATACCGCTATTTGTTAAGAGGCTGAAGATTGAAGGCTGAGGACTGAAGGGGAAAAAAAAGCATCCGGAACAGCGCTGAGCAAACGCCAGCCCGTCCGGATGCTTTTTTTAGGGGGCCCTTCTGTAAAAAATATTTTAAAAAAACCGTTAAAAAACGCCCAATGGTCTTAAAAATGTCATGCGGGCGGGTTCAACCATCATTTTGGTATAGGCATCGGACACATTGTCACCAAGGGCTGAAAATGGCAGGGAGACAATAAAAAAAACCGTGCCGGACACCAGCGAAACAAACTGAAGGGGTCTTACCACGGCAAAGTCCGCGGCCATAAGTTCCGCGGAGTTTTCCATTGGATAATCCGATCCTTTTGCCATTGCCGAGGCCCCGAACGGTACCATCAGCAAAGCTGCGACCAGTAAAACAACCATTATTCTTTTTTGTCCGGCCATGCGTCACCCTCCTCTGTTTTTTTCCTGTGGTATTGACGGTTTTTGCGCTCAAAAATTCAGAATAACCGCCATTATCCTGATTATAAACTAAAATATCTTTTAAACAGGCCCCTGTCAAGGCGGATTTAAACCAGTTTTTTTCATGACTTCAGCTGACCACCCACAGTGCCATATTCTGCATTTTCTTCAGCATTTTCTGGCTGTAACGCCCGGAAATCAGTTCTTCCACAAACGGAACAATGGCCCGCCGGCCCACCACAATGGAGCCGATCTGCTGTTCCCGGGACAGATCCAGGGTAGAGTCCACGGGATTGGATGATTCCAGAATTAAATCTGAAATACTCTCTGAAAGAATACCGGCCTCTTCCAGACATTCTTTCATTTTATCAATGGACGGGCAGATACATTCCACATCCCTTAAGGGACAAATATGCTCACCATCCCGGTGGGGCGTGAACGTCTCCGGTGCATTTTTCATGGCAGCGCAACGGGCCACATGGCAGATCGCGATGGTAAAATTCTGAATTTCGAGAAGTTCCCCGATACTGTAAATGCACCTGAAGGCTTCTTCCCGCAAATCCACACTGATGAGCAGCTTGCCGGTTTTGGGTTCTCCGTCGACAATCACCAGCGGAATCCGCTGAAGCCGGCCGGCCAGTTTAATGGCAAGGCTGCCGATAATTTTATCTTTTAACCGGCTTTTTCCGGTTTTTCCCACCACTACCGCGTCATAGCCTTCCCGGGCTTCCCGGATAATTTCTTCGATGACCCTGTCCTCTTTTTTTTTAATTTTAACACTCACAGATGTTTCCGGAATGCCCACCGCCACAACCCGGGATACCGCCTGATCCATAAACTGATGCATGGCCTTGTGGTCGGTGGCCATCCATTTATCAATATTTTTCATCTGTGAGTCATACAAAGGATTTCCGGCAATACTTTTGCCGAGATCGGGATTCTGGGCGTCCACATGAAATAAAACCATTTCACTGCGGTCTTTGGGAAACATTTTCGCGGCATACACCGCTGCCTGCAGGGCCTGATCAGACCCGTCCACCGGGACCAGAATTTTCATCTGCTGCTTTGTCATCTATCCATCCTTGTGTGTATAAGTTACATTTAGCGCGATCCATTTTAAAAACAGTGTTTAAAACAGTGTTCCAGCCGCTCGGCTGCCAGACAACCCCATGTGCTTTTAAGCTGATTATTCCAAATTCCGGTTCAATATTCAAGAATATTTATAAACCCGCCCCGCACCCGCGGCATCCGGTAAAGCATAAAGGAAGGAAAGCACAAAAAAAAGGACGCCGGCTGATCCGGCGCCCTTTTTCTATGCTGTTTTTTTAAATTGCGCTATGTTTAAGATACCCCAGGCTTTGTATCGCCTGCGCAAAAAAAAAAAAATAAATTATCCCTGGGCATTTTTTTCAAGTTCATCCAGTTTGTCAGGATCTGAGACCGCAATATCCACGATGGCTTTTGGAATGGCGCTTTGCTCACACATCACCCGGATCTCTTTTTCTTCCTCACTGAATTCCATGATTTCCCGGATGGAATCAATATAATCAATCAGCTCATCAGCAGGTATGTCTTCAAGGGATGGGCCTTCAGCCTCTTTTCGCTTCCGTTCCGCCTCTTCGGCCGCCAGCCGTTCTTTTTCTTTTATGGCTTCTTCCATGGCCTTTTTTACGGCGTCAATCACGCTCTGGTCCACTTCGGCCATTTCCATAGCCAAAGGTTCCGCCACATTGTTTTCAAACAGATGCTGTACCTGTTCTTCCTTGGACTTGTCCGCTACTGCCGTCAGAAGGGTGGTCACCCGCGCTCTTTCCGCAAGCTCTTTTTTAATCTGCTCATGCACGGCTGCTATCTGTTCCGCCGTAATGCCCATGGCATCCATAATCACTTCATCAGAGAGCCCGTCTTCAATCAAAAACCGGATTCCCTGATCACCGTCAAAGGTTTTGGCCTTGGCAACCATAAGATCAAGACGGGCCTGGCCGACCATCTTCACCACATCCGGCCGATGCTCCGGATCTCTGAGTTCCGGCCATGTGCTTCCCAGGTTGTCAAGCAGGGTATTGGTTGCGGCAAAAAGATCCTTAACATCATCCAGGGTAAGGGCGGAAAGGGCGGCATTAAGGTCCTTTAACAGCGGACGGCCGGCCTCCCGCATTCTGTCCACGGCCCACCGTAATTTCAGCAGGTTGCCCCCGTGGCGGGAAACATTGGTGCCCTGAGCATCAAGGGCTTCCGCCAGCTGCTTGATGGCAGGTTCTGAAACATCCGGGGAATCAAGGGTCAGAATTTGTTCTTCAATTAACAGCCAGAAGGGTTTCGCCTGTGTTGTTTCACTCATTTTTCATTCTCCTCCATTTCAATTAAAAAGGCTTGTGGTGCGGTTCACCGCTTTATCCGTTATTTTTCTGTATATACTGGTTTTAAAATAACAGGTTGATAAGTCAATGAAAAAAAATTCCTTCCGGCAGTTATTGGCAAATTCCGACAGCTGTTACTGCTGCTTTTTTTTCATACACGCCCGCGTCAGATCCATAGTTCCCCTGCTCCCGCGGCCCCCTACCCTGCTGACTGTTCCTGCCAGATTTCAATACGGTGGCCTTCCGGGTCAACCAGATAAAAGACCCGCGCATTCCAGGGATGGTGTTTAATGGGTGACGGCACCAGTCCGGCCCCATTCAGGTCCGCGTGCACCGAATCAATATCCGCCACTTTTAACGCCAGGGTGATGCCGGCCCCTTTATTGCTCTCGATCGAAGCCCTGTCTGCGGCAGCAATGCTCAGACAGGATGCGGCATTTAAAAAAAATTCCACAAACCAGTCGTTTTCAAAGGACACGGGCAGGCCCAGCCCATCTCTGTAAAAACGGACCGTCTGATGCCACTTTTCACAGTACAGGATCATGTTGGCGGTTTGAAACTGAAACCCCATGACTACGCATATCCTTTTTCCGCATGCTTTTCACTGATAGCGGCCGCCAGGGCATCAATGGCCGCATAATCCGCGGCTCCGGGCACGCCTTTGCAAAGCACGGGTTCCAAAACCGCCACCTTGAGGTTGGGTATCATGCCGGCCAAAGTTTCCACGGTTTTGCCGCCCCACCCATAAGATCCCACAATGGACAAAAAATTAACCTGAGGTTTGAGGGCATTGGCCAGAAACGCGGCATAGGCAGCATAGGGGTGGGGCCCTGCCAGCACGGTGGGGGTTCCCACCACAATGGTGGCGGCATCCACAAGGGCCATGGCCAGTTTGCCGATATCCGTAACCGCCAGGTTAAACAACTCCACCCGGACCCCTTTTTCCACCAGGGCCCCTGCCAGATGATTCACCATCAGTTTGGTGCTTTCATGCATGGACACATAGGGGATCACCACGATATTTTTTGGCGGACTGTTGACCCAGTCATTGTAGGCATCCAGAATAAAAGCGGGGTTCTGATAAATCGAACCGTGGCTGGGCGCGATCATGTCAACAGGATAGGCAGCCAGTTTCTCCAGATTTTTTCGGATAATGGTTCGAAACGGCATCATGATTTCGGCAAAATACCGTTTGGCCGCCTCATACACCCGGCCTTCGTCCGTAACAAAAAGGTCCGAGGCAGCGATATGGGACCCGAAAAAATCGCAGGAAAACAGCATCCGGTCCTCTTCCAGATACGCGCACATGGTTTCCGGCCAATGAACCCACGGCGTGTGGATGCATTTTAATGTTTTATCCCCCAGATCAATGGCTGCCCCGTCTTCCACGACCTGAAAGGCCGATTCCGGAAGGGACATCATGTCCATGAGAAGTCCCCTGGCCTTGGCAGTGGTCACGATTCTGGCCTCCGGGTATTTTTCCAGCACCCTGGGAAGGGTGCCGGAATGGTCCTGCTCCGCGTGAAGGGACACGATATAGTCGATTTTCGGGACATCTGCGAGCTGGTCCATCAAAGTGTCCGCCATGGGCGGATCCACGGTGTCGATCAATGCCACCTTTTCCCGGCCTTCCACAAGATAGGCATTGTAGGTGGTGCCGTCCGGCAGGGGAATAAGGGAATCAAACAGGCGCCGGTCCCAGTCCACAGCCCCCAGCCAATAAATCTGGTCCTTGATTTTTCGCATCTTCATAACCCTTTGCCTCCTTTTTCCAATTCCAACCAAAACCCCCGTTTTGGAAACAGATTCCGCGACGGGGGAAAAGGTTTTTCTTACTTCAGCGGCTATTTTCCGGCCATCATGGCCGCGATATCGTCTTCCACCGTGCCAATGGGTTTGATATCGAATTTGTCCACCAGCACATTCAGCACGGTGGGGGACACAAACGCCGGCAGGGTCGGGCCCAGGCGGATGCCTTTCACCCCGAGAAACAACAGGGCCAGCAGCACAGCCACGGCTTTCTGCTCGTACCAGGCCACATCAAAGGAAATGGGCAGTTCGTTGATATCGGAGAGCCCGAACACGTCTTTGAGTTTCAGGGCAATGACCGCCAGGGAATAGCAGTCATTGCACTGGCCCGCGTCCAGTACCCGGGGAATGCCGCCGATATCGCCCAGATTCAGTTTGTTGTATCGGTATTTGGCGCAGCCCGCGGTCAGGATTACCGTATCTTTGGGCAGTTTTTCCGCCACTTCCGTGTAATAGCTTCTGGATTTCTGGCGGCCGTCGCACCCGGCCATGACAATAAACCGTTTGATAGCCCCGGATTTCACGGCATCCACCACCTTGTCCGCTAACGCCAGCACCTGATTTCGGGCAAATCCGCCCACAATGGTGCCGGTTTCCAGTTCTTCCGGCGGCTGGCAGGTTTTGGCCTGCTTTACGAGCGCGGAAAAATCCTTGACCCCGCCGGCCGGCCGGTCCGCAATATGTGTTGCGCCGTCATAGCCGACCACGCCGGTGGTGTAAAGACGATCCAGATAGGTGTTGTCTTTTTTAAGGGGCACCAGGCAGTTGGTGGTCAAAAGGACCGGGCCGTTAAAGGACTCAAATTCCTTGTTCTGGTGCCACCAGGAGCCGCCGTAATTGCCCACAAAGTGATCATATTTTTTAAAAGCCGGATAATAATTGGCCGGCAGCATTTCGCCGTGGGTGTATACATCAACCCCCGTGCCTTCAGTCTGTTTGAGCAATTCTGCCATGTCTTTCAGGTCATGGCCGGAGATCAGGATGCCGGGGTTTTTGCCCACGCCAATGTTTACTTCGCTGATTTCCGGATGGCCGTAAGTGCTGGTGTTGGCTTCATCCAGAAGCGCCATGGTGGTGACGGCGCATTCCCCGCATTTCATCACCAGTCCCACCATTTCATCCACGGACAGGGCTTTGGTGGTGGAGGCCAGGGCTTCCATCATGAGATCATTGATCTCGTCTTTCTGATATCCCAGGATGGCGGCATGGTCCGCATAGGCGGCAACGCCTTTCAGGCCGATGACCAAAAGTTCCCGGAGGGACCGGACATCTTCGTTTTCCGTTGCCAGAATGCCCACACTTTTGGCTTTTTCCGCAAATCCCGCAGCACCACCGGTCCAGGTGGCAGGGTCCGGCAGAGTGCCGTCAAAATCCTGGCCTTTTTTTTCTTTATACACGGCAAGAAAGGTTGATTTAAGCTGATCCCGGCGGCTTAAGGCGTCCTGGATCATGGCGGTAAAGCGATCGTCATCCCAGTTGGCATTGGTGATGGTGGCAAACAGCCCCTGGAGGACAAACAGGGCATGATCCCGGTTGGGCGCGCCCAGTTCTTTGAGTTTTTCCGCGTACACCGCAATCCCTTTCAGGGCAAAAATCAACAGATCCTGAAGGTTGGCGGTTTCTTCGGGTTTTCCGCACACGCCTTTGACGGTGCAGCCGGTGTTTTTAGCGGTTTCCTGACATTGAAAACAGAACAT
>JAABSH010000060.1 GCA_011390465.1 Desulfobacteraceae bacterium
CTGAAATGAAAATAAAATACGAGTTAGCTGTGGGCCTGAATTCGGACGATTTTGCTCACCAAGGTGTCACTGGATCTTCCCAGAGGTAAGGAGTCCTGAACATACGATAACAGTGGCCGAAAAACAATGATCAAGGCCGGCCGAAGCTGTTATTTGCCAAATTTCATCATCCGTGGTGCTGGTCTCAAGCCACCAGTACCCACAGGCCGGTGAGCAGGCCGGCCAGGATAAAATGGCTTTCCATGAGAAATGCCTGGCGAAATCCGGACGGGATGGCCCCTTTTTCATAGGCGGACAAAAACATCAGCATGGAAAGGGAACACAGGCTCAAAAGATACCCAAGGGCGGACACCGCTCCCAGGGCACCAGCGGCAATCAGGGCCATCGTCATCAAAACTGCCAGATTTTTCAGCCAGACCATGGTCTTTTTCTCCCCCAGCAGAATCGGGATGGTTTCTTTGCCCACAATGCGGCTGCCCTGCATGTCCAGAATATCAAAAAAAGCCGTGCGCACAAACACCAGGCTCACGGTCCAGAAAAAAACAAGCACAGATACCGGTGCAATATATCCCAATCCGTCAATGGCCGGCACAATGGTGGTGACAATTCCCCAGGCCAGGGCCACCAGAACGGTTTTGGAACCCGGAATATCCCGGATTTTCGGTTTGAGACCCGCAACCAGCCCTTTGGGCACCAGGCTGAAAATATACACAATGCCCATAAACGTCATGCACGCCAGCAGCAGAAAAAACAGCGGTCCCATTGTCCAGGCAATCACCAGGCCGCCAAGGCCGAACAATCCGGTAAAACCGGAAAGCAGCAGCCTGTTCTGCTGAAAAAACAGGGCCCGGTCCGGGTCATTGTACCGGTCTGAATTGATATCAATCAGATTATTAAAGGTATGCATGCACAACAGATACAAGGTTGCCATCAGCACCGCAGCCCATGACGGCGCAAGACCCTGAAGCCGGGCCGCGGCATAGGTGAGGCAGCCCGCGCCAGCCCCCAGATACACATTGGACAGCAGCAGATTCCGGTGAAGAAAAAACCGCCAGCGCCGGAAACAAAGGGTGCTGGTGGTCATCATCCGGTTTTCCAGTTCCCGGAACACCCGCTTGATTATCCAGTTGGGGGTGGAAGCCCCGGCCGTAATGGCAATGTGCCGGGGATTGCCCAGCCGGTCCGTGTCCAGTTCGGTTTCGGTTTCAATGTGCACGGCCGGCTTTCCGGATGCCCGGGCTATCTCGAACAACCGCCGGGTGTTGCCGCTTTCATACCCGCCCACCACCACCAGGGCATCCACTTTTTCGGCCAACGCCTTGACATCATTCTGGCGGCTTTCCGTGGAATCGCAGATGGTGTTAAATACCCGGTAATGCGGGTGACGGGTTCGGGCCCATTGGGAGACCGATTGAAAAAACACTTTGTTCTGGGTGGTCTGGGCCACGATAATGGCTTTTTCATACTCCGGCAGGGCATTCAAATCCTCCAGGGTTTCCGCCACGATTCCCCGGTTGCCGGCATATCCCCGAAGGCCAAGAACCTCGGGATGGGCCCGGTCACCAATAATAATCACGGCATATCCCTGCTTCGCATGCCTGGCAATAATGGACTGAACCTTGATTACCTTGGGACAGGTGGCATTGATGACATTGAACCCGGCGGCTTTCAGATGCTCCTGATCTTCCGGAGGCACCCCGTGGGCACGGATGATGACCGTGCCGGAGCCGGTTTCCGGAATCCGGGAAATAACGGAGATGCCTTTCTGCTCCAGCACGGAAAGCACCTGGGGATTGTGAATCAGCGGGCCATAGGTGTAAATCGGCGTATCCGTCCGGTTGGACGCGTCCAGGGCCATTTCAACGGCCCGGCGGACCCCCATGCAGAACCCCGCGGTTTTCGCAATGGTGATTTTCAAATCAGGATTTCTTCAGAAATACCTTGTGATCCACCAGAGACAGGGAATAAATAGAGCCTTTTACAAATTTCTGCTCCCCGAAAATATTGATCAGTTTGTACCCTCCGTCTTCGGGTTCCACACTGTCAACCGCTTCCATGATCAGTTCCTGATTATCACCGTCAATAACGTACGCACTTGCTTCACACATTTCACACTTCCTTGTTTATGCTAAAATATTTTTTAAATTTTTCTCAATCAATTCATCAATCAAAAGGGGCAGTGAAATCCCGTCGGTTCCCACGACCTCGATGTTTTCCTGGATCAGGGGCAGCAGAATTTTTCTGGCCGGACTGGACGCCACCGCTGATGCCACGGCCGGGGTCACTTCCCCCATCATGGCATTGGCCACCACAATTCCCAGGGGACCGATGATCAGATCCACCTGGCCGGCGGTGCGCACAATGGCATTTTCGCCGGATGCCCCCCGGTTGGCCTTTGCCTTGAGCATCTGGGAGGTGGCAATGGCATTGGTGCCCAGGGCCACAATTTCCAGGGACTCGCCGAACCGTTCCCGGAGCCGTTTGATGATGGTGGCGCCGATGCCGCCGCCCTGACCGTCTATCACACAAAAGATAATCATGGTTATAATTTTTTCAATTTTTTTCGGTTCAGCCGCACCCGTTTGGGCAATCTTCTGGACGGCCCTTTTTTCCGGGTGGTGCCGGCCCATTGGGTATCTTCGCCAGGTTCGGGAACCGCCCCCTTGATATCCATCAGGGCCGCCAGTTCCATTTTTTCCTCAAACGCTAATGCCCCAATCACAGCGGCCCCTTTTGCGGCGCAAAACCCGGCCACCTCCCGGTCGGAACTGACCACCAGGGCTTTTTGTTTCTCCCGGGCCGCCATGCGCCTGATGACGGCATCAGCGGTCTCTCCCTGGCGGGAAAACCGGATCAGAACGCCTTTTTCCCGGTCCCGGCTGTCAAGCAGCGCAGGCGGGTCACTGCCGTCAAACACCACTGTGACTTTATGGCCTTTCAACCGCTTGTAGGCTGCCAGTTTGTCCACCAGCCCCTCACGGCCGGACTGGAGATCCTGACGGTCCAGCCGGCGCATTTCCGGAGACTGACGGATGACATTGTATCCGTCCACTATAATATGCAGGGACATGATCTACTCCGACTTGAACAACCCCAGCAGCCGGTCCAGATCATCATTGCTGTAGAACTCAATTTCCACTTTTCCCCGCTGCCCCCGGCGCCTGATATTCACCCGGGTGCCGAAATGCCGGGCCAGCTCTTCCTCTATGCTCAAAAAATACGGATCATGGAGCTGCTTTGCCGGTTTACGGGCAGATTCCTTTTCCGCATTCAGCCGCTGGACCAGCTCTTCCGTGGCCCGCACCGAAAGGCTCCGGAGGATGACCAGTTTCCATGCCTGCCGCTGCAGTGCGCTGGTTTCCGCCCCCAGCAGGGCCCGGGCATGGCCCATGCTGATCAGCCCGTCTTTGATGGAATCTTTGATATCGTCCGGAAGCTGATTCAGACGCAGAAAATTGGCCACCGCGGACCGGCTTTTTCCCACCTGGCGGGAAATCTGCTCCTGGGTCATTTTAAATTCAGCAATCAGCCGCTGATAGGCCTGGGCCTCTTCCATGGGATTTAAATTCTGACGCTGGATATTTTCCACAATGGAAAGTTCCAGCAGGGCGTTATCATCTATATTTTTTACGATCACCGGAACTTTAAACAATCCCGCCATTTTGGCCGCCCGCAGGCGGCGCTCCCCGGCAATGAGCTCATAGTCTCCGGAGGCGGATTGTCTGACCAGCAACGGCTGCAAAATTCCCTGGACTTTTACGGAATCGGCCAGCTCTGCCATTTCATTTTCCGGAAAATCCCGGCGGGGCTGATACGGATTCGGCACAATCCGGTCCACATCGCATTCCAGCATATTGCTTTTATCCGGAACCGGATTCGGGTCCTGATCCGGTTCCCGCTGCGCGCCGATATCCGGAAACAGAGCATCCAGCCCTTTGCCAAGGCCGGTGGTCCGTCGTTTTTTGGGCAACGATTTGCTGTTGGATTTTGATTTTCCGATCCCCATGGGCACCCTTTTTCCTTAAACAGTTACTAAAATGGTTAATGATTACAGGATCACAACCTTGTCTTTCCGCCGCCGGCCGCGGATCACTTCCTTTGCCAGGGCCAGATAGCTTAGGGCGCTGACAGACGAAGGGTCATAAAAAATAATGGGCTTGCCGTAACTCGGGGCCTCCCCCAGCCGGACAGTGCGCGGTATGCGGGTTTTAAAAACCAGTTTTTTAAAATACTGTTCCGCATTTTCCGCCACCTGGTTGGACAGATTGGTCCGGGAATCAAACATGGTCAGCAGAATCCCTTCAATGGTTAACTCCCGGTTCAGCCCCTGTTTGATCCGCTTCACGGTCTGCATGAGCTGTCCCAGCCCTTCCAGTGCGTAAAATTCACACTGCAGGGTGATGAGCACCGCATTGGCCGCGGTCATGGCGTTTAATGTAAGCAAAGATAAAGAGGGCGGGCAATCTATTATAATATAGTCGTAGTCGGAAGCGCATTCCCCAAGCAGCGCGCGCAGCATTTTGTCCCGACCGGCATCCGCCATCATTTCCACTTCAAACCCGATCAGCTCGGTTTTCGAAGGCATCAGCGACAATTTTTCAATGCCGGTGTCGCGGATAATATCTGCTGCGGGTGCCTGCCCGATCAATCCGTGATACAGGGATGTTTCAATGGTTTGCTTGTCAATCCCCAGTCCGGTGGTGGCATTGGCCTGGGGATCGCAATCCACCAGCAGGGTTTTTTTGCCGGCCACTGCCAGGGCCGCGGAAAGATTCACCGCGGTGGTGGTTTTGCCCACCCCGCCTTTTTGATTTGCGATACATATTGTATGTGCCATAATAGGTTAACGCCTTACCATAGAAATCCGTATTTGAAAAGCGGATAACAGTGTGTCATAATAAACTGTTTTTATCAATACGCATTCATACATGGATAACAGCCTGGTGTAAATTTAAAAATCGGTAAATTGAAATAAGCGGTAACGTTAAAAATATGCTTAAGTTAAAAAAATGGACAGCCGCCGGCACCGCGGCCCTGATGATGCTGATGGTCCTGATGCCGCCGGAAACAACATCCGCCCTCACCATCCGGGAAGAAAAAGAACTGTCAGAGGAATTTCTCAAGGCGGTTTTTGATGCCTATCATATTATCGAAGATCCGGTAATCAATGATTATATCAACGCGGTGGGCCAGAAAATCGTCTCCGCCATGCCGCCCCAGCCCTTTGCGTATCAATTTTATGCGGTACGCCAGGATGCCTACAATGCCTTTGCCGGCCCCGGCGGCAATATTTTTGTGTTTTCCGGCCTGTTCAACGCCCTGGACAATGAAGATGAACTGGCGGCCCTGCTGGCCCACGAAATTGCCCATGTCTCCTGCCGCCACATTTCGGAAATGATGAAAAAATCCAAAAAAACCAGCGTGGCCACCATGGCCGGGGTCATCGCCGGCATTCTCATTGGTCTGGGAGGGGCCGGGACCGTTGGCAGCGCGCTGACCATCGGATCCATGGCCGCCGGACAGTCTCTGGCCCTGGCATACAGCCGGGACCATGAAATGCAGGCAGACCAGATCGGCCGCACCTATCTTCAAAAAGCCGGTTACAGCCTGCACGGCCTGCTTTCCATTCTGAAAAAAATCCGATCCGTGGACTGGTTTAATACGGATGAAATTCCCACCTATTTGAGAACCCATCCCGCCACTGAAGAACGGATTCTGTATCTGGACAACCTGCTGGAAAACCGGGATCCACCGCCCCTGAACAAAACCGACGCGTTTATCAAGGCCCATACCCGAATGCAGGTTCTGTATGGCGATCCGTCGGCAACGCTGGCCTTTTTTGAGCGTCAGGTGGAAACCCGGCCGGACAATGCCATGGCCCACTATGGGTACGGCCTTGCCCTGAGCCGAAGCAAGCATCCGCAAAAAGCCCTTGAACATCTTGAAACCGCCCTGAAAATGCGGCCGGAGGATCCGGACATGGCCATTGATCTGGGCATTGCCTGTTTTCTTGCCGGCCACTACGCCAGGGCACTGGCCATTCTTGAAACCACTCCGCCGGATGCACCGGCCGGCCGCACCGCGCAGATGATTACCGGCCGCACGCTTATGGCGCTGGAGCGCTATGAAGCGGCCGCAAAAACGTTTACGGCCATTATTGAAAATGACCCGGAAAACGCGGATGCATATTTTTATCTGGGAAAAGCAGAAGGTAAAATGAACCATCTGGGCAGGGCCCATTATTATTTGGGACAGGCTGATTTTAAAACCCGCAACCTGAAAAACGCCCTTTTTCATTTTACCAAAGCCCTGGAATATGAAAAAGACCCGGATCAGATTGAAAAAATCACCCAATTAATCCAGGACATGAAAAAACCACATCGCTTTTTCAGAGGCAGCCAGCAGCAGGACACATCCGAACCGCAGGCCGAATTCAGAAATTAACATGGATTACTTTGCTGAAGCATGAGCAAGCTTCTTCACCGCCGCCGTCACCACGGCCACAGCCCGGTCGATGTCCGGAATCGTGGTCATTCTGCCCACGCTGAACCGGATGGTCCCTTTTGCCCAGTCTTCAGGCACCTGCATGGCTTCGAGCACATGGGAGATCTCCACGGTATCTGAATGGCAGGCCGCGCCGGCCGACGCCGCCACCTCAAGGCCGATTTCCTCCAGAATCCGGTTGGCTTCCAGCCCGTAAAAAGACACATTCAGGGTGTTGGGCAGGCGCTGTTCCGGGTGCCCGTTTAAACGCACCTGGTCTGTTTCTGCCGCAATCCCTTTGTATAACCGGTCTCTTAACATTTTCATATGGGCCATGTTGTGATCAAGCTGCCGGGAGGCAATCTCACAGGCCTTTCCCAGTCCCACGATTTCCAGCACATTTTCCGTGCCTGCCCGCCGGCCGGATTCCTGGCCCGCTCCGTGGCAAATTGGTTCCAGTTTCAACGGCTTTTTAATGTATAACACCCCGATGCCTTTGGGCGCGTAAATCTTATGACCGGCAAGACTCAGCAGAGACACCTGAAGCGCGCCCGCATCCACGGGAATTTTTCCGGCGGACTGGGCCGCGTCCGTATGCAGAACAATGCCTTTTGATGCTGCCAGTTCCCCGATTTCCGCCACCGGCTGAATGCTTCCGGTTTCATTGTTGGCATGCATAATGGAAATCAGAATGGTCTCCGGCCGGATGGCGGCCGCCACATCCGCCACCCGGACAATGCCGGTCCTGTCCACCGGAACGTAGGTTACCCGAAATCCCCGGCTTTCCAGAAAGCGGCATACGTTCAGTACGGCCGGATGTTCGATCCGGGAGGTAATCAGATGATTTCCCTTTTGCTTCATCAAGGCGGCGGTGCTTTTAAGGGCATGATTGTTGGATTCCGTTCCGCCGCTGGTAAACAAAATTTCATCTGGGTCGCAGTGGAGCAGGGCCGCTACCTGCGCTCTTGCCGTTTCAACCGCCCGCCGGGGACCGATGCCATACCAGTGGGCGGAGGACGGGTTGCCGAATGAATTTTCCAGAAACGGCCGCATGGCCGCGATCACTTCCGGATCATGGGGGGTGGTGCCGTTATAGTCCAGATAAATGGGATGTGTCATCTTTTTCCTGTAGTCTGTATACATGGTTTTTTAATAAAAGATCATCCAAACATCACTGCCAGAACGGTCCCGGTGATATGGGCCTCCACAAAACCGGCAATCAGCAGACACAGCATCACAAACAGGGATAAACCACGGATGGGAATCTTTTCTCTGTGGGCCGCAAGGGCGTCAAAAACCGCATTTTCCCCCAAGGTTCCGGCGGCTTGTTTGACCTTCAGATGGCCGGAAAACGTTACCGCCCCGGCCAGGGAAAAGGCCGGAATCTCAACCACGCCATGGGGCACCAGGGACATGATGCCCATGAGATAGGAATCAAACAAATGGGTGGCGGAGGACACCATAAAGCCGCATTCCGCCCCCAGCAGTATCATGCCGAGCAGGGGCACCATAAGCCAGACATAGGCCCGCCGCACCGCCTCTTTCCTGATTGCCCGGCATCCGGGCAGAAACCGCAGGGCTTTCATGGGCACCGTGCCCACCAGGGCTTTTCTTACGGGTTTTGGAAACTGATGAACCTGCGCCGGATTGATCAGGGAGGCGGAATAAATAAACGAAACCGTGGCAAGGGCCCCGGCGGAATTCCAGAAAAACAGCAGAATGGCCGGATCAATGCCCAGCCCCAGGCTTTTTTCAAATATGGTGCCGGCGGCATGAAGGCGTTTGGTGGTGATGTCAAAAATTTTCTGAGGGTTGAGGGCAATCCATTCAATGAGAATGTATCCGGCACTCAGGCTGGCGGCAAATGAAATCAAATACGCCCGGAGCAGTTTTACCCAAGCCTGAAATATCAGGGGAACGGATTTGATGAACATGAGTGCCCTTTGAAGCAGGTAACCGGCAAACCCTATTTGCCGGCCCGGATTCTGGCCAGCTCCTCCACATACCCGTAAATATGCAGTCCTTTGGAACTGGCAATAATGGGACCGGACGCAACGCCGATCTCATCGGCCATGGATTTCTGCAGCACGGCAATACCGGCAAGATTGGCGGGAAATCCGCCCCACAGATCCCAAGACCGAAAATAAGGATAAAAAATAAGCGTGTTATCTTTAATCCGCATGTCAATATGACGCAGGCAGGGCGGATCTTCCAGCTGATAATCATCATGCCGGGCCACCTGAAGCACCGCCTGATTGGTGCGGGGCGTTTTTTTCAGCACCTCCACCCAGTGGGGAATCTGCCCGTAAATCCGGGAGCCGTAGGTATACTGCTCAGTGGGTTCGATGTGATCGGTCATCAAATACGGCAGATACTGCTCAATATACCCGTTGGCAACGGGGTTCGGGATATTCAGATGCACCGGAATCTGAGGCAGCATGGCATCATAGGGCTCTGCATAGGGGCGTTTGATGTAAACCACTACATGGTCAAATTCCAGCCGGGTCTGTCCCACATAGGAGCCGTGCTGAATTTCATATTTAAACCCCACGTTCAGAATTTTCGCGATACACTGAAACCAGGCATCCTGAATATCCACGGCTTGTATTTTCGTCATCACAAGATCCATTTCCTGCTCCATCCTTTCCGGTTTAACATGTACTTTCCATCACCCGTTGTTCCTCTGCCGCAAGGGGGTCCGGCCGGAGATTTTCATGCTTTTACGTAAAAAATCAGCCGGCCGCCTTTTGTTTTTAAAAATTCAAAATCATGCTGTCATTGGGCGCGTAAGTTTTAAACGGCAGCCCGGCGGCCCGGGCCACATATCCGGGCACGGCCATTCCGGAATCATAAAGCGCATAATCCTTGAATGTGCGGCCGTCAATGCGGACCTTCATGCCCGGGATCTCCTGTTTAAGCGGCACCACCGCATTCACCCGGCGGTACTGGTTCTCCAGATCCGAAAACCCCAGATTTGCGGCCCGCTCGCCGATATCAACTTCCACATAATTCCGTGCGCCCGGGGCAATTGCTATTTTCTCCCGGTATTCTTCGCCAATGCTGGCCAAAACTGCCGACAATTCCTTATTCATGGGATTTCCTCCCTATCTGGACGGTTATCATCAAATGCATCCGAAAACGCATAACATCCATGACGCCATCAGATGCCCACAGAGACAACTTAATCCCATTTATTCGGTTGTCAATTTATCCGGTTGTCCATTTTCGGGGGTCAATTGCGCATGCTGGTCACAGGAGCGGGCAGGCGGCCGCCGCGCCGCAAAAAATCTTTGGCAGAAAACGGGTTGACCGCCATCACCGGCGCCGTGCCCAGCAGCCCGCCGAATTCCACGCAGCTGCCCGCTTCTTTGCCGGGCACCGGGATCACCCGAACAGCCGTGGTTTTGTTGTTGATGATGCCAATGGCCAGTTCATCAGCGATAATCGCATTAATGGTTTCTTCGGGCACATTCCCGGGAATGGCAAACATATCCAGCCCCACGGAGCAAACCGATGTCAGGGCCTCCAGCTTATCCAGGCCCAGGGCCCCCTGCTCCACCGCCTCGATCATGCCCTGGTCTTCGCTCACCGGAATAAACGTACCGCTCAGACCTCCCACATTGCCGCTGGCCATGGCCCCGCCTTTTTTCACCGCATCCATCAACAGCGCCACCGCCAGGGTGGAGCCGTGGGCCCCGATTTTTTCAATGCCGAACGCCTCAATCACATTGGCCACGGAATCCCCGGCCGCGGTAGTGGATGCCAGGGAAATATCCACAATGCCAAACGGAATCTCAAGCGCCGCTGCCAGCTCCCGGCCCACGAGTTCGCCGGCCCGGGTGATTTTAAACACGGTTCGCTTGATGACCTCGGACAGCCGGGTCAAATCACACTCCCGGTTCCGGGCCACCACCGCTTTGACCACGCCGGGGCCGCTGATGCCGATATTTAATGCAATATCCCCTTCTCCCACGCCATGAAACGCTCCGGCCATAAACGGGTTGTCTTCCGGCGCATTTACAAAAACCACAAACTTGGCGCATCCGATGGCGTTTTTGCTTTTTACGGCGGTCTCTTTGAGCATCCGGCCCAGAAGATTCACGGCATCCAGATTCAGGCCGGCCACGTTGGAGCCCACATTTAAAAAAGAACAGACCCGGTCGGTCTGAGACAGCACCTCCGGCAGCACATCAATGAGCATGCGGTCGGATTTTGTCAGTCCCTTCTGCACCATGGCACCGAACCCGCCGATAAAATCAATGCCGGCGGCTCCGGCAGCCTGATCCAGGGTATGGGCCATTTCAATAAATTTATTTTTTTCACAATGACTTTCCATGATCAGACTGACCGGGGTGATGGAAATGCGTTTGTTGGCAATGGGAATACCGTATTTCATCTCCAGACTCCGGGCCTCCGTCACCAGTTTCACGGCATTTTCATAAATCCGGTCATATACTTTTTTCCGGAATCCGTTAAAATCCGAATCCACACAGTCTTTGAGGTTAATGCCCAGGGTGGTGGTGCGGATATCCAGATTTTGATACAGAATCATGCTGGCGGTTTCATATACTTCTTCAACAGTGATGGCCATTTTTTATACCCTGTGCATCATCTTGAAAATATTTTCATGCTGGAGCTGAATCCGGAGTTCCAGATCCCTGCCGATTTTTTCCAGGGCTTTTGTGATCTCTTCCATGGAAATGGCGGCATGTCTGATATCCACCAGCATGGTCATGACAAAATACCCGTCCCCCATGATCCGCTGATTAATGTCTTCGATGTTGATATTTTTTTCATACAAAAAAGTGGAGACACTGGCGACAATGCCTTTTTTATCCTCGCCAATGACCGTGATAAATAAAAGTTCTTTTTCCGTATTCTCTTTTTCCGTATTCATGGGCAGCCTTTTTTGCTGGCGGTTATCATTGTTTGGTGAAAATTGCTATGCATAAAATTAAATTCTTTATCAGGTTGCCGCGACAATATCAAATTCAAAAAAAATCCGGGAAAAATTTGGACAACCGGTGAATCCATGAATCGGTAAATCGTGAAATCAAAAATTTGACAAAAAAACCGGCTGTGTTATTTTGTTAAAGAGATCAGCGGATGAAACGATCAAAATTTCGGCGCATTTCACGGCGCATTTCAATTTCAGGAGGTGACTTATGAATTCTGCATTAGCATGTTTTGGAGAAAAAACCACTGCAGCGGTGGCGGGTTTTTTACTGGTAATCGTGGGGATTGTATTTTTTGGTCTGGGGCTCACGGTGCTGCCGATTTTCGGCTTTATTGTTGCGATTCCCGCGCTCCTTGCATCTTTTCCCCTGTTGCGCGTCGCGTTTAAGGAAGCCTGCGAATATTACGGTAAATAAGAAAAACCGGTGATCTGTACTTAGGGGCGCGGGTTCGGTGGAGTTACCTCTCGACAGCAGCATTGGGATTTCAGCAATCCGGCTTGTGATATCATGTTTGTGATACTATGGCGGCTGCGGCTCATTGAAAATACCCAAAAGAGCCGCAGCCTTATTCCTGTCGCTTTACTTCAACCTTTTGAACTTTTATTGTATTAGGATAAAGCCCATCCATATTTTTTTCTTGCCGAGGTTATCTTTTTGCAAGCTCTTCCATATCAGGCGTTTTTGAAAGCGACCGGATAAAATCCATATAAATTTCTGCTGTTTCCTCAGGCACTTCAATCATAGGGGCATGACCCACATCTTCAAGCACCCGCATCCGGGAATCTGGTATAAGTGCATGAAACAGATCCGCGTTTTTCACGTTGATCACCCGGTCCCGGGCCCCCCATAAAATAAAGGTGGGGGCCATGATTTTTTTTAGTTCCGCTTCAATCGAGTAATCCGCAATACTGTAAAAATCTGCAAAAATTTTTTGGTTGATGGCGGCATTTGCAACGGCTTTTTCCGCCATTACACTTTTTATCGGCCAGGGGATGAAAGGTTTCTGTTCCAGAACAAAATCCATGAGTTCGTAAAAATCGGCTTTTTCAGTTACAATCAGCGTATTTTCACCATTTTCCACACGCCGGGAAAGCTCGCTCTCATAATGGTGAATGCCTGCGGGATCGATTAAAAAAAGAGACGCCACCTGGTCAGGATAACGGGCCGCATAAAGGGCGGCGATGGCCCCGCCCATGGAATTGCCGGTCATGTGAAAACGATCAACCTTTAAACAAGCCAGAATTTCATTTACATATCCGGCCTGGGCCCTGAAATCATAGCTCAGGCTGAAATCTTTTTCACTTTCCCCGTGTCCGGGCAAATCCATGGCCACCACATGACAGGTTTCCGTCAAATGGGCCGCGAACCGGATCCAGTTTTCCTTGTTTGCGGCAAATCCGTGCACCATGACAATGGTGGGCATATTTTCACCTGACGCGCTTTCCAGCAGGCGGATGGTTTTACCACCGGCTTCAATGGTTTTCAATTCAAGGCCGGCGTTTTTGCGTTCATGGGCCATGGCCTTTTCATACAGGTTGTTTTTGACACCGGCGCACCCGGTGAGAAAAATTACTCCCAAAAGGACGAAAACCCATTGCCACCGCATTGATCGGGGGGTTACCTGATGCATGACTATTTCCTTTTTTCCCGCAGAAACGCAGGGACGCAGAATTTATTGTTTACGGGTGACGCTTCTCTTTTATGTGAAATAAAACAATGCAACACAATGCGGCTTGTCCTTTTCAGACCCTGATCAAGGCCGCCACATCTCCATAATCCGCGCCGCCACCTGATCCGGCGTCAAATGATCCGTATCAATTTCAACGTCTGCGGCATTTTTGTATTTTGGCATTCTGGCGGCAAGCACTTCGGCCACTTCCTGAGTAAAGGTTTTACCTTCAACGAGCGCGGGCCGCTGGGTGTCGCTGCTGATTCTGGACACAATCACGTCAACAGAGGCTGTCAGCCAGAAAACTTTCCCGTTTTTCCGGAGAGCGCTGATATTTTCCGGCCGTTCGATTACCCCGCCGCCGGTGTCGATCACCAGATTGTCTTTTTCAGACAATTCCCGGGCCACCTGCGATTCCATATTCCTGAACCGGGACCAGCCGTATTTTTCCACAATTTCCGGAATCGGCATGCCGGCCCGGCGCACGATTTCCGCATCCATGCCCGCATAATCCATTTTCAGATGCCAGGCCACCATGGCCCCCACCTCACTTTTTCCCGTTCCCCGGTATCCGATCAGCACGATATTCATTTTTTTAAATGTTCCATCACCACGCTCCGCATGACTTCTACGGGCGCGTTTTGACCGGTGAACCGCTCAAACTGGAGCACCGCCTGATTGACAAACAGTTCAACGCCGGAAATAACCTGAAGGCCCCGGGACTTTGCATCCGCCAGCAGCCGGGTTTCAAGGGGGGTGTACACAATATCGAACACAGCCTGACCCGGCCGGAAAAGTTCTTTGGCAACAATGGAAATTCCCTCTTTGGGATGCATGCCCACCGGTGTGCAGTGGATCACGATATCGGCCGTTGTCATGGCATCTGCCAGAGTGTCCCGGGTCATTTGAGCGGCGGAAATATTGACCGCCCCTTCCGCGGCAGCGGTCAAATCGGCCTGAAGCTGCGCAAGCACGGGTTCGCTGATATCCAGAATTTCAACGGCAGCAGGCGCCGCGGCGGTTATCAGGGTAAAGGCAATGGCCCGGGCCGCCCCGCCGGCGCCCAGCATCAATACGGTTTTGTCTTTCACGGTTACGCCGGCGTCTGTAAGGGCCTTTAACGCACCCGGACCGTCCGTGCCAAACCCGAAAAGATGGCCCGATTCATTGATCACCGTATTAATAGCGCCAATCCGCTGATCTACCGCTGCAACCCGGTCCACATGCTGCATGGCCGACATTTTGTGAGGAATGGTAACGCTCATGCCACGAAAATTTTCCAAGGCCCGCATGCCGGCAAGTGCCGCTGCCACATCTTCCACCCGAAACGCCACATAGGCAAAATCGAGATCCAGGGCCGCAAACGCGGCATTATGAATGGCCGGGGACAGACTGTGGGCCACGGGATTGCCGATAATGGCGCAGATCCGGGTGCGGGGGGTAATGGGTCTTGCCTTTTTTATGTATTTGTTCATCTAAAAATCGTCCTGCTCCTCATCTTTCATGCTATCATTCATTTCATCCATTTCCCTTAACGAATTCATCAGAATGCCCATAAAATTCCCCAGGGGCTTCATGTCTGCGGCTTCGGGCGGCAATTTCGGGGTAAAATTAAACTTTCCGGTCTGGTTTTGGATGATCTGCGCCACCGCAGCCGTTCCCTTCAACTTTCCATACAGGGCGTCCACCATTTCGCCATCATTAAAAAATATAGTGGCCGGTCCATCCGCCAGACTGAATTTCAGGACCCCGCTTTTTTGTGTAATATTAAGTGTCTGAAGCAATTCATCCGGCGGCATTTCAGAGAGTTTGCCGGACATGCCGGAAGACAGATCCTGGGTCCGCTCCCGGTTGCTCCGGGCCAGGCGCTGGGTCAGCAGGCGGGCAAAATAGGTGTGCAGTTCCGGAAATTTGGGCAGCACCCGGTTGAAATCCTTGCTATCCAGACGAAACACCGTGGTGGGAATATCCACGCGAATGGTGGCGCTTACCGGATTGCCGCTGATCAGCCCCATTTCACCAAACACTTCGCCGCTGGACAGATAGGTAATGGTATTGCCGTCCTCATCCACCACTTCCACCCGGCCGGCCACGATAATATAAAGATGGGTGGCCGGCTGTCCCCGCTGAATAATAACATCCCCTTTGCGATAGGACTTAAACCCCAGATCATAAATATGTTCAAACTGAAAATAAGACAGCAGCCGGTCAATGCTTGCCTGATCAAAGGATTTGAACATGGGCAGACTCAAAAGCAGCCGGGTAACGGCATCCGCATTCTGGTCTGCCGGCCCTGTGGCGGAAACAACCTGATCTTCATCAATTTTCTCAATCCGGTAGGTCACCTGTCCCTTGCAGCCGGAATTGCCACTCATACATTTAAATTCCATGGCAAGGGCTTTGCTCCGGGAAATGTTGCTGAGCCCGAAAATCAGACTTTCGGCAAAATCCATGCAAAAGTGTGTGTCCGCTGAAACCACCACCGCATTTCCGGAACAGTCAAACCGGTCCTCACGCTGAAAACAGGGGCAATCCTTAACATTCGAAATAGTGATGCGATATCCTGACAGATCCATTTTTTCCTCTACTCAGCATTGGTGAAATTGTAAAAGGTCAGAATTGAATTAAAAAAGTTGCCGTTACCCTTCTCTCCAGATCAGAAGTGCTCAAAGGATATTCATCAAATGACGTGTTGAACACATTAAACGCAGCAAGCCCCACCTCTGCCGGGGTTTCAAAACAATCAAACCGGTAGCCCAGTCGCAGATTGGCATAAACATGGCTGTCCGCCCGGCCGCCGGCCAGGGTGTCACCGTCCGGAGCAAACCATGCGTAGGTCCGCCACTCGGTCACATCCTTGAAATGGGCGGAAAAATTGGCTGAAATACCGTTTTGAAATTGGGCCCGGAGCTGGCCGTTGACCATATTCCGGGGGGTCATGACCACCAGAGACCGGGTCCGGGGATCTTTTGCCTTTTGATCGCTGTAGGTGTAATTGATGATGCCGTTGAGCCATGCCGTAATCTGCCAGTTGATCTCCAGTTCCCCGCCGTACTGCTCTGCATCCCCGATGTTGGTGAATGGATAGGGAATCACAGTACCGTTCAGGTGCGCGTCAAAATACGGGTCCCCTTCCTGAACGAAATAAATAAAATCATCCAGACAAGAATAAAACAGGTTGGCGCTGAAAACCAAAGTTTCGGTTATCTGGCCGTAATACGCCAGTTCCCAGGTTTCCGCTTTTTCCGGATCATTGTCTTTCTGGCCAAACACATGCAGAAAACGGCCTTCCTGATAAGGGGATATCCGGCTGTAATAATTTTCCACAAAATCCGGATTCCGGTAGGACGTGCCCCAGGTCAGCCGAAAATTATGGCGTTCCCAGGGCGCAATCATCAGGCTCAGCCGATGGGAAAAAGTGTAATCGGTATTGGGATGCCGGTCGCAACGCAGACCCGCGTTCAGGGTGACCTGGTTTGACAGGACATAGGTGTTGTCCAGGAATACCCCCGGCAGGGTATGGGTTTCTTTTCCGCCGATCGAAGGGCCTTCGGCATATTTCTGATTGACATTGGCGCCCCATACCAGCGTATCTCCGGCAAATGGCTGCCATTTGTGCTGGACCTCAAGGCCCCGGGTGCCCATTTGAAAATTGAGCACTTTTTCCCCAAGGGATTCCCCGTCGTTCCAGTCAGTTTCCTTTACATGGGCTTTTACCGTAATATTGGGATTTTCGGACTGCCAGGAGAGTAAGGACTTAAAGGTATCTGCGCCGGACCAGTCAATGGGGCCGGTGCTTTCCAGGATGACATCCTGATGTTCCGGATTCACATATCCGGCAAAAAACGAAAGCCCGGAAGTGTCATTGATCCGCCAGTCCACGGACGAGTTGATTTTCCAGTATTTTTTATCCGGCTCATCCGCCCAGGCAATGTAATCATCGTTGTCCGCCTGATCCCAGCCCAGAGTGATCCGGTAAAACAGCCGATCGTCCACGGCCCCGCCATGCATCAGGGTGCTGGAAATGGTTTCCGGATCTCCCAGGGTGGCGGAAAAAAGCGTTCCCTGGGTGTCTTCCGGTTTTTTGGTGATCACGTTGATCACACCGAACATGGCGTTTGCCCCGTAAAGCGAAGACCCGGGGCCTCGCAGAATCTCAATTTTTTCTATTTCATCCAGGGATACGGGAATTTGATCCAGCACCAGGATATCATAAATTTCATAGGCCCAGGGCGTGCTGTCAATCAGCAATACGATTTTGTTGGCCGGCAGTTTGTGAAATCCCCGGATGCCGCCGGCTGCGTGAAACGCTGAGCTGGTTCTGCCCAGATGCACCCCCGGCACCATGGAAAGGGCTTCGCTCAAGGTAACCGCCCCGGACTGGCGGATGTCTTCAGCCGTCACAACACTCATGGCGGCCGGGGCGTCGGAAATTTTCTGGGAAAGGCGGGAGGCGGTGGTCACCTTGACATTCATGAGCTCATACAAAGACATCTCAAGAAAATCTTCTGTTTTTGTCTCTGAGTGGGCGACCCCTGAAAACAAAAATAAAAGAAGGATGCTGATCAGAACTGAAATCCTTTTTTTCCGCATCACAGCCGTCTCCACCAAACGCAAAGCATCATACCCAAAGCCTGCAAAAGTATACCAATTTTTTCGATTGGTTTTTAAGCCTGACGATAAAATTAAGTATAACTACCAGAAATTTTTACTTTTTTAAAATTATGGCAGGATCATCAGCCCATGTCAATCTCTAAATGCATTTCGCCTTTCACCAGGAGCAATGCGGTTATCATAGGGAAGGGATTATTCTTTTTTAATCCAGGCGCCGTCCTCCTGCTGGCAAAAAATCAAGGTAAAATCATGGCTTTTATCCTTTTCAATCCAGATTTCCGTCCGGATTTCTTTACATGCCGCGGCATCTTCTTCAAACTGCCGCACCACAGTGGACCGGCCATAATTTCCAGATTCCGGATTATGCCATTTCAACATGGGTTCGCCGGGGATTCCCTCAACCACCAGAACCGTAGTTTCTCTTATTTTCTCAATATCTTGAGAGGTCAGACCCTGGACATCTTTTCCCGGAAGCACAAAATCTTTTAACTGCCGGGTTAAAACAATGGGATTTAAAAAACTGAAAAGACCGGAGACAACGCCTTTGCTGGCGTCGGAGCCGAATTTCTGCCCCTGGCGGGTAATGCGCTCCGCCTGATCCAGCATATCCGGTACCGCATGGCGCGTCTTGCGCATTTCTTCAAGAATTTGCGGCACCAGGGGGCGAAACGTTTCCATCTGGGCGGAAAACGACTGCACCGATGCAGCAGCAGTATCCAGCGTTTGCAAAACAACGGGAAGATCGTTTCTGATATTTTCCGTGGCCGTGATAATCTCCGGCACCCGGGCGTCTATCTGATTCATTGTCTGAGTGGCTTCCGCAATGACCTGCCGGGACCGGTGAAGTTCTTCGAGCATGTCCGGCACCAGGGTTCGGGTTTGGCGCATTTCATCCAGAACATCCGGCAAAAGACGGGTGGTCTGATCAAGCGCTTCAAGCACGCCGGCGGTCTGCGCCAGAAGCCCGGGCAGGTCCTGCCGCACCGCCGCCACCTCTTTTACAACAGAAGGGGCGACCGTTGCAACATGGTCGATATTTTCAGAAATGGGCACGATATTTCGGGAGGTTTCCGCAATATCATTCACAACCGGACCGATTTCCACTGCGGTTTTTTCCATCTGCACCAGAATTTCCGGAAATCCTGTTAAAAAATCATGCACCTGCACGGCAAAATAAACAATGGCCAGCGCCAGGCAAACAATACTGAAAGCAATGCCCCATTGGGCATTGCTTTTTAATTTTTCCATTTTATCTTTTCCGTTTATCCGCTTATTCCCTTAACACGGCAAATTACCCGTGACATCCGCTTCGCCTTAATAACGGTGCAGCCAAAAAAAAAGGCCCCGGGGACTGATGATAACCAGTCTCCGGGGCCTTTTCAAGTGATTTTTCGGCGGCGTCCTACTCT
>JAABSH010000061.1 GCA_011390465.1 Desulfobacteraceae bacterium
CGGGAAAATGAAGGCCCGGCGGAAACCCCGGCGGAAACCCAAAAACCGAAAACCGATTAATCGCGGTTAAGGGCCCCTAAAATAAACGCGCAACAGAGCCCCCAGCAAAATCAGAAAACTGACAAGCACCGCAAGGTTGCCGAAGCGGGTATACCCGCTCATGGCGTCCAGCCGCACAAACCGACCGTCAACGCGTTCCCGGGTAAACAGGCTGCTTTGGGAAATGATCCGGCCGGCCGGATCCACAATGGCGGAAATTCCGCTGCTGGAGGCCCGAAGCAAAAACCGCCGGTTTTCAATGGCCCGCAGCCGGGCCGCGTTCAGATGAATATGCGGCATGGGGGAATCCCCGAACCACGCGTCATTTGAGATATTCACCAGATACGTTGCCCCGTTCTTCACACTCCCGCGGACATGCCCGGAATACAGAATTTCAAAACAAATGGACAGGCCGGCCTTGCCGCCCGGGGCATCAATGGCCGTCGGGGTCCGGCCGGGGGTAAATTCACTGGGGGCAGTATAATACCTGCCCAGAAAATCCACCAGAGGCGCGGTTTCCCCATAGGGGAGCAGAATATGCTTGTCATAGCGCAGCAGCCGGCCCTGACCGGAAATCACATAAGCACAGTTAAAAACATCGCCGGTTTCTGGATTTGTTTTCAGGCCCCCGGAAACCAGCAGATGGTTTTCGCCAATGGCCTGCATAAGCCCCATAAAAAAAGCATCATTTAAGGCACTGGCGGAGTTCAGCGTGGTTTCAGGCCACACAATCACGGTTTGCCGCTCATCACTCCCGGGCGAGTCAGCCATGGCAGCCACGGTATTCACGGTATTCATGCGATTCATGGCCGGCGGATTTACGGACATTTCAAGATAAGTGGCAACCCGGTGGAAAAACCCCATCCCGCTCCAGCGCTCTTTGGCGCTGAAATTCCCCTGCACCAGAACCGCATCCGCGTCATTTCCGTCTTTGACGGCCCGGGCCACCCGGGTGTCAATTTTTTCCACCTGCCCTGCCCCGTAGATTACCGGCAGCCCGATCAGAAGCACCCCGACTCCCGCAGACAACAGCAAATTTTTTAAAGGGGAACGGGATGCCAACGACCGGCCGATAGCCGGGCTCCGGTTTTGCAGCATCAAAAGGCCCTGGTGAACGCCATGCACCACCAGGGCATTGGCGGCCGCCACCAAAAAGATCACCCCAACGCTGCCAATCACATCCGCAACCTGGATAAAGTACAAAAAGGGAACCAGGGCATCCGCGATCCCGCCCCAGGGAATGAGAACGGAAAATACGGTTTTACAAAACTCTGCCACCCCCCACAGGGCCGGCACCACCAGCGCATAAAACGCCATATGGGGTTTTTTAAAAAACCGGTAGGCTGCTGCAAATCCCATATGGATAACCATCACCGGAAGGATAACGCATCCCCCGAAAAACAGGGCGGAAGGGGTCGGCGCCACTTCATAATGATCCTTCAGGGCAAAAAACACCCAGTAGCCCATGACCAGGCCGTGACAACTCCCCCAGATGCCGGCCGCCAATACAGTTTTGGCAGCCGAACCAATGCGGTCCAGCACATAAAAATACGGCACCAGCGCGATAAAAGCGCACCCCCACAGATTGAACGGCGGAAAACAGGCCCCATACAGAAGAGATGAAAGAATAATGAAAAAAAAATTCATGGCAAGTGATCTGACGGCGAATTTGCGCATGACCCGTTCGTGGCTCGCCCGTGCGGGCAAATAACTTACAGTGGCAGCGGCTTCCTGTCGCTGGAAAAAGCGGCTGGAAGCCGCCTCTGCTATTTATGGCCGCCCCACCCCAACATACTCAATTCCCAGCTCCGCCATCTGACGGGGGGAATAAAGATTGCGGCCGTCAAAAATAACCGATCCGGCAAGCCGCTTTTTAATGGCGCTGAAATCCGGATTCCGGAACTGGTTCCAGTCTGTAACAACGGCCAGGGCATGGGCATTGTCGAGCACCGCGTACTGATCATTTGCGATTTCCACCAGGGGATTATCGCCAAGCGCCTTTTGACAGTTGTTCCCGGCGGCCGGGTCAAAGGCCCGCACCCGCATGCCGGCATCGGTCAGGTTTTGAATGATCACCAAAGCCGCGGAATCCCGAATGTCATCGGTATTGGCCTTGAAGGACAGCCCCCACAGGGCCAGGACTTTATCTTTCACCCCGCCGGTGGCGGCAAAATACTGATGGATTTTTCCGGCCAGGCGCAGCTTTTGATGGTTGTTGACCCGGTCCACGGCCTGGAGCAGTTCCGGGGTATATTTTTCCCGAACCGCCGTCTGAATCAGCGCGTTCACATCCTTGGGAAAACAGGACCCGCCGTATCCCACGCCCGGATAGATAAAATGATACCCGATCCGGTGGTCCGACCCGATACCGATGCGCACATCCTTGATGTCCGCGCCCACTGCTTCGCAAATATTGGCCATTTCATTGATAAAGGAAATTTTGGTGGCCAGCATGCAGTTGGCCGCGTATTTGGTCATTTCAGCACTGCGCACCGCCATGGTGATAAATTTGTCCCGGCTGCGGGCAAAAGGCGCGTAGATTTCTTCAAGCAGTTTCAGGGCCCGGTCGCTGTCCGTGCCCACAATGATGCGGTCCGGTTTCATAAAATCATTTACCGCATCCCCTTCTTTCAGAAATTCCGGATTGGACACCACATCAAAATCAATGGCTGTTTTTCGTTTTTTCAGGGCCTCACGGATGATCTTGCGAACATTGTCCGCCGTGCCCACCGGCACCGTGGATTTGTTGATAATAACCTTATATCCGTCCATGAGCTGCCCCACCTGTTCGGCCACCGCCAAAACATAGGACAGATCGCAGGATCCGTCGCGCCGGGGCGGAGTGCCCACGCAATTAAATACTGCCAGAGCACCGGCCATGCCCTGCTCGATTTTCGTGGTGAACCGCAGCCGGCCGGCGGCAAGATTGCGGCCCACAATATCTTCAAGACCGGGTTCAAAAATATGGATGCCGCCTTTTGACAGGGTGTCCACCACTGCCGGATTGGTGTCCACGCAAAAAACATGATTTCCCATTTCCGCAAAACACGCCGCTGTCACCAGTCCCACATATCCGGTGCCCACAATACAAATATTCATCAGTCAATTTCTCCCGCGCCTGATTTTTTTTGGTTAACAGTATCTGCTCCGCCTGGTTTTGAAAAGCGGATCTTTGGCATTAACGCCTGTTTCACTTTCCACCACCGTAGGGGCTTATGGAATACGCCCTCTTGTGAATACGTCCTATTTCGGTAAAACCGGGATGGGCGGATGCCATTTTCAAATGGGCGAATGCCATTCTCAAATGGGCAAATGCCATTCTCAAATGGGCGAATGCCATTCGCCCCTACGGGTTTTCAGGGTCATTTTCAGAAGCCGCGCCAAGGGCAAGGGACTGCTGGGCCGGAAGTTCCACTTCCACGCGCTCCACGTTCCTGAACCCCCGGGGCAGCATTTTGCCCCGCTGGGCCCGCTTGCCGATATAATTGCTGAAGTTGGCGGACGTGGGTTTGAAATAGCGTTTACCCGCATAAAAGGTCAACATTCCCTGCTCCGGCACCAGCACCAGGTGCTTTAAAAAATCGCTGCCTGCCTTAAAATCTTTTGCCAGCACATTGATCAGTTTATTGCCCTTGCCCCGGGCCAGTTCCGGCAACTCTTTCAGGGGAAACGCCAGCATCCGGCCCTGGTGGGTAATAGCCACTGCATAGAGGCCGGCCGTACTGCCGGAAATATGCAGGGGCACCAGGGGTGTTGCGCCGGCCGGAAGGGTGATCAGGGCTTTGCCTTTCTGATTCCGGGTGTTCAAATTTTCCAGAATTGTCACAAACCCGAACCCGGCAGTGCTGGCAACGAGCAATTTTTGCTTTGGGGCGCCCATTAAAACCGAAACAAACCGGGAATCCGGGGGGTTTTTAAACACCCCGGTCAGCGGAATCCCATGGCTGCGGGCGGACGGCAGGGTGCTTACCGGCGTGGCATAAGTCCGGCCCGTGGAATCCAGAAACATGGCGGATTGATTGCTGCGGCCCCGGGCCGCCGCCAGGAACCCGTCTCCGGATTTATAATTGAGTTCATCAGGGGCAATGTCATATCCTTTGGCCATGCGCACCCATCCCTGGGTGGACAGAATCACGGTGACCGGTTCCACCGGGCCTTTGTCAATGGCCTCCATCACCCTGGCTTCATCCCGCCTGGCAATACCGGTGCGCCGGGGATTGCCATAGGTTTCAGCATCTGCCAGCAGTTCTTTTTTCACCAGATTTTTCAGCCGGGTATCCGATCCCAGAATTTTTTCAAGACTTGCGCGCTCTTTTTCAAGGACAGTGTGTTCCTGTTTGATTTTTGCCTCTTCCAGCCTGGCCAGATATTTGAGCCGCAACTGCAAAATGGCCTCTGCCTGGATTTCCGTCAGGCCGAAGGCTTCCATAAGCTCTGGCTTGGGATCGTCACTGGTGCGGATAATTTCAATAACCCGGTCCAGGTTTAAATAGGCAACCAGCAGGCCCTCCAGAATGTGCAGCCGGTCCATGACCTGTTCCAGGCGGTGTGACAAGCGCATCCGCACCGTCTGAATCCGGAATTCAAGCCATTCTGAGAGCATCATTTTAAGATTTTTCACCCCGGGCTTACGCTCCAGGCCTATCATGTTCAGGTTCACCCGGCAGGGCCGCTCCAGATCCGTGGTGGCAAACAGATGCAGCATCAGGGTCGTGGTATTCACCCGGGAGGATGCCGGGGTAATCACCAGCCGAACCGGTTCCTCGTGATCCGACTCATCGCGGATATCCGTCACCAGAGGCAGTTTTTTGGCTTCCATCTGCCCGGCGATCTGTTCCATAATCTTGGCCGGAGACACCTGATACGGCATTTCCCAAATCACGATATCCCCTTCTTCCATCCGCCACCTGGCCCGCAGCCGGATGGTGCCCCGGCCGGTGCGGTATATGTCCAGAATATCTTCAGGCAAAGAAATAATTTCCGCGCCCCCGGGATAATCCGGTCCCTGAATAAACCCGCACAGATCCTCCACCGTGGCGTCCGGGGTTTCCAGAAGATGCACGCAGGCCCTGACCACTTCAAAAATATTATGGGGCGGGATATCGGTGGCCATGCCCACGGCAATGCCCATGGTGCCGTTGAGCAGAATATTGGGCAGCCGGGCCGGCAGGGTGCCGGGTTCCCGGAGGGTGCCGTCAAAATTGGGCACCCATTCCACTGTGCCCATATTGACTTCAGAGAGAAAAACATCCGCAAACGCCGAGAGCTTGGCCTCTGTGTAGCGCATGGCGGCAAAGGACTTGGGATCATCAACACATCCCCAGTTGCCCTGCCCGTCCACCAGGGGATAGCGGTAGGAAAACGGCTGGGCCATGAGCACCATGGCCTCGTAGCAGGCACTGTCCCCGTGGGGATGAAACTTGCCCAGCACATCTCCTACCGTGCGGGCGGATTTTTTATATTTTGAAGTGCTTTTCAGCCCCAGTTCGCTCATGGCATACAGCACCCGGCGCTGCACCGGTTTGAGCCCGTCGCCGATAAAGGGCAGTGCCCGGTTCATGATCACGGTCATGGCATAATTCAGGTATGCTTTTTCAGAATAGTCCTGAATCCGGATGGATTCGATCCCGTTGGGGGTGCCGTCGGTCATATTTCCACCTGATTTCCTTTTTCTTCCAGCCATTTCCGCCGGGCGGACGCGAATTTTTTGCCGAGCATCATATCCATAAGCCGGTAAAGATCTATTGTGTGTTCTTCATCCACCGTCATCCGGACCAGCCGCCGGGTGTCCGGATCCATAGTGGTTTCCCGCAGCTGGACCGGGTTCATTTCCCCCAGCCCCTTAAACCGCTGCACATTATATTTCTGCTTTTTCTGGAGGGCTTTTTTCACAATCGCGTCTTTTTCCATTTCATCCAGGGCATAATAAACCTGTTTGCCGATATCAATCCGATACAGGGGCGGAAGGGCCACATACACATGCCCGGCCAGCACCAGAGGCCGGAAATGCTTCAGAAACAGGGCGCACAACAGGGTGGCGATGTGCAGCCCGTCAGAATCCGCATCGGTCATGACAATAATTTTTCCGTACCGGCGCCCGCTGATGGACCCGCTGCCCGGGTCCACGCCAATGGCCACGGCAATATCGTGCACCTCTCTGGACGATAAGATGGCTTCCGGCTCCAGTTCCCAGGTATTTAAAATTTTGCCGCGCAAAGGCAAGATGGCCTGGGTATTGCGGTTTCGGGCCTGCTTGGCGGACCCGCCCGCGGAATCGCCTTCCACCAGAAAAAGTTCGCATTGTTCAACCTCCTGACTGACGCAGTCAGAGAGTTTCCCGGGCAGAGTGGGCCCGGCCGTGACTTTTTTCCGCACCACTTTTTTGGCGGCCCGGATGCGCCGGCGGGCGGATTCAATGGCGATCTCCGCAATCTGTTCGCCGATTTCCGGGTGATGGTTCAGCCAGAGGGTAAACGCGTCTTTTACTGTGGACGCCACAAAAACCGAGCTCTGGCGCGAGGAAAGCCGCTCTTTGGTCTGACCGGAAAACCGGGGGTCGGTCATTTTAATGGACAGCACATAGGCGCATTTTTCCCAGATATCATCCGGTGAAAGCTTGAGTCCTTTTGGCAGGAGCTTTCGCAGGTCGCAAAAATCCCTCAGGGCCGTCAGCAGTCCCTGGCGAAATCCGTTGACATGGGTGCCGCCCAGGGGTGTTGGAATCAGGTTCACATAACTCTCGCATACGCCCTCTCCGCCGTCCGGCAGCCAGACCACGGCCCAGGAGGCACACTCATCCGCCCCTTCAAAGGCACCGGAAAAAGGAGGGTCCGGAACGGCAGCCACTGCGGCCAGACTTGTGACAAGGTATTCGGTCAACCCGGTTTTAAAATGCCAGGTTTCGGTTTTGCCGGATATTTTATCATCAAAGGTTACGGTCAGGCCCGGGCAGAGCACTGCTTTTGCTTTTAATACGTGCCGGAGCCGGGGAATGGACCAGCCAATGGCGTCAAAATATTTCGGCTCCGGCCAGAATCGGATGCGGGTGCCGGTACGGCGCTGCCCCACGGTGCCGGTCATTTCCAGATCCCGCACCTTGTATCCGTTTTCAAATCCGATCTCATACTGCCGGCCGTCTCTGTAAATTTCCACATCCAGTTGTTTTGACAGGGCATTCACCACGGAAACGCCCACACCGTGAAGGCCCCCGGAAAAATGGTAATCCTTGTTGGAAAATTTGGCCCCGGCATGAAGCCGGGTCATAATGACCTCCACACCGGATATTTTTTCCGTGGGATGCAGGTCCACGGGCATGCCGCGGCCGTTGTCCGTCACCTGGACCGATCCGTCCTCAAACAGCACCACGTCAATGCGGCTGGCATGCCCGGCAATGGCCTCGTCCGCGCTGTTGTCAATCACTTCCTGGGCCAGGTGGTTGGGCCGGGTGGTGTCCGTATACATGCCCGGTCGCCGGCGCACCGGATCAAGGCCCTCCAGCACCTCAACGGATGCTGCATTATAAAGGCTGTTCTGGCCGCCGGTATCGCCGGATGATGATCCGCTTTTTTTCACTGTTTCCTCTGCGTTCAGATAACATTAAATAAGGTGGGAAAAAGGGTTCCCGTAAAATTGATGTTTGCGGATATAACTCATGTCATCATGAAATTCAATGGCAAGTTCAGACAGGATACGATTTGAAGGGCATAAAAAAGGCCCGCCGATGGGACGGACCTTTTGTCTGAAAATGATGCCGGTTGCGGCCGGTGAAAAATCAGCTCTGGTATTTAAACGAAAGCCGGATGGTGGCCCGGTACAATGCCACCTTGCCATCTTCCAGTTTCATATCCAGATCTTTGATTTCCGCGACTCGGGTGTCCCGCAGGGACTGGGATGCGGTTTCCACGGCGATTTTCGCGGCTTCCTCCCAGGATGTGGGACTGGTTCCTACCATTTCGATGAATTTGTAAACACTGTTGCTCATAACTGCCTCCTTGCATTTTTGAGATTAAAGAGTTGATGTAATACCACCGGGTCTGAGGTTCAGGCGAGCGTGTGAGGTCATGGCCGGATAAAGAGTGCGCGTACCATTGCCTTTTGAGAATTCATGACTATTTTTTACTCTACCGTTTTGATATGGATTTATCAATAAAAAACCTTAAAGCGACAGACTTGCAATCTGAGCACGAACTGATTATGGTTGAATATTATGAAATTAAAAAATGAAAAATTACCCGATCCCAAAGACATTGAACAGGAAATCAGCAAATTTCTGAGCGAAAAATACGGGGACCAGGTCAAAATGGTATCCCCGATCATGATGCCCCTGGCCGATCATCTGGACGCGGAAGGAGCGGCCAAAACCAGCCGAAGTACGGTTAATTTCGACTTAAAACCCGAAGAACTGATTGCCTATCTGGACCAGTACATCATCAAGCAGGACGCGGCCAAGCGGATTTTATCCACCAAAATCTGCACCCATTTCAACCGCATCAAATACCAGCAGTCCGCCCAGGGAAAACACTTAAACCTGTCCGGCGGCATTAAAAGCAATGTGCTCATGCTGGGGCCTACCGGTGTGGGCAAAACCTATATCATCAAGCTCATTGCCAACAAGCTCGGGGTGCCTTTTGTTAAAGGCGATGCCACCAAATTCAGTGAAACCGGCTATGTGGGCGGCGATGTGGAAGATCTCGTGCGGGATCTGGTGCGGGAAAGCGATAATGACATTGATCTTGCGGAGCATGGCATTGTTTATATTGATGAAATAGATAAAATCGCTGCTTCCGCAACCCTAATCGGCGCGGATGTCTCCCGGGCCGGGGTTCAGCGCGCCCTGCTCAAGCCCATGGAAGAGACCGAAGTGGAGATGAAAGTGCCCCATGACCCGATTTCCATGATTCAGGAAGTGGAACAGTTCCGGAAAACCGGCAAACGGGAAAAACGCACCATCAACACCCGAAATATTCTGTTTATTATGAGCGGCGCGTTTTCCGGGCTTGAAGATATCATCAAAAAGCGCACCGCCAGCCAGAAAATCGGGTTTGGCGCCCCGGCCCGGAACACCGCGTCCCGGGCGGACCTGATCCGTCAGGTCAAAGCCGAAGATCTGATCAATTACGGATTTGAGTCGGAATTTATCGGCCGGCTGCCGGTGAAAGCGGTTTTTGAACCCCTGGAAGAGGCCGATCTTCTTGAAATTCTGCGAAAACCGAACAATCCCGTGCTGCTCAACAAAAAACTGGATTTCGCCACCTATGGCATTGACATCCTGTTTTCAACGGACGCCCTGAAACTGCTGGCCCATCAGGCCCATGCGGAAAATACCGGGGCCCGGGGCCTGATCAGCGTTATTGAAACAGCCCTGATTCCTTTTGAAACCCGGCTGCCCTCCACCCGCATCCGGCGGTTTCCCGCCACCGTGCCGGTGATTGAGAATCCCGGAAAAATGCTCCTGGAATGGATGGACCGGGAAGCGGATGAAACCAGAAGAACGCTTTTCCAGTCCCTGGCGGAAGAAAACCGGCAACTCATGATCACATATCTCAACGACAACCGATCCGTTATTGAAAATCAGCACAACATGCCGCTGACCCGCTACCGCATTGAAAAAATCGCGGATTATTACAGCGCCAATGTCACGGAAATCGGCAACGCGGTGGACAAAATCAAGCACCTGTATGACAAAATAAAAAAAATTGAATTCGATTTTTACCGCAAACATGATATCAACATCATTCTTGAAGAGGATGCCATTGATTTTCTGCTGCAAGGCCTGGCCGGCGCAAAAATTGATTTTACCGGCATTTATGACAAACTGACCGAAGATTTTGAATACGGCCTCAAGCTGATCCGGGAAAAAACCGACCGGAACCGGTTTTTTCTGTCGAAAAATGCCTTGACCAATCCGGAGAATTATTTAAATCAAACCATTAAGGCGGAGTTTGCCAAAAATGACATTCAGGAAATGTTTTCCTTCAGTCCGCCGGATGGTAAAAAACATGAAGACCAAACCCGATAAGGAATAGATTATTACCCGTAACCCATACAGATACCCTGCAAAACATCTGAACTGCCCCGACGTGAGCATTTCCCGCGTGTTTTCATTCTGTTGATTTTTTTCTAATTAATTATTTCTGGAGACCCCTTTTACATGATCGGAATATCCAAACTCTACTGCGGTACGGTGGAGCCGTCAGACGCGCTCCGCTACGGCCGCCAGTCCAAAGACCTGCCCTCTCATCTGCTCCAGTTCTCCATCGACAAAAAACCGGTGGTGGTCTGGAATATTACCCGGCAATGCAACCTGAAATGCATCCACTGCTATGCACAGGCCAAAGCAACCCTTCAGGAAAATGAACTTTCCACCCAAGAAGGCAAACAGGTCTTGGATGACCTGTCCGCCATGGGCGTGCCCGTGATTCTGTTTTCCGGGGGCGAGCCCCTGATGCGCAAGGATCTGCCCGAGCTTGCCGAATATGCCGTGCAAAAAGGCATGCGCGCGGTGATTTCCACCAACGGCACATTGATTGACCGGGACACGGCCCAAAACCTGAAAGCCATCGGCCTGTCCTATGTGGGCATCAGCCTGGACGGCATGAAACCCATTAACGACAAATTCCGGGGGGTGGACGGCGCGTTTGACGCGGCCCTGGAAGGCATTAAAAACTGCCAGGCCGCAGGCATCAAAGTGGGGCTGCGGTTCACCATCAACCGGTTTAACGTGGAAGACATGCCGGACATTTTTGACCTGCTCGAAAAAATGGATATCCCCAGAATCTGTTTTTATCATCTGGTTTATTCTGGCCGGGGATCTGATCTGGTCAAGGATGATCTGTCCCTTGCCGGCACGCGCCAGGCCGTGGATCTCATCATGGACCGGACCCGGCGCCTGCATGACAAAGGCATTGACAAAGAAGTGCTCACGGTGGACAACCACGCGGACGGCCCCTATGTTTATCTGCGAATGTTAAAGGAAGACCCAAAGCGGGCCGCCGAAGTACTGGAACTTTTGAAAATGAATGAAGGCAACAATTCCGGCCGGGGCATCGGCTGCATCTCCTGGGACGGGGAAGTGCACGCGGACCAGTTCTGGCGGCACGTCAGTTTCGGAAATGTCCGGCAGCGGCCCTTTTCGGAAATCTGGACCGATCTTTCCAATCCTTTGATGAAACAGCTCAAAAACAAAAAAGAACACGTCAAAGGCCGGTGTGCGGACTGCCGCTGGCTTTCCATCTGCGGGGGCAATTTCCGGGTCCGGGCCGAAGCCACCACCGGCGACATCTGGGCCCCTGATCCGGCGTGTTATCTGACGGATGAGGAAATTTCCGGAGAAAAAATCTGATAGAAGACAGGAGTCAGAAGTCAGAAGACAGAAGACAGAAGTCAGGAGTCAGAAGACAGGAGTCAGAAGACAGGAGTCAGGAGTCAGAAGACAGGAGTCAGAAGGCAGGAGTCAGAAGACAGAATAAACAGCAGATGCAGTATTCAAAATAACTGAGCCAAAGGCGAAATCCTTATTCTGAATTCTGAATACTCACTTCTGACTTCTGAAATAAGTTTTAATATCGCAACAAAGGAATAACCCCATGCTTTTTCCAGATTACAGAGCCAGACGGTTAAGACAAACCGACGCTTTCCGGCGCATGGTGCGGGAAACGGTTCTCACCACAGACGATCTGATGCTGCCCCTGTTTGCCATTGGCGGGAAAAACGTCAAAAATCCCATCCCCTCCATGCCCGGCCATTTTCAGCTGTCCACGGACAACCTGGTCAAGGTCGCCAAAGAGGCTTTTGATCTGGGCATTCCCGCCATCATGCTGTTCGGCATTCCATCCAAAAAAGATGCCCTGGGCACCCGGGCCTATGCCAAAGACGGGATTGTTCAGCGGGCCGCAAGTGCCGTAAAAAACAAAGTGCCGGATCTGGCGGTGGTGACAGATGTCTGTCTGTGTCAATACACGGATCACGGGCATTGCGGCATTGTTGAAAAAGGCGTGATTGAAAATGACGCCACCCTGGATCTGCTGGCCCGTATCGCGGTTTCCCATGCCAGGGCCGGCGCGGACATGGTGGCCCCGTCAGACATGATGGACGGCCGGATTGCGGCCCTGCGGGAAGCCCTGGATGAAAGCCAGTTTGAAAATACCCCCATCATGTCCTATGCGGCCAAATACTGTTCCGCCTATTACGGCCCGTTCCGGGAAGCGGCTCACTCCGCCCCCAAATTCGGGGACCGGCGCACCTACCAGATGGACCCGGCCAACAGCCTGGAGGCCATCCGGGAGGTGACCATGGATGTGGAAGAAGGCGCAGACATTATCATGGTCAAGCCTGCCCTGCCCTATCTGGACGTTATTTCCCGGGTCCGGGATGAAATCGACCTGCCGGTTGCCGCCTATAACGTGAGCGGTGAATTTGCCATGATCAAGGCAGCTGAAAAAATGGGCTGGATCAACGGCGAAAATGTCATGATGGAGACGCTGATTTCCATTAAACGGGCCGGCGCGGATATTATTATGACCTATTTTGCCATGGACGCGGCAAAGGTGCTAAGGAAGGTATAAGGTAGAAGGTTGAAGGTATAAGGTAGAAGAAGGAGAAAAATCCATTGACATCACATCAATCCCCGCATTCCGGAGGACATCCGGGTGGAAATATAAGCGGTCATCCCCACGGCAAAACCAGCGGCGCCAACACACCCGATAATGCCACCCTTCGGCTGGTGGCCTGGGAAACCACGCGCAACTGTAACCTGAACTGCGCCCACTGCCGGGCATCCGCCACCATGGAATCCTATGCCGGCGAGCTGGACACGGACGCATCCTTTCGCCTGCTGGACCAGATTGCCGAGGTGGGGCAGCCCATTGTAATTCTTACCGGCGGCGAACCCCTGCTCCGGCCGGATATTTTTGATCTTGCCAGATACGGAACGGACAAAGGCCTGCGCATGGTCATGGCCCCCAACGGCACCCTGATCACCGCGGAAAACGCGCGGCAAATGGCGACATCCGGTATCCAGCGCATCAGCATCAGCCTGGACGGGGCCACCCGGGACCGGCATGACCGTTTCCGAGGCGTGGAAGGCGCTTTTGACGGGGCCCTGCGCGGCATCCACTTTGCCAAACAGGCGGGCATTGAATTTCAGGTCAACACCACCATTTCCAAGCTCAACTACGACCAGATTCCGGAAATTCTAAAACTGGCGGAAGATCTCGGGGCTGTGGCCCTGCATATATTTCTGCTGGTGCCCACGGGCCGGGGAAAATATATTATTGATCAGGAAATTTCCGCCCAGGAATATGAATCCACCCTGAACTGGTTTTACGATCAGAAAGATAAAACCCCCCTGCAGCTCAAAGCCACTTGCGCGCCCCATTATTACCGGATCATGCGGCAGCGGGCCCGGGCTGAGGGCAAAACCGTCACCTGGGAGACCCACGGCCTGGACGCCGTGACCCGGGGATGCCTGGGCGGCACTGGATTCTGTTTCATCTCCCATGTGGGCGTGGTACAGCCCTGCGGATTTCTGGATTTAAACTGCGGGGATGTGACCCGGCAGTCTTTTGCCGAGATCTGGAAAACTTCAGAAATATTCAATAACCTCAGAAATTACAACAACCTGAAAGGCAAATGCGGGATTTGTGAATACAAGGCGGTTTGCGGCGGATGCCGGGCCCGGGCCTATGAATTCACCGGCGATTATCTGGCGGAAGAACCGCTTTGCTCTTACCAGCCCGGAAAAGCTTAAGGAGGTCGTCTTTTGGAAATAAAACCCATCTATCTCTCCCAGATGGCCAATTTCTGTTATAGGATCGGCGATGAAGCCACCCGCACCTGCGCAGTGATTGATCCGGCCTTTGATCCGGAAAAAATCATGAATGAAGTCACGGCCGCCGGATACACCATCACCCATGTGATCAATACCCACGGCCACTCTGACCACACGTCGGGAAACGCCGCCATCATAGAGGCCACCGGGGCGCAACTGTGCATTCACCGGGCCGATGCGGATCAGGTTACCGCTCTGCTCACCCGGGTGCTGAACCGGTTCATGGGCGGCAAAGGCTCCCCCAAAGCCAGCCGCATTCTTGAAGACAATGACGTGATTGACGTGGGCGAAACCAGGCTGAAAGTCTTGCACACCCCCGGCCATACCCCCGGCTCCATCTGCATCTATGCGGACGGCCATGTGTTTACCGGAGACACCCTGTTTGTAGGGGCAGTAGGCCGCACGGATCTTCCTGGCGGGTCGGAAAAGCAGCTGCTGACATCCATCCGGGAGAAAATTTACACCCTGCCGGAAGACACCAAAGTGTGGCCGGGCCATGATTACGGCCCTGCCCCGTCTTCCACCGTGGGAACGGAAAAACAGACCAATCCGTTTACATCTTAAGGCTGTTGTATTTGCCGTTATACCCCCATGCTGTTTTTTGTAGGTCGGGATTCATATCCCGACATCTATAACCAAAACCACCCGGATCCCCAAAGGCAACTGCATGCGCTCTGTTCAGGAATTGACTGATCACCAAATGGCCGGCCAGCGGCTCATGGTCGGATTTGAAGGTTCCCGCTTCAACCCGGACCTTGAATTTCTGATCAAAGAGTTGAAGGTCGGCGGCATTATTTTATTTGCCCAAAACATTGAAACCCCGGCACAGCTCAGACGCCTCTGCCATGACATCCAGGAATTCGCCAAATCTGTAAGCCAGCCGCCGCTCTTTATTGCCATTGACCAGGAAGGCGGCACCGTGGCACGGCTGCGGGAGCCCGCGTTCAGGGAATTTCCCGCCATCACGGAACTCAAAACCCTTTCTGCGGCCGAAACCTTCAGCCGGGAAATGGCAGCCCAATTATCAGATCTGGGCATTAACATGAACATGGCGCCGGTTATGGATGCGGCACCGGAAAACGTTGACAGCATCATGAAACAGCGGATTTTCGGATCAGACCCGCATCATGTGGCCGCCATGGGCCGGGTGTTAATTGATCAGCACCAGAACCAGCGCATTATGGCCGTGGCAAAACATTTTCCCGGCATTGGCCGCACCACCCTGGACTCCCACCTGGATCTGCCGGAGTTTGACGCTGCCATGGAGAATTTGGCCGCCTTTGATCTCATTCCCTTTCAGGCCGCCATTGACGCGGATGCGGCAGGTATCATGCTCTCCCACATCCGCTACACGGCCATCGATCCCCGCTGGCCGGCCAGCCTGTCCCCTGCCATTGCCCGGGATCTGCTGCGGAACAAAATGGGCTACACCGGCCTTGTCATGACCGACGATCTGGACATGGGCGCCATCCGCAACCATTATCCACTGGATACGGCCATCCATCAAATCCTGGAAAGCGACATTGATCTGGTCCTGATCTGCCACAAAGGCCCGGACATTGAAGCCGCGTTTCATGAAATCCTCCGCCGGATCACAGACGAAAGCCGGTTCAAGGTAAAAAGCAATGCCGCTGTTTCCCGAATCATGGCGTGCAAAAAAAGATTCGGGTTATCCGCTTCAATCAACTTTCGGTAGTGACGCCGTAAGGCGTTAGCCCATCTTTTGTATCGTTCCCACGGTCCTCCGTGGGAACGATTGGCCCTGATCATTGTTTACGGACCGGCAACTTCTTTAAAAATATACAGAATTTCAGCCATGCCGATGCGACTGTCCCCATCCACATCCGCAGCCGGATTAGCTGATGTCTCCAACCCTGAACAAATTTGTAATGCCATTACAAGATCTGCCAGATCAACCGTGAAATCATTGTTGATATCCCCGGGAATGTTCGAAACACTATCACACGCATCACCAGCTCCGTCATTATCCGTATCCAGCTGATCCGGATTCGCTGTTTCCGGGCAATTATCAATGCAGTCTGGTATTCCATCCCCATCTGTATCCGTATCCGGATTACCGCACCCGCAGACACCCGGTTCCGTCTTGTTTGGATCTGACGGGCAGTTATCATTGCAGTCAAGGGTCCCGTCTCCGTCTGAATCAACGTCACTTATGCCGCAGCCGCAAACGCCAGGCTCTGTTTTGTTCGGATCATCCGGACATCCATCATTGCAATCGGCTGTCCCGTCTCCATCGCTATCCGTATCCTGGACACCGCATCCGCAGACACCCGGTTCCGTTTTATTCGGATCGAATGGGCAATTATCGTTGCAGTCCGGAGTACCGTCTCCGTCTGTATCCTTGTCCAGAACACCACATCCACAAATTCCCGGTTCAGTTTTATCCGGATCATCCGGGCATTCATCAATACAATCCGGAGTGCCGTCTTCATCCGAATCTGTGTCCGGAACACCGCACCCGCAAGTACCAGGCTCTGTCTTGTTCGGGTCTGACGGACAATTGTCGTTGCAATCCGGTGTACCATCACCATCTGTATCCGTATCGGCAACGCCGCACCCGCAGACGCCGGGTTCAATTTTTTCCGGATCATCAGGGCAATTGTCATTGCAATCCGGGGTGCCGTCTTCGTCCGTGTCCGTATCCGCAACGCCACAGCCACAAATTCCCGGGACTGTTTTATTCGGGTCATCCGGGCAAAGGTCAGTAATATCCGGTTCTCCATCACCATCCCTGTCCGCAAGAATTTCAAGTGAATAGTCTTCCACTTCTCCGTCTTCTGCAAAACCAGCAGGCGAAAGACCGCCAGCGGAACTGAAACGAAAACGGACAAAGATAGGATTTTCCGTATCCGCATCCACTGACACCGTAAAATTCAGATTATTGTCGCCAGGGGCTAATGCCTGGCTGGCAAAAATCTGTTCCCCGTCATCAGCCCAGTCGCCATCGTTGTTAAAATCAACCCACGCATCAAGCATGCCCGAGCCTGAGGCCGTAACTGTTAGATCCACAGACTGGCCGGTGATGATTGGAGAAGTGAAAACAACACCATCCTCATCTTCACCACCGTCATTATCATCTCCATTAGCTGTTGCATCAGGCTGGCCATCAGGCTCCGCATCAATTGCAGTACCCAGATGATAATCCGGGACTATTCCATGCCGTGCCCCGTCGTTGGCAAGTAATGTGGGATATGCCGGATCAGGGGCATCTCCAAAATCAACCCCATAAGGTGTGGCATCAATGCAGTCGGCTATTCCATCCCCATCTGTATCCGTATCCGGATTGCCGCACCCGCACTCACCTGGTTCGGTTTTATCCGGATCATTGGGGCAGCCGTCATTGCAGTCCAGAACCCCATCGCCGTCCGAGTCTATATCCGCAACACCGCAGCCGCAGACGCCCGGTTCCTTTTTATTCGGATCGAATGGGCAATTATCGTTGCAGTCAGGGACACCGTCTTCATCCGAATCTGTATCTGCCACGCCACACCCGCAAACCCCGGGCTTGGTTTTATCCGGATCATTCGGGCATTCGTCAATACAATCCGGTGCGCCGTCTCCATCCGAATCTGTGTCCGGAATGCCGCAGCCGCAGGTACCGGGCTCTGTCTTATTCGGGTCTGACGGACAATTATCATTGCAATCCGGGGTACCATCACCATCTGTATCCGTATCAGCAACACCGCACCCGCAAACGCCGGGTTCGATTTTTTCCGGATCATCAGGGCAGTTATCATTGCAATCCGGAGTACCGTCTCCGTCTGTATCCGTGTCCAGAACACCACATCCACAAACTCCCGGTTCGGTTTTATTTGAGTCATCAGGACAAAGATCGGTGATGTCCGGTTCTCCATCACCATCCCTGTCCGCAAGGATTTCAAGTAAATAGTCTTCCACTTCTCCGTCTTCCGCAAAACCAGCAGGCGAAAGACCACCAGCGGAACTGAAACGGAAACGGACAAAGATCGGATTTTCCGTATCCGCATCCACTGACACCGTAAAATTCAGATTATTGTCGCCAGGGGTTAATGCCTGGCTGGCAAAAATCTGTTCCCCGTCATCAGCCCAGTCGCCATCGTTGTTAAAATCAACCCATGCATCCAGCATGCCCGCGCCTGAGGCCGTAACTGTCAAATCCACGGACTGGCCGGTGATGATTGGAGAATTAAAAACAACACCATCCTCATCTTCACCACCGTCATTATCATCTCCATTAGCTGTTGCATCAGGCTGGCCATCAGGCTCCGCATCAATTGAAGTTCCCAGATGATAATCCGGGACAATTCCATGCCGTGCGCCGTCGTTGGCAAGTAATGTGGGATATTCGGAATCAGGGGCATCTCCAAAATCAACGCCATAGGGCGTTGCATCAATGCAGTCTGCTACTCCATCCCCATCCGTATCCGTATCAGGATTGCCGCACCCGCAGTCACCTGGTTCGGTTTTATCCGGATCATTGGGGCAGCCGTCATTGCAGTCCAGAACACCATCGCCGTCCGAGTCTATATCCGCAACACCGCAGCCGCAAACACCCGGTTCCGTCTTGTTTGGATCTGACGGGCAGTTGTCATTGCAATCCGGGGTACCATCATCATCTGTATCTGTATCGGCAACACCGCACCCGCAAACGCCGGGTTCGATTTTTTCCGGATCATCCGGGCAGTTATCATTGCAATCCGGAGTACCGTCTTCATCCGTGTCTGTGTCCAGGACACCACACCCGCAAATGCCAGGCTCTGTTTTGTTTGGATCATCCGGACATCCATCATTGCAATCGGCTGTCCCGTCTCCATCGCTATCCGTATCCTGGACACCGCATCCGCAGACACCCGGTTCCGTTTTATTC
>JAABSH010000062.1 GCA_011390465.1 Desulfobacteraceae bacterium
TGCAATGATGGTGTCGCCGTGACGGATTTTTGCCACATCGCATTCAATGGGCAGGGCGCCCGCGTCTTCCAGGGAATTGAAAAAAATCGGCGCAATGGAGGTGCCGATGACCACGCCGCCCCGGCGTTTGTTGGGCACATAGGGGATGTCCTCGCCAAAATGCCAGATCACGGAATTGGCCGCGGATTTCCGGGAAGATCCCGTTCCCACCACATCACCCACAAACGCGATGGGCAGGCCTTTTTCCTTTAACGCGGCAATGGTTTCCATGGTGTTGTCCGGCGTGCGGGACGCAAGCATGGAAAGGGCGTGCAGGGGAATGTCCGGCCGGCTCCAGGCTTCGCCGGCCGGGGAAAAATCATCTGTATTGATTTCACCGTCCACTTTATACACCGTCAGCCGGATTTCCTCCGGCAGCGGGGCTTTTTTTGTAAACCACCGGCCCTCAGCCCAGGCATCCATCACCCGGCGGGCAAAGGGATTGGTTTTTGATTTTTCAAATACCGTATCAAAGGCGTCAAAAATCAAAATGGATGTGGAAAGGGCGTCTGCCGCGTCCCGGGCCAGATCCGGATCATCCAGCAGGTCAATAAGTGGCGAGATGTTGTAGCCGCCGCCCATGGTGGACAGCAGAAAAGCCGCTTTATGGCGGGAGATAAGCGGGCATTTGCAGTTGTTTTTGGCAATATCGGATAAAAAATTTGCCTTGACTTCCGCTGCCTCGTCAACGCCCGCCGGCACCCGGTGGGTGATGAGATCCAGCAGCAGGTTTTCATCCTGCCCGTCCGGATGCTTTAGAAGCCGGGTCAGTTCCCGTACCTGGTTTTCAGTTAAGGGTTTCGGCGGAATGCCCAGGGCTTCCCGCGCGGCTTTATGGTTCAGATATTCTGCAATCATTTTAGATTCCCCGCCCCGCCCGATATCCCTGGTGCACCGCGTCAAAGGCCATGCCGATTTTTTGCGCGTCACCGATCATGTCGCAGGGGATATTTTTGGATTTGATAAGTTCCTGAAGGTCGTTCACCGGCCGGGACCCTACGGCCAGTACCACGGTGTCGGCCGGGATTTCTTCGATGCCGTCACCGGTTTCAATTTTGATGCCGTAAGGGTTGATTTCCAATGCTTTTGCAGTGACCTTGGATTCCACTCCATAGCGTTTGACATCCTGAAGCATGCCCCATCGGGTGGTTTTTCCGAAATCCTTGCCGATTTTATCGATCATTTCAATCACCGTAATCTCTTTGGTGCCCCGGGTGGCCATCTCATAGAGCACTTCCGGGGTTTCCGCCCTGTTCACAAACAGAAATTTCAGCACATCAGCCGACAGCGTCCCTTTTTCCGCCAGCAGCAGCGCGGTTTCCACGCCCACGGCTCCGCCGCCCACAATGGCCACCCGGTTTCCGGTGTAGACCCGGTCTGCCAGCACATCCCAGGCCTGAACCACATGGGGCAGCTCCACCCCGGGGATGGGAGGCGTCATGGGAAGCGCGCCGGTGGCCAGAATAATGTGGTCGGGTTTTTCATTGTCAATGACGTCCGCATCCACAATGGTGTCAAAATGGATGTCAATATCCCGGTAAAATACCTGGGTTTCCAGATCATAGGCCAGCTCAATAAATTCCTCCCGTCCCGGAGGGGATCCGGCCAGATGCAGCTGGCCCCCGAGCTCGGCATTTTTTTCATACAGGCTCACCTGGTGCCCCCGGTCGGCCGCGGCAATGGCCGCACTCATGCCGGCCGCGCCGCCGCCGATGATCATCACTTTTTTGGGGGTCCGGGCCAGTTCGCAGGCCCCTTCGCACTCATGCCCGGCCCGCGGGTTGCACAGGCATTCCACATGCTTGAGCTTGAACAGGTTGTCAAAGCATCCCTGGGCGCAGGCAATGCAGTGAACAATTTCTTCTTCCCGGCCTTCCCGGGCTTTTTCCGGCAGATAGGGATCCGCGATCAGGCTCCGGCCCATGGCCACCATATCGCACATGCCGTCGCTGATCAGTTCCCGGGCCGTGTCCGGATCATTGATGCGGTGGCTGGCAATTACCGGCACATTTACCACTTCTTTGATGCCCCGGGACAGATAGGCAAACGCGCCCCTGGGCACCGCCGCCGTGATTTGGGGCACCCGGGCTTCATGCCAGCCCACATTGATGCACAGGGCGTCTACCCCGGCCTGTTCCGCAAGGGCTTTGGCATATTCCCGGAGTTCATCCCGGCCCTGGCCGCCGGGCATGAAATCATTGCCGTTCATGCGCACAATCAGTGGAAACTCAGCACCCACCTGTTTTCTGATGGCACCCATGACTTCCAGGCCGAACCGCATCCGGTTTTCCAGGGACCCACCGTATTCGTCCGTGCGCTGGTTGGTAAGGGGAGAGAGAAATTCGCTGATCAGATATCCGGTGCCGCTCAACACTTCCACCGCGTCAAATCCGGCTTTTTTGACCCGCAGCGCAGCCATGGCAAAGTTGTTGATAATCTGAAGAATTTCCTTTTTTTCCAGGGCTTTTGGCGTTTCCCCGGTCATGCGGGAGGCCACGGCGGACGGGGCCACCGGCTGCTTGCCGTTTAAAAAGAAAGAAAAATTGTACCGTCCCGCATGATTGATCTGGGCGCAGGACCGGGCCCCATTGTCTTTGATGGCATCTGCCAGACGGGCAAGTCCGGGGATGAACTCATCAGAGTGGGCCCCGATGTTGGTGGTGTTTCCGGAGAGCTCATCTACCGTGGCATAACCCACACAGATCATGGCCACGCCGCCCCGGGCGCGTTCCGCGTAAAATTCCACAATCTGGTCCGTGACTTCGTAATTATTTGCCATGCCAAGGTGCATGGCCGGCAGATAGATCCGGTTTTTCAGTTCAAGCTGATTGATTTTTATGGGGTCAAACAAGGGGTCTTTCATGGCATTGATTCCTTTTTATAGTGGCTTTAAAGAAAAGTTTCTGATTGATTCTATTGATAATGATAGTTGTAAAAAAGCTATTGAAAAATTCGGATAACCGGTTGCCCGTGTCAAGGAGAAAATGATAGGGGAAAGGTGGGGGATTTACAAGTTTAAATATTGTCAGTTTAAATGTTGTTAGCGATCACAGGACACCGCATCTGCTGTGTTATCGGTCTGCTCATCTGCGACTTAGCACGCTCCGCAGACCGATGTCTGGCATCTGCGGCGCCCTGTGATCGCTGACCGGGTGAGGGGGCGGGAGTACCCGCCAGGTCTCCTGCGACCTTCCAAATAAGTAAATAAAAACAACCCTTATTTCGCGCAGTGGCGCAGAGATCGCAGAGAAAAAAATCTCAGCGCCTCCGGGTCTCTGGGGGATAAAAAATATTATGGACAGGTATTCCTTGTTTGTGGATACAGCAGCGAAAATGCCGTCATAAGCTTTATACCGGCAAAAGCATGAGAGGAGAAAAAATGGAAAAAGGGTATGTGCAGATATACACGGGAAACGGCAAGGGAAAAACCACCGCGGCCCTCGGGCTGGCCATGCGGGCAGCGGGCGCGGGGCTTTCGATATACATTGCCCAGTTCATGAAGCAGGGGCTTTACAGTGAATTAAAAGCCCTATCAAGGTTTGAGAACCAGATTACCATCGAACAATTCGGCAAGGGAAAATTCATAATGGACCGGCCTGGTGAGGCGGATCGGGCAGCCGCAGCAAAAGGACTGGACGCGGTCCGGGTCGCCCTGTCATCGGGCCGCTATGATCTGGTGATCATGGAAGAAGCGGCCGTGGCTGCTGCCATGGGCGTTGTCTCAGCAGATGAGATTCTGGACATCATCCGCACCCGCCCGGAAAAAACAGAACTGGTGATCACGGGACGGGGCGCGCCGGAGGCCCTGATCGCGGCAGCCGATCTGGTGACCGAAATGCGTGAAATCAAGCATTATTATCAGGCCGGAGTCGGAGCGCGGGTGGGGATAGAGAGTTAAAAAATTGAAAATTTTTATTTTTCCAGCACATCCACGCCGGAAACACCCGTGATCCGCCACTCACCGTCGATTTTTTCCAGGGTGGAGACCATTTCATGGATTTCCCTGATCCGTTCCCCGGAACCTGTGACAGCGTCAAGCACCCCGGTCAGGGTTACGGTGGCTTTTTTTTCCGCAGGAAATTCAAACTGAAAATCATGAAATTCAAGGGAAATTTTCTGGTACCGGGCCCTTGCGTAGAGCACATGGGGCGAGATGTTGGTTCGGGGAAATGACCTGTTGATCTCATGGGACGGGATTTCAATGCGGACCGTGCCGAAAAACATCTGTTCGATCAGGTGGGCTTTTTTGGCGGCAATAAGATCGTGTTCATTGCCGTCTTTTTCAGCCTGTTCCGCAAGCGCGTGGAATTTTTTTTTGATTTTTGCTTCATCGCCCTGAAAAAACATAAAAAAAGCAAAAATCGCCCCGGCCGCGACAATCGCGGCAAAAATTACCTGTTTTGCATTTACCATAAAGGTGCTCCTGTGATCCGGTGAATCGGAGTTTGACCAAAATCATGGGTTTTCATGGGCACATTCCGGTTGTCCCCCACCACATACACATGGCCTTCTTTAACAGTGCGCGGGGCAAGGTTCCAGGGCTGCCGCGCTGATATATAGGGTTCAGCTGTCTTTTGCCCGTTGATCACAAGATATCCGTTTTCAAAGGCCACGGTTTCCCCGGCAAAGGCCACGATCCGTTTCAGCAGCATGACCCGGGTACCGGAAAATCGGACGGTCACCACATCAAAGCGCTCCATGGGAAAAATCCAATAATAAGGGGTAACGGTAAAATTAAAGCTGCCGTCAGAATAAGTGGGTTCCATGCTGAACCCGGTGATCCGGAACGGAATCAGAATATAGCTGAAAATGACAAACGCGCAAATCCCCACCACAATCATGCGGATCAGCGATTTCCGGTTCAGATCCGGAAGCATGAATTGATGTATTCTGTTGCGGCTCAAGGGGTTTCACCGGTCCCGGGCAGCAGGGTAATTTTAAAAGTTTTTTCTTTTTCAACCGCTGGCGGGATTTTTCCAGGGACAAATGTTTGTTCCGAAACGATCATCCGGCCGGCGCTGTCGCACAAAATAACCGCAGACGACCGGGTGCCGTAAATATCGCTTGAAACAAAAACAGGCCCCAGCATTCGTTCCCACCTGAGCCCCACCCCGGTGTCCGGCAGGTCTTTATCCGGCGGCCGGGTGGTGTCGGTGAGCAGGGGAAAAATATCCTCCGGTGCGATAATGTCTTTCTGATGACACAGACGTTCCAGTTTTGATCCGATTTTCAGGCTTTTGGGCCACGGGGTGTCCAGCAGGTGATTGCTGAGGGTGTGAATGCCGGGGGAAATTTTTACCGCATCCTGCTGTTTATTGGAATACCACCACATTTCACGGGCAGTTCCTGTTAGCAGGTTGAATCCGTTGTAGTTTTTCCCGGAATCGCGGACAGTGCGCAGATACGCTTCAGCAGATGCCTCGGAAACAAGAAAACCACTGACCAGCAGCCCCCGGGAAACCGGGCTGGCATTTCCGCCGCCGGGTTCCCGGAAATTGGTAATGGCCGCAATGCGGCCGGTTTTTGTGACGCCCAGCCAGGTGCCGTTTTTCTCAAGATCCCGTCCGGCCAGGATTTCCGGATGATCCGGCCAGAATCCCAGTGGAGCCGTGGGCCGGTGATAAAATTCATCCCGATTGGCCGCAAGAATCAGCGGATAGCGGGGATGGACGTGCATGGCAAGGGCGATCAGGCACATGGGGGTCCGGACGTCAGAAACAAAGGGGTGCGGTATTGAGAGAAACAGCGCCATCTGTTTGATTTTAAATCACAATACAACAGGCCTGCCCCGGGAATCGGATTCCGTCTTGCAAGCGGTTTGTTCTTGTGCTTTAACATATTTTTTGATACAAAAAATAATTTATCCGCAAACATGGTTTTGCTGTCCGTCTTAAATAATTGGGTTAAACAATTTGCTTAAACAATTGGGTTAAAAATTTCGCACGTTGAATCAACATAAGAAAAGATATTATCAGGGAGGAATCGCATATGCAAGAGGCAGTCATCGTCAGCAGCGCGCGCACGCCGGTGGGCGCATTCGGCGGCAGTTTAAAAACCGTTTCAGCCATTGATCTGGGCGCTTTGGCCATTCATGAGGCTGTTAAACGGGCCGGGCTTCGGCCGGTCATCAGTGAAGGCACGAAAGCAGCCGCGCCGGATGCCTTGAAAGATCAGGGCAGAATTGATTTGGAAGCCCGGCAGGAACAGTGGGATGACACTGCGACCCCGTTTGTGGTGGACGAAGTGATCATGGGCAACGTGCTCCTGGCCGGACAGGGCCAGAATCCGGGCCGGCAGGCCATGATCCGGGCCGGCATTCCCAAGGAGATCCCGGCGTTTACCATCAATAAAGTCTGCGCATCCGGTCTCAAATCCATCGCCCTGGGCGCGTCCGCCATTATGTGCGGGGAAGCTGATGTTATTATCGCCGGGGGCCAGGAAAGCATGAGCATGGCCCCCATGGGCCTGCCCAACGCCCGATGGGGCCATCGCATGGAAGTCACGGGCAAAGGCGATGTCTATGATCTTATGGTTTATGACGGGCTTTATGAAATTTTCTACGGGTATCACATGGGCGTGACCGCGGAAAATATCGCGGCAAAATATCAGATTTCCCGGCAGGAACAGGATGAACTGTCTCTGCTCAGCCACAACCGGGCACGGGCCGCCATTGCGGACGGCACTTTTGCCCGGGAAATTATTCCGGTGGTGATTTCCGGCCGCAAAGGGGACGTGACGGTGGACACGGACGAGCGGCCCATGGACACCAGCATGGAAAAAATGGCCAAACTGCGGCCGGTGTTTAAAAAAGACGGCACCGTCACCGCGGGCAATGCCTCCGGCATCAATGACGGCGGGGCTGCGGTGGTGATGATGAGCGCTGCCAAAGCCAAAGAACTGAACCTGACGCCCCTTGCAACGGTAAAAGCCTTTGCCGGCGGCGGTCTGGATCCGGCTTACATGGGCCTGGGGCCCATTCCGGCCATTCGCAAGGTGCTGGCGAAAACCGGCATGCAGATCAGTGACCTGGATGTGATTGAATTAAATGAAGCCTTTGCATCCCAGGCCATTGCCTGTATGCGGGAGCTCAATATTCCCCTGGACAAGCCCAATCAGGTGGGCAGCGGAATTTCCCTGGGCCATCCCATCGGCTGTACCGGGGCCCGGCAGATGACCACCTGCCTAAACCTGATGCGAACAAACCAGGCAAAAACAGGGCTTATTTCCATGTGCATCGGCGGCGGCATGGGGATGGCCATGATCATTGAGGCTTAGATGCAACCTGACACCCAATGTCATTAACTTAGGCCATATGCGTAGGGGAGGGGTTTATCCCCTCCCGGCATGGGTCGCCTTTTTCACGGGAGGGGGTAAACCCCTCCCCTACATTGAAACCTCTTAAGTTAATGACATTGATCTGACACCTGCAACCTGAAACCCTATTTCAAAACCCTCCCGCCCAACGGGAAATATAAAATTTAAGGAGACTTAAAGAAATGAGCATGTCTATGTCAGTTATCAGCAGAAAACTGGGCACCCTGGTCCTTATGGGCGTGCCAGCCATTATCGGCGGCGGGATTGTCTATTTCGCCCTGGGCAATTACACTGCCCTGATTGTTTATGAAGTCCTTCTGGGATTTGCCGCTCTCGGGTTTATCAGCAGGTAAAAAAAATGACATTGCAGGATGGTTGTGAGCAGGAGACCCTATGAGTCAGGTTGAAGAAAGAAAAGATTCGGTCAGTATCGAGCAGGAGATGAAGCAGTCCTATCTGGACTATGCCATGAGCGTTATCATCGGAAGAGCCCTGCCGGATGTCCGTGACGGCTTGAAGCCGGTGCACCGCCGGATTCTTTTCGCCATGAGCGATTTGAACAACGACTGGAACAAGCCGTACAAGAAATCCGCGCGCATTGTGGGTGATGTGATTGGTAAATACCATCCCCATGGCGATTCCGCGGTATATGACGCCTTGGTGCGCATGGCCCAGACGTTTTCCCTGCGATATCCCCTGGTTCAGGGGCAGGGAAATTTTGGTTCCGTTGACGGTGATCCGCCGGCGGCCATGCGGTATACGGAAGTCCGGATGATGCGCCTGGCCCATGAAATGCTGGCGGACATTGACAAGGACACGGTGGATTTTACCATCAACTATGATGAGACCCTCCAGGAACCGGAAGTGCTTCCGGCAAAGGTGCCAAACCTTCTGCTCAACGGGAGCTCCGGCATTGCTGTGGGCATGGCCACCAACATTCCGCCCCACAACATGACCGAATTGTGCGACGCCATCAAGGCCCTGATCGACAACCCGGAGATTGGCTTTACAGAACTGATCCGGCATCTGCCGGGTCCGGATTTTCCCACCGGCGGGATTCTTTACGGCAGTCAGGGCATTGTTGACGCCTATCGGACCGGGCGGGGCAAGATTCGCATCCGGTCCCTGACGGAAGTGGAGGAAGATCCCAAAACAAAGTCGGAAACCATTGTGGTCCGGGAAATTCCCTACCAGGTCAACAAGGCGAATTTGATCACAAAAATCGCCCACCTGATCAAGGACAAGCAGATTGAAGGCATCCGCTATGTCCGGGACGAGTCGGACAAGGAAGGCATCCGCATTGCCATTGCGCTCAAAAAAGATCAGGTGCCGGAAATTATTTTGAATCAGTTGTACAAGCACACCGCCCTTGAAAGCAATTTCGGCATTATTTTTCTGGCAGTGGTCAACAAGCGTCCCCAGGTAATGAGCCTCAAGGAGATCCTGGAGCATTTTATCATTCACCGGAAAGAAATCATCATCCGCCGGACCCGGTTTGAGCTGAGAAAGGCGGAAGCCCGGGCCCATATCCTGGAAGGCCTGATTGTGGCCCTGGATAACCTGGATGAGGTGGTCAGTCTGATCCGGAACTCCAAATCCCCGGCTGAAGCCAAAGAAGGGCTGATACGCCGGTTTGAACTTTCTGATATTCAGGCCCAGGCCATTCTGGACATGCGGCTTCAGCGCCTTACCGGACTGGAAAGGGACAAGATCAAACAGGAGCATGTAGACGTATTAAAAGACATTGCCCGGTTCCGGGAAATTCTCTCCAGTGAACGCATTGTGCTGAATCTTATCAAAGATGATCTCACCGAAATGCAGGAACTCTATGGTGATCCGCGCCGGACCCGGATCGTTGCGGAATCCAGGGAAATTACCCTGGAGGACATGATTGCAGAAGAAGACATGGTGGTGACCATCACCAAGAGCGGATACATCAAACGCAACCCCATTACCATGTATCAGCATCAGCGACGGGGGGGACGCGGCAAGACCGGCATGGGCACCAGGGACGAGGATTTTGTGGAACATCTGTTTGTGGCGTCCACCCATCACACCTTTTTGTTTTTTACGAACCTGGGCCGGCTTTACTGGTGCAAGGTATATGATATTCCCCAGAGCAGCCGCATCAGCCGGGGCAAGGCTGTTGTCAATTTCCTCAATCTCGGGGAAAATGAGCGTCTGGCCACCGTGCTGGCCGTGCCGGATTTTGAACCGGGCAACCATGTAATCATGGCCACCCGCCGGGGAATCGTTAAAAAGACGGATATTGTCGCCTACAGCCGGCCCCGTTCCGGCGGCATCATTGCCCTGAACCTGAAAGAAGATGACGAATTGATTGCGGCCCGCGTCACGGACGGTACCCAGAATGTGTTTTTGTGTTCTTCCCAGGGAAAATCCATCCGGTTTCATGAATCCCATGTCCGGCCCACCGGCCGCATTGCCGGCGGTGTCCGGGGAATGAATCTGGCCCCGGACGATCACCTGGTGGGCATGGAAGTGCTGACCCACGGCCAGACCCTGTTTACGGTAACGGAAAACGGATATGGCAAGCGCACCCTGATTGATGAATATCCTGTTCAGAAACGCGGCGGTAAAGGGGTGATCACCATTAAAACCACTGCCCGCAACGGCCGGGTGGTTACCATTCTGGTGGTGAATGAAGAAGATGAAGTCATGATGGTTACCGATATCGGCAAAATTATCCGGCTCCAGATTTCCGGCATTTCCGTTATCAGCCGGAATACCCAGGGGGTGCGGCTGATGGTTATGGAGCCTGAAGAACGCCTGGTGAGCGCGGCCCGGCTGGTGGAAACCCAGAGCGACGAAGACGACGAAAACGCCGAAGAAGATGCGGAAAACGGTGAAAACGGAGAAAGCGGAGAAAATGACGGCGACGGAGAAGACAAAGAAGATGCATAACATGAAAGCGGAATCGGCAAAAATCGGCGTGGTGGGGGCCGGCAGCTGGGGAACGGCCCTGGCAAGCCTTCTGGGAATGAAAGGGTATCCGGTCAAGCTGTGGGTTTATGAATCCGAGATCAGGGATGATATCGCCCGCTATCATGAAAATAAAGTGTTTTTGCCGGAAATTCCCCTTTCGGAAAATATTGATCCGTCCAATGATATGCAGGCGGTGGTGTCCGGCAAAGATCTGGTGCTGGTGGTGGTGCCTTCCCATGTCATGCGGCAGACCGCGGAAAAATTTGCGCCTTATCTGTCTGACGGCACCATTCTGGTATCTGCTTCCAAAGGCATTGAAAACAAGACCCATCTGACCATGACCGGGGTACTGGAAGCGGTGCTGCCGGATCAGTTTAAAGACCGGCTGGCCGCGCTTTCCGGACCGAGTTTTGCAAGAGAAGTGGCCAGAAAAGTGCCCACCGTGGTCACGGCGGCCTCCCCGGACCCGGCTGTGGCGGGTTTTGTGCAGAATGTGTTTGTGACCCCGTTTTTTCGGGTGTATACCAATGATGATATGATGGGGGTGGAACTGGGCGGGGCCGTGAAAAATGTGATTGCCATTGCCTCGGGCATTATTGACGGCCTGAATCTGGGGCTCAATACCCGGGCAGCCCTGATCACCCGGGGGCTTACGGAAATGCGGCGCCTGGGCGTGCGGCTGGGTGCCAATCCCCATACGTTTTCAGGGCTGGCCGGCATGGGGGATCTGATTTTGACCTGTACCGGTTCTCTCAGCCGGAACCATACCGTGGGCAAGCGCATCGGCGAAGGCAGAAAACTGGATGAAATTCTGGCGGACATGAAGATGGTGGCCGAAGGGGTGCGAACGGCAAAATCCGTGCGGAACCTTTCCCGCCGCGTCCATGTGGATATGCCCATTTCCTGTGCGGTGTATGACGTGCTTTACGGGGATTTGTCCCCTGAAGCCGCCGTGCATCAGCTCATGACCCGGGATTTAAAAGATGAGTTGGAAGACATCCGCTGACGGCTTGGTAAAAATTCAAAAGAAACAATGAGGCGACCGGTATAAATGGTGAAGGAAACCTCAGCCCACAAAGGAGCGGGGCACCGGCAGCGGCTGCGGGAGAAATTTATGGATTCCGGGCTGGCCGGGTTTCACGACTATGAGGTGATCGAGCTGCTCCTGACCCTGGCCACGCCGCGAAAAGACTGCAAGGACGCGGCCAAGGCAGCGCTTGAAAAATTCAAGACCCTGCACCAGGTGTTTGAGGCCCCGGTGAAGGATCTTTGCGCGGTGGAAGGCATCGGGCCGAAAAATGCCTTCGGCTTAAAACTGATCAAAGCAGTGGCGGACCGGTATCTGGAAAAAAGACTTCTGAACACTGATCCCCTCAGCAATTCCGCAGCCCTGTTCGACTATCTGCAGCATTCCATGGGCAGCCAGGACCGGGAAGGGTTTAAAGTGCTTTTTCTGGATGCCAAAAACCGGGTCCTTGCCGCGGAAACCCTGTTTACCGGTACCCTTACCGCCAGTTCGGTTTATCCCCGGGAAGTGGTCCGCGCGGCCCTGGACCGGAGCGCGGCCGCGCTGATATTTGCCCATAATCATCCTTCCGGGGATCCGGAACCGTCGCCCGCGGATTTTGCCATCACCCGCCAGCTGGTGTTTGCCTGTCAGACCGTGGGGATTACGGTTCATGAACATATTGTGATTGGCGCCAATACCTATTTCAGTTTTGCGGATCAGGGCCACATTGCCCGGATGCACCGCGAATATCATCAACAATCGTAAGAAATCTTAAAAAAAAGGCTGAAATGGAACAAGACCAGAAACGGCCTGACTGCTTCGGCATCCTTGATATTGTGTTTCCCATGCGTGAGCACGGGCTGCGCGCTTCTCCGGAAACCTGCATCATGTGTCCCCATAAAACCCAGTGCCTGCGGGCGGCCATGGAAAAGCCCGCCGGCGTGACGGTAAGGGAAGAAATGGTGGACCGGGCCTATGATTCCGGAACCATCAATTTTCTGGCGCGGTGGTCAAAACGGAAATATCTTCACAAGATGAAAAAGAAAGGATAATCCCATGCGTTCGATCAAAGACCTGGATATGGCCGGGAAAAAAGTGCTGGTGCGGGTGGATTTCAATGTGCCCATGGACGGCCAGCAGAATATCACCGATGACACGCGCATCCGGGCAGTGCTGCCGACCCTGCGCTATGTGCTGGATCATAACGGCATTCTCATTATCATGTCCCACATGGGCCGGCCAAAAGGCAAAAAGGTGCCGGAAATGAGCCTTGCGCCGGTGGCAAAACGTCTGGGCCGACTGCTCAAAGAAAATGTCATGATGGCGCCGGACTGCATTGGCCCGGATGTTCAAAAAATGGTGAACGAGCTCAAATCCGGCGAGATTCTGCTTCTGGAAAATCTGCGGTTTTATCCCGGAGAGCAGGCCAATGATGATGAATTCGCCCGGGAGCTGGCATCTTTGTGCGATATTTACATCAACAATGCCTTTGCGGTTTCTCACCGGGAGCACGCGTCTGTTTCCGCCATTGCCAGACATGCGCCCCTGTCCGCGGCCGGTTTTCTGCTTTTAAAAGAGCTGGAATATTTTCATTCCGCCATGGACAATCCCCGTCGGCCCCTGGTGGCCATTGTGGGCGGTGCCAAAGTGTCCAGCAAGCTGGGAGCGCTCAAAAATATGCTCAGTCGGGTGAACAAGTTCATTATCGGCGGGGCCATGGCCAACACTTTTTTAAAAAGTCAGGGCGTTGACATGGGAAAATCCCTGGTGGAAGCCGATCTGGTGGCAGAAGCCGGCGACATTGTCCAACAGGCGGCCAGGGAAAATATTAAATTCTATCTTCCCGTGGATGTGGTGGTGGCCCGGGAGATTGACCCCGAAGCAGAATCAAAGATTGTTCCGGTTCAGGAGATCCCGGCGGACTGGATGGCATTAGATATCGGCCCGGCCTCTTCCCGCTTGTTTGCAGAAGTCTTGGATGATGCCAAGACCATTATCTGGAACGGCCCCATGGGGATTTTTGAGATGGATGCCTTCAGCCGGGGGACTGTTTCCATGGTCCACAGTGTGGCCAACTCCTATGCCCTGACCATTGTCGGCGGCGGTGATACGGATGTGGCGGTGCACTCCACCGGCCAGAGCGACCGGTTTTCCTATATTTCCACCGGCGGGGGGGCATTTTTGTATCTCATGGAAGGAAAAACCCTGCCCGGCGTTGCCGCCCTGGACCGGCTGTCCTGATTTTATTGCCATAAAAGTATTTTTGCGCCGGCCGGTTCCCGGGCGCCCGGCGGCTGCTCACACGGGCGATTACAGGGATGGACCCAGCGATTTCAATCATTTCAAAATATAAAATGCCGATACTGCTGGGCGCGCTGGTGCTGGCAGCGGGAATTGTTTTCAGAAGCCATCTGGCCGGACTTTATGATTTCCTGGCGGACAAGCAGGCGTTGCGGGAATTTGTAAGTGCCCGGGAAACCGCGGCGCCGCTGGTGTTCATGGGCCTTCAGATTCTGCAGGTGCTGTTGGCGCCGGTGCCCGGTGAAATCAGCGGGTTTGTGGGCGGTTATATTTTTGGCACCACACTGGGGTTTGTGTATTCCAGTATCGGTCTTGCCGCAGGGTCGACCCTTAATTTTTATATCGGCAGAATCCTGGGCAATCGCTTTGTCCGGCGGGTTATTCCGGCGGCCAAACTGGAAAAGTTTGACCGCTTTTTGTCCCATCAGGGCGTTTTTGTGCTGCTGTGGCTGTTTATTTTTCCCGGATTTCCCAAGGATTATCTCTGCCTTTTTCTGGGCATCACGGTGTTGCCGTTTAAGGTGTTTATCCTGCTGGCGGGCTTTGGCCGGATGCCCGGCACCCTGCTGCTCAGCCTCCAGGGGGAGTTTTTGTTTGATCGAAATTATGCGGTGCTGGGCACGGTTTTCGTGATCTGTCTGCTGGTCATCGGAATCGCTGTCCGGTATCGGAAAACGATCTATGACTGGATAATGCCGGAAAATAATGGATAGTCAATTATTTCAATTGACTATTTTGTGATTTGATGGTAGGTAAATTTTGGTTAAGGCTTGTGAAATCCTGAAAATCACCCCAAAAATTGACAAAAGAGGAAGCCGTTGTACTGGAAAGTCAGAGAGGAATTAAGCCGTTCAGACCGCCTGCGGCGGTCTTATTACCTGTTGCTCAGAGATGAACTGGACCAGTTTCTGATCGAAAAGGCCCTGATTGAATCCTACCAGAATTTTACCGCCCGGGATTTGCCGTATCCGTTTGTGGAACGGCGGGAACTCAAGCCCCGGGCCAGAATCCCCAAAGAAGAATATGAATGTCAGAATTCCTTTCTGGTTATTTTTCTCGAAGACAGCATTCCGCCGGAGCATAAAAAATACATCCGGTTTTTTGATTCCAACCGGACCAACAAAACCAACCTGCTGCGATCCAAGACCCTTCCCCTGGATTCGGATTTTGACCGGACCCAGAAATATCTGGATTCCGCCCATTTTTTTGATGTGTTTGATGAACTTTTGACGGTGGATTATGCGCTTTTGCTTCAGCGGTCCCCCATCAGCCAGAAACGGAAAAATCGCTACAGCATCTCCCATTTTCATGTGCGCATCGATTGGCCCATCACCGAGGCGGCGGAAGACATGGCGCGCTATCTGCGCTATATTTCAAAGGAGCTTTATGAAAAAGGGGATAAATACGCAGAGGATGTCCAGAAAAAATTTTTTGAATACTACTGCCTGCCCGAGATGGTGGGGGGGCGGCGTACCGCCGCGGTGGTGGCGGCCCAGTATCTGCGGCGGTTGTCCTGCATCTCCTCTATTTATGTGGCCAGCAGTGAATCCCGGGCCCTGATTCGCTGCAATGAACGGGGGGTGTCCAAATCCGTTCTGGTGAAGCTCAGCAACCGGGAAATCAGTGAAATTGCCGAGGCCAATCACATGCCGCCGACCATGCTGAAAAAAAATTACATGGTGGCCAAAGAAGGCAAAAGCGGGGTGTTTGTTTTTAAGGCCACGTATTCCCCCACGGCCCATGCCCTGCCGCCGGAAGGGGGAAAACTGCGGGAGATTGTGCCGGAACTTTACTGGCTTACGGTGAGTCTGCAGCAGATTCTGCCCAGACCGGATGTGTGGGACTGGGCACCGGTGCCCATCAATCTGATTTACGCCTGACGGCTTCGGCCCTCACTCCAGCGGTTTGAGCATGGCGATTTCATCGCAGTCCGGAAATTTAACGCATTGGATACAGTCCGACCAGATTTTTAATGGGAGATCTGCTTTATCGATGATGATAAACCCGAATTTCTCGAAGAATCGCGGCTGATAGGTCAGGGTAAACAAAGATTTGATTTTGTAGTGTTTTGCTTCTTCAAACGCATGTTCCACCAATTGCCGGCCAATGGATTTCCCGATCATGGGTTCGGTTACCGCCAGAGACCGGATTTCTGCCAGATCTTCCCAGCAGAATTGCAGGGCGCAGCACCCGATGATGTTGCGGGTGTTCTGAGGTTCTGTGTAGACGGTAAAATCCCGCAGATGATCATAGAGTTTGCTCAGCGGCCGGGCCAAAAGCACCCCTTTTTCCCCGTAATGTTTAAGCATGGCGTGAATGCTTTTGATATCTTCAATGGTGGCTTTTCTGATCATAGACGATGATTAACGGTTATAGGGCGTGAAATCAAGATTTTTGTGAAAAAACGCCAGCGGCATTCCGCAAAAACAATTGAAAAAATAACCGGAGAAACGGTCGGGGGGAATGTTCGGGAAAAATAACCGGACGGCTCATGGGGCGGCCGCCGGCAGGGCGGTTTTGCGGAAAAGGGCGGTCACGGCCCCGGGGGCGCCATCGGCCGGCGCGCCTGTTTCCGGATGAATGGACCGAAACAGGGTGTTTTCCGGCACGTCAAAGTATTCATAGGGCTTGTTTTCTAGGGCTTTTTTCATAAATGCCGTCCATGCGGGAAGAGCGGCCCGGGCCCCGGTTTCCAGATTTCCCAGAGAAGTATAATCATCGCACCCCACCCAGACCCCGGCGGCAATAGACGGTGAAAATCCCACAAACAAGGCATCCTTGCAGTCATTGGTGGTCCCGGTTTTTCCGGCCACTGGATGGGAAACCGCCTGGGCCCTTTTTCCGGTGCCTTCCGCAACCACGGCTTCCAGCAGGTTGCAGACAACGGCGGCGCCCTCCCGGGTCATGGCAATGTGTTTTTCCGGCACCGGCTGCCAGATGTTTTGGTTGTCCGCATCCAGTACCGCCAAAATGCCGTGGGGCTGGATGTAAATGCCCTGATTGGCAAATACCGCGTAGGCAGCGGTCAGTTCCAGGAGCGTGACCCCGCTGGAGCCCAGCGCCAGGGAGAGATAGGGGGCCAGCGGAGATTGGATGCCCAGTTTTCGGGCAAAGCCGATGACATTGGAAATGCCGGTTTGATTCAGGAGCCGGACCGCTGGAATATTTTTGGAATGGGCCAGGGCGGTTCGCAGGGTGATTTCGCCCTGGCAGGTGCGGGAAAAATTTTCCGGCATCCAGGCCTGGTCTTTTGAGGCCCCGGGAAAAGATACCGGCGCGTCCAGAAGAAGGGATGCCTGGTGAAATCCCTGTTCAATGGCATATGCGTACACTACCGGTTTAAATGCCGATCCTGGCTGGCGGGAGGCGGCGGCGGCCCGGTTGAAGCGGCTGGTGCGGTAATCTGTTCCGCCGGTCATGGCCAGGATCCCGCCGGTTTTTACATCAATGGCAACCAGCGCGCCCTGGGGCGGCGTTGTTAATGCGGGGTTTTTTTCGCGCCGCTTTAGCAGCGCGGTGATGCCCTGCGTTATTGCCTGGTCTGCTGCAGCCTGAAGCTCCGCTGAAAGCGTGGTGAAAATGGTCAACCCCCCTGTGTAAAGCTGTCGGGGGCCAAGTTCGGTTTCCAGCACTTGTTTAATATGATCCACAAAATAGGGTGCCGGGGATCGGTTATCCCGCTGGACCGGGGTATAAGGAGTGGCTGCGGCATCATCGTGCTGGACGGGGGTAATAATCCCGCAATCCCGCATCTGGCGCAGAACGATATTTCTTCGCTGAACCGCCCGTTCCGGATTGACCAGCGGGGAATACGCCGACGGTGCTTTGGGCATGGCCGCGATCATGGCGCATTGCGCGAGATTTAAATCAGAGACAGGGGTACTGAAAAACTTTTGCGCCGCGGCTTCAACCCCATAGGCGCCGCTGCCCAGGTAAATCTGATTCAGGTAAAGCGACAGTATTTCGTCTTTGGTGTAGCGCCGTTCCAGCTGGATGGCCAAAAGCGCTTCTTTTATTTTTCGGATCAGGGTTTTTTCCGGGGACAGGAAAAGGGTTTTGGAAAGCTGCTGGGTGATGGTGCTGGCGCCCTG
>JAABSH010000063.1 GCA_011390465.1 Desulfobacteraceae bacterium
CAAAGGCGATATTATTGAAGTCGGAGAGCGCTTTGCCCAATGCGTGGCCCGTCTTGGAAAAATGAGTGATCATCCCTGCACCGCGCTTCTTGAATTTGCCCTGGATATTGAACTTTCCGCCTATGATCTTTACCGCACCCAGGCCAATCTTCAATTTGAGGATGCATCCGTGGCAGAGGCGTTTTTAAGCATTGCCCAGGCGGAAAAAGCTCACATGAAAATGATAACCAACGCATTTGATCAGTGCTGATATGAAAAAAAAACAATACAAGGGCCATAAAATTGAGCGGTCCTGGTGCAAGGGATGCGGCATTTGTGTGGAATTCTGCCCGAAACAGGTGCTGGAACTGGATGCGGAAGGCAAGGTGTCTGTTGCCCGGCCCCAGGATTGTATCTGCTGCAAACTGTGTGAACTCAGGTGTCCGGATCTGGCCATTGAGGTAATCTGCACGGAACCGGGCACGGAGAACGGCCATGAATAAAACACCAGAGACAACTGAAACATCTGAAAATATTAAATTCATGCAGGGCAATGATGTCTGCGCTCAGGGGGCCCTTTACGCGGGGGTGGAGTTTTTTGCCGGCTATCCCATTACCCCGTCCACGGAAATTGCCGAACAAATGGCAATGCAGTTGCCAAAGCATGGCGGTAAATTCATGCAGATGGAAGATGAAATCTCTTCCCTGTGCGCAATTATCGGGGCTTCTCTTACCGGCCACAAGGTGATGACCGCCACCAGCGGCCCGGGATTTTCTTTGATGCAGGAAGCCCTGGGCTATGCCGTGATGGCGGAAATTCCGTGTGTTATTGTCAATGTGATGCGGGGCGGACCTTCCACGGGCCTGCCCACCCATGTGGGGCAGGGAGACGTGAACCAGGCGCGTTACGGCGTCCATGGGGACCACGCCATTATTGCGCTTACCGCGTCCAACCACCAGGATATTTTCCGGATGACCGTGGAAGCATTTAATTTTGCGGAAACTTACCGCACCCCGGTGATTCTGCTGCTCGATGAAATGACCGGGCATCTGCGCGAAAAAGTCGTCCTTCCGGAACCCGGTGCGATTCCCTTGGTAAAGCGCCTCCGCACCGCCGTGAGCAACGGCGTGGACTATCATCCGTATCTGCCCCGGGAGGACGGGCGCCTGCCCATGAGCGATTTCGGGGAGCACCACCGGTATAATGTAACCGGTCTTTACCATGACATGTGGGGGTTCCCGTCGGAAGATCCCAAAATTGTGTATGGCCTGATCCGGCATCTTTTTGATAAAATTGAAAACAATATTCACCAGATTGCCCGGTTTCGCAAGTATTACCTAAAAGACGCGGACATTTTGCTGATTTCCTATGGCGCTGCAGCCCGGTCCGCCCTGCACCTGGTGGAAAACCGCCGCCGGCGCGGGGAAAAACTCGGGCTTCTCGAGCTTCAGACCCTGTGGCCGTTTCCCGGTGAAATTATAAGAGAAGCCTGCCGGAATGTTAAGTTTACCATTGTGGTGGAAATGAACATGGGGCAGGTGCTTGAGCAGGTAAGGCTCTCGGTGGATACGCCGGAAAAAATATTTTTGGCCAACCGCATTGACGGCGAGCTGATTACGCCCACGGACATCCGAAATATCAAACGGGTGATTCAGGGGAAAGGGATCTGATTTATGGCGGTGAAAGATTATATCCGGCAGCGGTTTTTTCCGCATATGTGGTGTCCGGGATGCGGCCACGGAACGATTCTGAACGCGCTGCTGCGGGCAGTGGAAACCCTGGGACTGAAAAAACAGGACATTGTCATGGTCTCGGGAATCGGGTGCAGCGCCCGGATTTCCGGTTATGTGGATTTTCACTCCATGCATACCCTTCACGGCCGGGCCCTGGCCTTTGCCACGGGGGTTAAAATGAGCAAACCGGAACTGAATGTCATTGTGCCCATGGGAGACGGGGACGCGCTGGCCATCGGCGGCAATCACTTTATCCATGCGGCCCGCCGCAATATTGAAATGACCGCCATTGTCATGAACAACCGGATTTACGGCATGACCGGGGGCCAGTTTTCCCCCCTTTCCGCCCATGGGTCCATGGGCACCACCGCGCCTTACGGGAATATTGACCATGATTTTGATGTGGTGGAGCTGGCCACGGCCGCCGGCGCCACGTTTGTGGCCCGGACCACCACCTATCATGTGCATGAATTATCGGACTTCATTGCTCAGGCCATTTCTCACAAGGGGTTTTCCGTGCTGGAAGTCCTGAGCCAGTGCCCCACCCATTATGGCCGGCGCAACCGGGTGGGGGGTGCCGTGGATATCCTGAAAACCTATAAAAATAATACCGTCCGGATCGGGTCTGATAAAAAACAGGAAAATCCGGATTTGATTGAAAGAGGGGTGTTTGTGAAAAAAGAACTCTCAGAATATTGCCGGGAGTATGACCGGCTGATCGCACGCGAACACCGGGAAGCAGAATAATGGAAAAAACCCGATTTTTATTTTCAGGTTCCGGCGGCCAGGGGGTGATTACGGCAGCCATTCTCATGGCCGAGGCAGCGGTTCGGTTTGAATCCCTGAATGCCGTGCAGACCCAGTCCTATGGGGCCGCAGCCCGGGGAGGGGCCACGAGAAGCGATGTGATCATCTGGGACAAGCCCATTTATTTCCCAAAAGTAACCCAGGCCAATGTGCTGGTGTGCCTGACCCAGGAAGCGTTCAACAAATACCAGGAAACCATCCGTCCCGGCGGGCTGCTGATCGCAGACAGCGGCCTGGTGAAAAATACTGAAAAGATTGACGCCCGGCGAATGCAACTGCCCATGTACGCGGCAGTGATGGATACCATCAAAAAACCCGTGGTGTTCAATCTCTGCATGCTGGGGGCGGTGATCTCAGCCACGGAAATAGTCAGTGTTGATTCGGTGAAACGCCTGATTGCGGAGCGGTTTGCCCCGGAATTTCACAAGACCAATGAACAGGCAGTGGATCTGGGGGCGGCGCTGGTCCAAGAATTTTATAGTACCGGAAGGAACTGATTATCCCGCAGAGACGCAGAGCCGCTGAGGATCTTTCTCTGCGAGCTTCGCGTCTCTGCGGGAAATAAAAAAATGTTTTAGCGTTATGTCTATGTCAGTCAGTTGGCCGCGCTTTGGCAAGCCCGATACCTTCGAGAGCTGTTTCGATTTCGGTTAATGTTGCCGGATCATCAATCGTGGCAGGGACGTTGCATTCCTTGTTGTCCGCGATTTTCTGGATGGTGCCGCGCAGGATTTTACCGGACCGGGTTTTGGGCAGCCGCTTGACCACTGTGGCCATTTTAAATGCCGCCACCGGGCCGATGCGGTCCCGGACCATCTGAATCACTTCTTTGATAATTTCCGGATGCGCCCGCTTGACGCCGGCGTTCAGCACCAGAAATCCCACGGGAATCTGGCCTTTGAGCTTGTCTTCCACCCCCAGGACCGCGCATTCCGCCACATCCGGATGATCTGCCAGCACCTCTTCCATGGCCCCGGTGGAAAGCCGGTGGCCTGCCACATTGATGATGTCATCTGTTCGGGCCATTACATAGATATACCCTTCGGCATCGATGATGCCGGCATCCGCGGTTTTATAGTATCCGGGAAATTCGGAGAGATAAGATTCGATATAGCGTTCGTCGTTTTGCCACAGGGTTGGCAGTGTTCCCGGGGGGAGCGGCAGCTTGACAGACAACGCCCCGATTTCACCGGACGGGATTTCTCTATTATAAGCATCCAGCACCCGCACATCCCAGCCGGGCACGGCCTTGGTGGGGGAGCCGTATTTTACGGGGAAGTGATGCAGCCCCATGCAGTTGGCGGCAATGGCCCACCCGGTTTCCGTCTGCCACCAGTGATCAATGACCGGCACTCCCAGATTTTTTTCAGACCACTGGATGGTGTCGGGGTCGGATCGTTCCCCGGCCAGAAACAGAATTTTAAATTGTGAAAGATCATATCCTTTCATCAGTTCGGCTTTGGGGTCTTCCCGTTTGATGGCCCGGTAAGCCGTGGGCGCGGTGAACATGCATTTGACCTTGTGTTCGGAAATGATTCGCCAGAACACCCCGGCATCCGGCGTTCCCACGGGCTTTCCTTCAAACAGAAGGGTGGTGCAGCCTTTGAACAGGGGCGCGTACACAATATAGGAATGACCCACCACCCAGCCCACATCAGACGCGGCCCACCAGATATCGTCTTCGTCAATATCATAGATGGCTTTCATGGTCCATTTAAGCGCCACCACGTGGCCGCCGTTGTCCCGTACCACGCCCTTGGGCTGGCCCGTGGTGCCGGAAGTATACAGAATATAAAGCGGGTCCGTGGCAGCCACCGGCACGCAGGCCGCAGGAGTGGCGGAAGCGGCCGCTTCCATCCAGTCAACATCCCGGCCGGCAATCAATGGCGCGGTTTCCTGGGGCCGCTGGTAAATAATGCATTTTGCGGGTTTGGCCGTTGCAATTTCAATGGCTTCGTCCAGCAGGGGTTTGTATTTGATAACGCGCTGGCCTTCAATGCCGCAGGATGCGGAAACAATGACTTTGGGCTTTGCGTCTTCGATCCGGGTGGCCAGTTCCTTGGCCGCGAAACCGCCGAACACCACGGAATGTACGGCCCCGATCCGGGCGCAGGCCAGCATGGCAAAGGCGGCCTCCGGAATCATGGGCATGTAGATCAGCACCCGGTCGCCTTTTTCCACCCCGTTGTCTTTTAAAACACCGGCAAAGGTGGCCACAATATCCCGGGTTTCCGCATAGGTGAATTTTTTGATGGTATTGGTGACCGGGCTGTCATAAATAATGGCGATTTTGTCGCCCCGGCCCCGGTCATCCACATGATAGTCTAATGCGTTGTAGCAGGTGTTCATCTGGCCGCCCACAAACCAGCGATAAAGCGGTTTGTCGGAATCATCCAGCACCTTGTCCCATTTTTTATACCAGTGGCAGTCTTCCGCCACCCGGCCCCAGAAGGTTTCCGGTTGGTCAATGGATTCCTGGTAAACGATATCGTACTGGTTCGTCATCAAAGGTCCCCTTTCTCTGTGTGATCATTTTTGTTATGGTTCGCAAATAGCTGTTCGGCCGTTTTTTTATCTATAACAAAAAATATTTTCAGAGAAAAGGATTTTAATAACAATGTTGGGGATTGAAAACAGGGTTTACAATTGAGGGCAAATGTATCAGCAACCGATTAATTGGCCAGGGCCAGGGGTTCCGTCTGGCGGTGGAGGGTAATTTCCTGCCGGTCCGGGCCGACCATGGCGGTATCCAGATACATGGGCTGAAAATCTTTGGAAGGATCCCGATCCGGAATTACGGCGTCCAGGCCGCAGATTTCCGATGAAAAGGCATACATGCCGGGCCGCCCGCCCACCACGCCGGGCCGCAGCTTTTTGCGGTCCTGGGCCATGAACAGGGAGTGATCCGGCAAAGAGCCGATCACACAATTGGGTCCGTCTATGATCAGGCGCCGGCAGGCGTGCTTGAGATGTTTTAAAAATTCTTTGTTGGGATGCGTTTCAATGGTATCGTCCTGAAGCGGGGTGATGATGTGTTTATAGGCATCAATGCCGAATCCGAGCTGTTTCATCACATAATGCAAAATATGGGTAAACACCACGGAATCTGATTCAAAGCCGGTATATCCGGGAAATCCGCGGGTGGCAAGATATTCCCGGATGGGCGTAAAAGCGGTGTTCTCGCCGTTGGTCATGGTAGAATAGCCCTGGAGAAAAAACGGATGGCAGGCGTAGAGATTAATGTCGTAATTGGTGTTCTGCCGGCCCTGGGCCATGATGATCCGGGCCTGAAGATCTTTGCGGTCGAGCTGAAGATAACGGCCTACGGTCAAGGGATCGCCGATTTCCTTGATCATGATCACATCCGGCCAAAAGGAAAAAATGATCATGTCCTTTTTTTCCGCTCCCATTTTTCGGAGCTCCAGCCGGATCATCATCAGCCGCCGGGTTTTTTCATCCCAGGAAAGATCTTCCCATTCTTCGGGATATTCATAAGCCCGCACCAGGTAAACATCTCTTTTGGGAATGCCGTGATGGTTGGCTTTGGGCACTTTGACGCTGAGTTTGTACTTGGTCATGAAACCGATGTCCATCATGTAAACATCCAGCCGCTTCAATCCCGCTTCCGTGAAAATGCCGGACAAAATCGGGGCGTCTTTGATGTCTTCAAAAGGACCGCCAAGGTCCCGCAGAAACAGGCCCACGCCGGAACCGTCATGGCCTTCACGCATCACATCAAGGGCTTCGAGCGCGGTCATCGGGGACAGGGGGGTGTCACTGGTTACGGCAAATAATCGGCACATGGCATCTCCTGTATAATGGCGGCTGAACACGGCAGGCCGCGGTTCAGCGTATTTTGGTTTACAATCGGTTAATCAGCCGGGATTTAGTTCAGCTAATTTTTATATATAAAAATTAACATGGGTAAAGTCAAATTTTAAAATTCAGGATAATGATGAGAAGCGCACAAAGCAGGAGGATGCGATAAAGAAAGAATGATGATTTTCGAGCGTTGAATGCCTTTTTCACGGAGTTCAACCGGTGACATTTTGTTGACAAATTTCAAGCCTGTTTATAGCTCTGTTATGTTATCGATAGCGAAGGCGCTGAACGCTTTTAAAATCTTTATAAAAAACCACTGATTCAATACCCTTTTTCAATATCAATTTTAGGAGGAATGATAACATGGCGCAATTACTGGCGGACCGCCGGGATGTGGATTTTGTGATCTGGGAGCAGCTCAACGGCGAAGATTTATTGAAATTCGATGCCTATAAGGAATTTAATCGCAAAACCTGCGATATGATTATTACCGAGGCCCGGAAACTGGCCATCAACGAGATTCTGCCCACCCTTCAGGAAAGCGACGAAAAGGGTGTAGTCTTTGAAAAGGGAACGGTGAAAGTGGCGGAATGTCTTCACCGGGTCCACAAACTGCTGCTCGAAGGGGAATGGGGTAATCTTGCCGTGCCAACGGAAATGGGCGGGCAGGGTGCTCCGGGACTCGTGGCCACGGCAACCGCCGAATATTTCATGGCCGCCAACTGGGCGCTTTATGCCTACGCGGCCATGGGCAACGGCACCGCGGAAATGATTGAGAAATACGGTACGGACGAACAGCGAAAAAAATACGTTAAACGTCTGGTTTCCGGTGAATGGGGCGGCACCATGCTGCTCACCGAAGCCAGCGCGGGCACGGATGTGGGAGCACTGACCACCACGGCCGTCCGGAATTCCGATGGCACCTATTCACTGTCCGGCAATAAAATTTTTATCACCAACGGCGAACATGATCTCTGCGAAAACATTATCCATCCGGTGCTGGCCCGCATTGAAGGGGATCCGGCCGGTACCAGGGGGATTTCCATTTTTATTGTTCCGAAATTTTTCGTCAACGACGACGGATCTTTGGGTGAGCGAAATGATATCGTTTGCACGGGCACGGAAGAAAAAATGGGTATTCACGCCAGCGCCACCTGCAGCATGGCATTGGGCACCAGGGGAAAATGTATCGGTTATCTCCTGGGTGAAGAATGCAAGGGCATGAAGATTATGTTTAATATGATGAACGGCGCCCGGATGGGCACCGGCCTTCAGGGGCTGGCTTACGCGTCCGCAAGCTATATGCTGGCGGTGAATTATGCCCGGGAACGTATCCAGAGCCGGGATCTGGGGGACTTTGCCAACCCTGAAGCCCCTTCTGTCGCCATTATCAATCATCCGGATGTACGGCGCAATCTGTTGTGGATGAAATCTTATGTGGACGGCATGCGCAGCTTCTTCTATTATATGGCATCCTGTCGCACAAAAGCACTGCTTGCCGAATCCGAAGCGGACCGGGAAAAATTTAATGATATGTTTGAGCTTTTAACCCCGCTGATCAAGGATTATCTGTCCGTTCACGGCCATGAAGTCTGCATTCAGGCCCTTCAGGTGTATGCCGGGGCCGGGTACTGCAAGGATTATCCGGTTGAGCAGTATGCCCGGGACTGCAAAATCACCTCTATTTTTGAAGGTACCAGCGGGGTCCAGGCCATGGATCTTCTGGGGCGGAAACTGGGCATGAAAAAAGGCCAGGTGTTTATCAATTTTTTAACGGAAATTCACAGCACCATCAGTGCGGCAAAAGAAACTGAAGCATTGAAGGCAATGGCCGTCAAGCTGGAGACTGCGGTTAACCGGCTGGGTGAGATTGCCATGCACATGGGCAAAAACGCCATGTCCCTGAAGTTTAAAACCGCGTTTGCCCATTCGTGGCCGTTTCTGGAAACCGTGGGCGATGTAATCATGGGGTGGATGCTTTTGTGGCGGGCGTTAACCGCATCCGGCAGGCTTTCGGCGGGCGCCAAAAAGAAAGATATGATTTTTTATAATGCTCAGATTAAAACCGCGGAATTTTTTATCAGCACCATGATTCCGGTGACCCTTGGAAAAATGGACGCGATTCAGGGGTTTTGTTCAGCAGCCATTGAGATCGAAGATGACGGATTCGGCGGTCTGTGATGTGATGACGTCATTAAAAGCTTATGATGGTATTTTTGCCCGGCCTCCCATTGCCGTTCGCGCCTTATTAAAAGCCATATCCGCGGGTATTGATGAGGGGCTGGATCAGGGTCTCTGGTAATGGAACAGGAGGGCAGCCAGGCAGTGACAGCCTCCGAAGCCGCAAAAGAAGAATTTACCGCTTTCTTTGAAAAACGCGATCCTGTATTCAAAGGAAAATGATGCATGTAAAAGAAATTGTCTTTAATTATCAGGAGAAAAGATGTATATTGCCTCCGGGCCGTGAATTGTCTGCCCGTCCAGGATTTTTACGGTCCGGGCAGGGCTTATACCCAGAGAAGGATGCGCGCGAATGGAATATGGCGAGGATCTCAAAGCCGTTAAGATGATCGTCAAAATGATGCTCAAGGCACGGAAAAACCTCCGGATGTATCCGTCCAACAATCCCATATACGCCGGCACGCTGGAAGAGACGTTTGAAACCTTCTCTGCTTTTTTTTCGCTGAAAGAAAAATTGGTGCTGACCATCCGGCTTCATGACATTTTTTATGAAGCAGAATGTGTCTACCACGATGAGGATCAGAAAGATTCCAATCTCGCGTTTTTCTTTTTTAAAGACGGGCTCCGGGAGTTATCATTTAAGAAGACCTTACCCTTTGATGAACTGGAGGCTTTTTTAAAAGTTATTTCCGCGGATTTTGAAAATGAAATAACCGATGATGACACCGTTACCCTGTTCTGGGAGAATGATTTTCAGCATATCCGATATGTGGTGGAAGATCAGATCCTTTCTGACGATAATGATGAAGCGCAGGCGGTGCGGCAGGCCCTGTCCGGCCAAAAGGCCCCGGACAAATTCAAAGATATTTACAAAACCGCCTTTCAGACAGATGAAACCGCCCCCCGCCTTGATATTATCGAGATTGACGAAAAAGACCTTGAACTGCTGGCCAGGGAACTGGAAGCGGACGCGGCCGATAAAACCGACAAATTCATGGATATCATTTTTGAGGTTTTATATAAATCCAGGACCCGGGAAGAATTGGCTGAAGTCGTTGATTTTTTCAAGGTCGCCCTGGAATATGCCATCAAAAAAGGGAATTTTTCATCTGCCATACGGGTGCTGAAACGGCTGAAAATGATTGCCGTTCATGAAAAAGTTTCCGACATTATAAAAGAACATATCCGTCAGGTGCTGACGTTTGCCGGCAGTGAACACATTGTTTTTCTGCTCGGGGAATACCTGGACACGGAAAAGAAAGATACCCCCCTGCTGAAGGAAATGGCGGAATTTTTCAGCAAAAATGCCATTCCGCCGTTTATGAACCTTTTATCCAGTCTTTCCACCATTCATGCCCGGAAAGCGGTTATCGATATTCTGGTGAAACTCGGCCCGCTGGATTTCCTGACCATTACCAAGGGACTGAACAGTCCGGAATGGTATGTGGTGCGCAATATTATTTATGTGCTGCGGGAGATGGGTGACCCCCGGGCCGTGGAATATCTGTTAAAGAAAATCCAGCATCCGGAGAACCGGGTCAAAATTGAAGTGGTCCGGACCCTTGGCGAATTGAAAGATGCACGGGCAGTGGCTCCCATTGCGGAATTTCTGAATGAAGACAACGATGCTCAGCTGCGATATACTGCCATCAGGGCACTGGGCAGGCTTGCCACGGCCGAAGCCCGGGAGATCCTGCTGGCCAGCGTCCGGGAAAAAGCCTTTGACAGCAGAGATTTTAGCGAAAAAAAAGAGTATTTTCAGATACTTTCCAGGTGGAATGACAAAGAAATGCGTGAGGCGATGACAAGTATCCTCATGAAAAAAACATTGTTTTTAAGTGCAAAAGGATATGAAAAAAAAGCCTGCGCGGCCCTTGGCCTTGGTCTCCTGGGCAGCCGGGACGCGCTGCCGGTGTTGTACAAAAACCGGAAATCAGGCAGTAAACTGCTGCAGGAGTGCTGCCAGGACGCCATTGCAAGGATAGACAATGCCCCCCACTGACGCGGATAATTCCTCCAGGGAAAAAACCCTGTTGATCAATCAGCTGGCCGTGGTGTTGCGCTCTGCCGAAGTGCATCACGTAAAAAACATTGCCGTTGCAAAAGCAGTGAACCGTTTTGTGGATCAGGTTACGGTGTTTGTCCGGGAAGAAGGAAATTTTGTGCTTGAACTGCGGGGAGATTTCTTTTTTGTCAATGATTTCCGGATTCGCTATTCATCGGATATCATGGTCAATTTTGATTACCTGATGCGGCTTTTCCGGAAAATAGAAGTGGGCACTTTAATTATTCAGCCCGGTGTCGGCATCAATGATATTATCGCTTTGACCGAGGCCTTTATCACTGCTCCCGCCCTGAATCCCTTTGAAACGGTTTTTCAGAAGGTTTCCCATATCAGCAGTATTACCATTGACCATCTGAAAAACATTGCGACAGAAGATCTTCTGGATGCCCGCAAAATGGTAAAAAAATCCTATTTTAACGCGGTGTCATTCACCCGGGGCATCATGTCCAAAATTCAGGAAGGGGAAAAAATTTCCCTTAAAAAATCCAAGCGCATGATTGTTTCCCTGGTGGACCGGCTGATTGACCATGAACAGATGCTGGTGGGCATGACCTCCATTAAAAATTATGATGAATATACCTATCATCACTGCGTCAATGTCAGCATCCTGGCGGTGGCCCTGGGCCAGCGGCTGGGGTTGAGCATGAAACAGCTCACGGAGCTGGGAATGGTGGCGTTGTTTCATGATCTTGGAAAACTTGAAATTCCCGGCAATATCCTGAACAAAAGAGAGGCCCTGACGGATGAAGAATGGCAGGTAATCCGGAAACATCCCGTTGCCGGCGTGCGGTTGATTTTGAAGATGAAACATCCGGATAATATCTCCATCCGGTCCGCCATTGTCGCTTTTGAGCATCACATGTGTTTCAATAACACCGGTTATCCCAAAGTAAGAAAACCCCTTCCCCAGGATTTATTTACCAAAATTGTGAGTATTGCGGATCAGTATGATGCCATGACCTCGGCCCGGGTTTATTCCAGAACCCCAATGAGTCCGGACAAGGCACTGAATCTGATGGCAAAACAGGGCGGCACCCAGCTGGACCCGGTGCTGCTGCAATTTTTTATCAATATGGTGGGGATTTATCCCATCGGTACCCTTGTGGTTCTGGATTCCCGGGAAATCGGCCTGGTATATGAAACCAACCCCGCCTCTATCGGCCGGCCGCGTATTTTGATTATCGCCGATGAAAAGGGCAGTGAAATGCCGGCCGCTGCCTTTGATCTGTCTGAAAAAAATGCCGCAGGGGAATATAAAAAAAATATCATCCATACCCTGGATGCCGCAAAATGGAATATTAATATAGCGGATTATTTACTGGAAGGCTGATAAAAAAATTGTTTGAGCATTTCCCGCGTTCATGTATAGTTAAAAATTTACTTTTAATGATTTTTAACTGTCATGACGCATCGCGAAAATCCAACATCCATAAACAGCAGAAATGCGCGCAGAATGCTGGCCTTTTCCCTGATCTTGCTGGTGATCTTTTTTGTTATTTCAGGGATGGCCTTTTACCATGGTCCGGCTACGGGAAAGACGCTTCTGGCCGCTTTTATTGTCAACGCCTTAGGGGGCCGTGCCGCCGGCGTTGGGCTTTGCATGGCTTTTGATATCAATATTTACCTCACCATCGGGTACAATATGTTTTTGGAGGTGTTGATTGTCTGCTTCAGTTTTGCTTTTTTTCTTTATTCTTTCAGCAACCGGTATCTCCGGTTCCGGTTTTTACAAAAAGCCATTCGCAACTCTCAGCGCAATGCCCTGAGATATGAGGAAAAAATTTCAAGGTACGGGTGGATTGGAATTTTTGCTTTTGTCATGATACCGTTGCCGGTAACAGGACCTGTGGCGGGATCTTTTATTGCCCATTTCCTGGGATTCAGCATCAAACGAAATTTTATTGCGGTTTTTTCCGGCACTTTTGTGGCCATTGTCCTGTGGAGCCTGTTTTTTGAATTTTTAAGTGATCACCTCAACAAAATTCAGGGCGTGTTTGCCGTGGCTGCCATTGTAGTGGGAGTGTATTTTTTTAAGCACATCCGCAACTGGTTTTCCAAAGACGGATTTGGTGCTTCACGGTAAATTATTCTGTTTTTTTTTGCCTTGATTATTGTCTCAGCCAATAATGATGAAGGCCGCAGGGGCGAAGTGCATTCGCCCCTCCTGGCACAACCGGGATCGGGCACATTCCATACGCCCCTGCGATGTCGGTGGCCAAAACGATGATCAAGGCCAGATGATGCGCCCGTAAAAAGTCGGTTGCCGTCATGCCGGACTTGCTCCGGCATCCAGAACATTTTGAAATTGCAGGATTCCCGCTTTCGCGGGAATTAAGAGAGAATACAGATTTTGACTTTCAAATAAGTGCATCTCAAAAAAATCTTATCTCGTGCAGAGGCGCAGAGCTCGCAGAGAAAAAAATCTCAGCGCCTCAGCGCCGCTGCGGGATAAAAAATATTATGGACAGGAATTTCTTATTGGTTCATGCAGCGGCGAAAATGCTGTCAAAAGTTTTTTTCGAAGCTGTTAAAAAATAAGGTTAACAGAGGAGGACCAGGTGGGAATCAAACACCAGGAAATATTTAATTTTTATTCTCATCTTGCCGGTGTGCTGCTGTCCGTGGCCGGGATGATTTTTTTGTTCCGGGTGGCCGGGGAATCGGTGCCGGCGATTATCACTGCACTGATATACGGCCTTTCCGTTATTTTTTTGTTTTCGGCAAGTTCCTTGTATCATGCGTTTAAAAAAGAAGAAAACGAGGTGTCGTTCTGGCGGCGCATGGACCGGTTGGCCATCTTTTTTATGATCGCAGGAACTTATACCCCCATCAGTTATTTCTGTTTGGAAGGGCACTGGCGATGGACCATGATCGGGATGCAATGGGCTTTGGTGGGATTCGGTGTTTTTTCTCAGATTTTTTTCCCCAAGGCCCCCCGGAGTTTTTATGCGGCCATTTATCTGGTCATGGGCTGGCTGGCGCTGTTTCCCATGCGGCAGATTTTGACCAACATGTCAATATCCCAGAAAATTCTGCTGTTTGCCGGCGGTATCGCTTTTACCACAGGCGGGTTGATTTACGCTGTCAAACGCCCCCGGCTGAAGCCCGGTGTGTTCAGTTTCCATGAATTGTTTCATATCATGGTGCTCGTGGGCGGTACCCTGCATTATGCCCTGATATACCGGGTGTATTTTGAAGCATTTATTTAATTACCCATGTCCGGCATCTCCCCTGTCTGTAAAAAGTTAATAGATCAAGAAGTTGCCCTTTTTCAGGAAGACCGGCGCAAATATTACCTTCCCGGCGAAACCAAATCCCCGGATATCGGCGCTCCGTACCTGTTGCACCCGCCAGGTGCAACGACCGGGGTGCTGCTGATCCACGGTCTCATGGCGGCCCCCTATGAGGTGCGGGAGTGGGCGGACCATTTTTTTTCACAAGATTTCACGGTTTACGCGCCCCGCCTGGCCGGCCACGGCACATCGGCTGAAGACCTTGCCGCAAAAAATTTCGCGGACTGGGTGGATTCCGTGGAAAGAGGGTACAATATTCTTTCAGAATGTTGTGAGCAGGTGATCGTGGCGGGATTTTCCACCGGCGCGGGCCTTGCCCTGCACCAGGCTCTCACCCATCCCGGCCGTTATCAGGCGGTGATTTCCGTGAGCGCGCCCATGAAATTTAAAGGGTTGTCTGCCCGGTTGTCTGAAACCGTGGAACACTGGAACCGGGCCGCCGGGTTTTTTCATCTTACAAACATTCAAAAGCCCTTTGCCGCCAATCACCCGGACAATCCGGAAATCAATTACCGCCGCTGCCCCATTCACGGATTTAATCAGGTCAAATTCCTGATGCGCCATGTTTATCAGGGCCTGCCCGGCCTTGATATTCCGGCCCTCATTGTTCAGGGCGCCGCAGACCCCAAAGTCAGTCCCAACGCCGGCAAAATGATTTTTCAACGCATCGGCTCAGCCAAAAAACACTATGCGGAAATTGACCATCATATTCATGGCATTGTGCGCGGGGCCGTGGGAAAACGGGTTTTTGCGGTAGTCGATGATTTTTTATCGCAGCTGAAATAAAAATTATATTTCCCGGCCGGTGAGTTCCTTGAACAGCAGTTCCGCGGTAAAAATGCCGGATGCAATACCCGGGCTGTTTTTGATGGCGGAAACATTGTACAAATTCGGGGGGCAGTATTCTTCCTTGATGGGACCTTTTAAGATTTCTTCGGCAGTCAGCCGTCTGCCGTAAGCGTTTGCCATTTCACCGCCGGTGTGCTTTTCAACATCAATCGATGAGATAATTTTTGAAAACCGCACCCGGCGACCGATGCCGGGAAACACATTTTGATCCAGAATGGCAACAATGTCCGCTGCCAGTTTTTGTTTAAACTGTTTTACCGCCCCGGGCCCTTGTTTGTAGATGGCGTTTTCCTGGGCGTAATTTCCAGGGCAGAAAATCACCAGGCCGTCGTCAGTATTGGCTTTAAGCCCGAACCCGTTGGCAGACGGGGATGCAATAAAGAGCATCCGCGGCGGCCGGGTCACGTCCGGATTGTTGTAATTGACTTCCATGCCGTCCTGCCACCAGAAGTTCCGGCCTTTCATTTCTGAAACGGCATCAAGACCTTTGTCAAAGGCCAGACAGCAGGCCGGAATGCTGTGGGACGGGGTGTAATCAAAATGCGCGGTATCCTGCCCCAGCAGTCCGCAGGTCAGGCGCGGGGAAATATCGCTGAACAAAAAATCACAATCATATCCGTCTCCGTCTTCACACACCGCCCGGGCCACAAGGGCGTCCGTTGTCTCCAGCCGGATTACTTTTTTGCCGGTCAGCACGGCACCGCCCGCGGATTGAATGACACCGGCCAGGGAATCGAAAAAGTGCTTGAAACCGTATTTGGGATACCAGGCGCCCTGATGGTAATTCCCCGTTCCGATAATGTAGGCAATGGCGGACATGTCTGATTCGTTTTCCGCAAAAATGCCGCCGTGACCGTATAAAATGCGGCGAATGATGTTGTTGATGCCGTGCTGGTCGAAAAATTCCTTTACCGAGAGATAAATGGTGCGGCCCAGTTTAATTTTCATGTCCATGGGCACGCTGCCGGTCATGAGAAATTTTGTGGCTGTCAGAAACCGGCCTTCATTGGCTGTGTTGCGCCGGAAATGGGATTTATAGGTTTCAAACACACCTGTCATATCGTCAAAAAGCCCGTCCAGGTGGGTGCTTTCTTCGGGAAACAGGTTTTTGAGGGCTTCCCTGAAGTGGTACAGGCCCATGGGCACGCTGAAATCAACAAAGCAGTAATTGCAATCCGCTTCCCGGGTGCCGATGAAAATCCGCTCAAATCCGTCTGCTGCCATGGGCAGAAACGGGACGGATTTTTTCAGATCCAGAAATTTCAGGAATCGGTCCCCAAGCATGCCGTTGCCGAATTCCCATACATACTGGGGACCCATGGAATAGGGAAGATGATTAAACATCAGGCATCTGCCATGGCCGCCGATATGGGTTTTGTTGGATTCCAGCACGGTTACGCGGTGGCCGGCTTTTGCAAATACCGCTCCCGCGGCCATTCCGCCGATACCGCTGCCCACCACCACGATTTTTTTAGGGGTGCCGTTCCACAAGCGCTGGTCTTTTCCTCTGAAAAACGGCAGGGAAAGCTGTTCCCGAATTTCCCGGAGCCGGGCTTCGGATTTTTTTTTGGATATTTCCAGAATGTCGTTTATTTTCATGATTTTTTAATTTGACAGTCAAATGACGGATCAGTTTTCAAATATTGATTTTCGACAAATTCCACAAATTCAAACAGCCAGAGCACATCCGCGCCGGCCCGGTGGTGCACGGTTTTTTTGATGGAAAATTCCTGAAAAAGATCCACACACCGTTTGCAGGGCGCGTGTTTTTTGATGAGTTTATTCAGATAATATTTCAGGTTTTTAATACGGACCAGACCCGGATCAAACCCGGAATCCGCCAGCAGCCGGTCTTTCCACCGGTTGTCGAAACGGGGCTCATCCGAAAACACCGGCTTTCCGGCCAGTTCCCGGATCATCACCGCCGCCACCTGGCGCGGATTCCGACCGTTTTTGATTAATTTTTCTCTGGTGATGCCGTGAAATTCAAAACTTTTGCTGCTCCAGTCCGTCCACCCTGCCATTTTGTCGGGATTCAGCAGATAGGTGGAAACGGTTTCCGGGCTGCTGCCCCAGGCCACTTCAATGGGGTAGGAATCCGGGCTCAAACTGGATGCCTCAAAATCAATGATATACATGGGGTCCTTTATGATGTTTCCCTTCCGCAATGCGGACCCGTAGGTCGGGATTCATATCCCGACATTGATCCGATTCCGGTTCCGTTTCACCGGGATTCACATCCCGACATTGATCCGGTCTTTTGTACTGTTTTTAATCCTCGTTTCGGCCAACAATGGTGAAGGCCGTAGGGGCGAATGGCATTCGCCCCATTTGGCACAACCACGATCGGGCGTATTCCATACGCCCCTACCGACACAACCCCTTTCCCGGGATGTGAATCCCGGCATGCATATTCGCCGGGATATGAATCCCGGCCTACTCACCTTCCATTGGGAAGATGTGACCGTGCAGAAACGCATTTAATTTCAAAAATTCAAAAATAAACAATACTTCGGTCATGCCGACGCGGCCGGAACCGAACACATCCGCCTCGGAATTCACGGG
>JAABSH010000064.1 GCA_011390465.1 Desulfobacteraceae bacterium
CCCGTCATTGATCGATTTTCGGAAAGAAATGACGGAAACTGAAGAAGGTCCGTTGACCCCTGAATTTCTGATGGAATACGAATTCGAGGTGCGAGAACGTTTTTTTGAAATATATAGCCATGTTCAAAACCAGTCGCTGCCAAAACTACAAAACACAGACGGAGACCCGCTGGCCCCGGTCAAGCTGAAGTATCATCTGGACTGCTCACCCATGGAGGCCTTTGATCGCCTGAAATCTCTGGCGCAAGGCATCAATGATGAAGAATTGCTCATGGATGCGGAGCGGAACCCGGAGGAGGAGTTAAAAAGAATTCATTTCTCCTGGCTGAAAAAAGGAAATCCCAAAAACCCGGGATGGGAAAACACGGTGATGGGGACCATCGAAATCAATGAAAATCAGATGAACGTCGAGGTGAATTCCGTCAACCGCGCCGAAACCATCAAAAAAGAAATCAAAAAACGCCTGGGCAAGCATGCAACGTATCAAACATCCGTCATCACTTCCATCCCGAAAATGATGGAAAAATTAAGGGAATCCGGAGCGACAAACCTTTCGCCGGAAGAGCAGACAGCACAGGATGAACTGATGCAACGACCTGAAGTAAAGATAAAAATGGCTGAAATGGCAAAAAGCCACTGGGACTCATGGGTGGACAGTCCTGTCCCGGCTCTTGGGAACCTGACTCCCCGGGAAGCAGCCAAGGATCCCGTGGGCAGGGAAAAACTCGATGGGCTTTTTCTCCATTTTGAGTCCATGAACCGCAGCCAGGGGATCAATGAATTTTCTCCGGATATCGCCAAGCTGAAAAAAATGCTAGGGATATAAGTCAGGCCCAAAAACTCCGAATATCGGCGTTTCAGATACCATCGAATTCACGCCACTGGAAGACGGGAAAGTGCTGATCACCGCGGACCAACAATCCGCTAAAGCACTTTTTGGCATGCTGAAACACAGAAAGCCGGCCAACCCCGTTACGGTCGAGGAAATGGAAACCATTATCCGGGAACGACGCCGATAAAGATCAAAGCCCCCCTGTTTGTTTCCAGCGATCCGTTTGTCATCAATACCGCCATATCTCAATACAAAAAGGGCGGCGATGTTGCGGATCTCATCATCGTCTGCCAGGCAAAACGCCTTCATGCCAAAAACCTGATCAGCTTCGATCGGAAACTACGGAATCGATTTCCCGGGTTTGTGGCCCAATCCATTGGAATTTAAAAAATAAAAAAGGCGTATCCTGGCCCGAACATAGGGGAAACCGTGGAATTTTTATTCCACCGGATACGTAAAAATCTCACCTTCGAAATTTTTCACCGTCAATTTCTCAGAACTGGATTCAAGCACATATTCCGGCAGAAGCGGGACTTTGCCGCCCCCGCCGGGCAAATCGATCATGTACTGGGGAACGCCCATGCCGGAGAGCCGCCCCCGGAGGTGACGCATAATCTCAAGGCCGGTCTGAACGGACGTGCGAAAATGCCGGGTGCCTTCCACCGGGTCGGCATGGTGGATGTAATAGGGCCGCACCCGGATGCTGAGGAGCTTTTGCATCAGGGTCATCATGACACGGGGATCATCATTTACGCCTTTGAGCAACACGGTCTGGGAGCCCAGCGGAATGCCCGCTTCAGACAAATTCCGGCAGGCGTCGGCGGATTGGGGGGTGATTTCTCCGGGATGGTTGAACTGAATGTTGACATACAGGGGATGAAACCGGCCCAGGCGCCGGGCAAGCGCCGGCGTTACCCGTCCGGGCAGGACCCCGGGCACCCGGGTATGAATCCGGATGATTTCCACATGGGGAATTTCGCGAACCCGGGCAAGAATGGAAACCAGGCGGTCATCATTCAGCATCAGGGGATCACCGCCGGAAAGGATCACATCCCGGACCGCGGGCGTGGTCCGGATGTAGGCGATGGCCTTGTCAACAGCTGCGTCGGATATCCCGGTTTCCCGGCCCAGACGCCGTTTGCGCATGCAGTGCCGGCAATAGACAGCGCACTGGTCAGACACCATGAACACCACCCGGTCCGGATACCGGTGAATAAGATTGAACACCGGAGACTGGGGCTCTTCGCACAGGGGATCGGGAAGCAGATACGGCGCGGGGTTCAGTTCCGCAAGGTCCGGAATCACCTGCCGGCCCAGCGCGTCGTCCGGGGACTGGATGAGCGATAAAAAATACGGACTGATCCGCATGGGATATTTTCTGACCACCGGCAGGAGAGTTTGGATCTGGGCTGCAAAATCCCGGGGAAATTTCTGGGCCAGCTTTTCCAGGGCCATCATGCTGGCCGCATCCGGGTGTTTTCCCGTCATCGGCCGGGGGCCTGCAGGCGGACTTTCTTCCCGAAGCATAGGGATTACAGCCCGCGGCCGTGAATCACGGCCCCGCATGCCGGGCATTTTCCATCCTTGATCCGGTTTTCCGTCACCAGAAATCCCCTGCGGTCAATAAGCCGTACCCCGCAGCTGTAACAGAAAGTGCTTTCACTGGCCTGGCCCGGCACATTGCCGGTGTACACGTATTTCAGCCCTGCGGAATCCCCGATCTCGCGCGCGCGGTTCAATGTTTCCAACGGGGTGATCTCCCGGTCCATGAGGCGGTAAGTGGGATGAAACCGGCTGATATGCCAGGGGGTGTCCGTGCCAAGGTCCGTGGCGATAAACCCGGCCAGTTGGGTCAATTCTCCGGTATCATCGTTCAGGCCCGGGATCAGCAGGGTGGTGACTTCAACAAAAATATCCAGGGCCTTCATTTTTTTAAGGGTCTCCATGACCGGCGCCAGGCGCGCGCCGCACATTTTTTTATAAAAATCATCGGAAAACGCCTTTAAATCCACATTGGCCGCGTCCAGATACGGGTGGATCATGTCCAGGGCCTCGGCGGTCATATATCCGTTGGTCACAAAAATATTTTTCAGGCCGGCCGGCTGCGCCAGTCTGGCGGTGTCCAGGGCCAGCTCAAAAAATACCGTGGGCTCCGTATAGGTATAGGCAATGGACCGGCAGCCTGCCTTTATTGCACTGTCCACAATATCCGCCGGAGAAACCGGCTTTCCCGTAATCCGGCCGCCGTTGTCCGCCGGCATCTGGGCGATATCCGCATTCTGGCAGAACTGACAGGTGAAATTGCATCCCACCGTACCCACGGAATAGGCCAGGGTGCCGGGATAAAAATGGAACAGGGGTTTTTTTTCAATGGGATCAACATGGGCGGCAATAATCTTGTCATACACCAGGGTTTCCAGACGGCCCTCCCGGTTTTCCCGCACCCCGCAAATCCCCCGGCGACCGGGTTTGATCACACACCGGTGGGCGCACAGATAACATTGAACCCTCTGATCTTTTAGCGGCTTGTAAAGCAATGCTTCCATAAGCTTGTCCTCCCCTTCTACCTTCTGCCTTCTACCTTCTACCTTCTGCCTTCTACCTTCTGGCTTCTGGCTTCTACCTTAAAGCGTCCTTCCTTCTCCGTGCAGCCCACCGGCCGGCTTTTAGACGGCATCGCACCGGTGGAAACCGGCCGCAGCGTGAGGGGCCAGGTCCGGAACCGGGGCACGGGCTGGGCCATGATGCCGGCAAATGCGCCAAACGGACTTTTCCGGAGCATCCGTGAATTTGCCACATCCGCAATCAAGGTGTTTTTCATAACCGGAAAACAGGAGATGCTCTGCCACTCCATGGGCACATCTCCCAGAAGCGCGGTAAACAAATATTTAACCTCACCAATGCTGAAAAACCGTGCCCGGTTAAAAATGGTTTTTCGAAAAATTCCCTGAATCCGCCGCCCTATCGCCTTTAAGGCATATTTATTCAAAATGCCCACAAAAACACCATCTTTGGCAACCCGGCAGGCCTCTTCCAGTGCTTTTCGCGAATCATCGGCAAATTCCAGGGTCAGGCACAAGGTGGCATAATCAAAAGAATTGTCGTCAAAAGGCAGGTCTTCCGCAAATCCCTGGTAAAAATCCACCCGGTGGCCGAGTTTTCGTCTGGCAATATCCAGCATATATGGTGACGGGTCAATGCCGGTGAGCTGAATTCCCTTGCCCAGAAAAGGCATGAGACTGGCCCCGCCGCCGCAGCCGATATCAAGAATCCGCTCCCCGAACCGGGGATGCAGCATCTCCACCAGCAGCTGGTTTTCAAGGTCAACAACCTGCCGGTTGCTGTCTCTGTTCAGCCATTGTTCATATCTAACGGCATCATTAAAATCAAACACGTAGCCCATAGAAGTGTTGTAATGAATGTGGGGGGGTTTATCAAGGAAAAGCTTTAACGCAACACCCGGCCCCCAATCATAAACAGACCGCAAACAGATCACAAAAGGATATCAGGGCGAATCGGAAAACCGGATTTTTATCTTGTTCAATGGCCATTGGATTGTTACATTCCTTTTTTGGGTTGTGTCCAAAAAACCCAGTTACCCGAACAGGAAATACCTGAAAATGAAATTTTACAAATACCACGGCCTGGGCAATGATTATATCGTGATGGATCCGGCGGATCAGCCCTGGAATCTCAGCGAATCGGCCATCCAGCGAATCTGCCACCGGAATTTCGGCGTGGGGTCGGACGGGATTCTGGCCGGTCCCTTTCCCGCAGACGAATCTGATCCAGCGGATTTTGGCCTCCGCATCTTTAATCCGGACGGCAGTGAAGCGGAAAAAAGCGGCAACGGCCTGCGGATTTTTTCCCGGTATCTGTTTGATAAAAAACAGGTGTCTCATGATCCGTTTACCATCTCAACAGTGGGCGGCATGGTAAAAGCCTGCATTCATCAGGACATGCTGATCTCCGTGGACATGGGAACCGTGAGTTTTGACAGCCAAAAAATTCCGGTTACCGGGCCCCGGCGCCAGATGCTGAACCAAACGCTCTCACTTGCCGGGGAAGACATTGCCTTTTGCGCGGCCACCATTGGCAATCCCCATTGCGTGATCGTCAAAGAAGACATCTCGCCGGAACTGGCAAAAAACCTGGGGCCGCTGCTTGAAACCCACCCGCTGTTTCCCAACCGGACCAATGTCCAGTTTATGAAAATCATTGACCGGGCCAACGTGTATATTGAAATATGGGAACGCGGTGCCGGCTACACCCTGGCCTCGGGCAGCAGCAGTTCGGCCTCCGCCGCCGTGGCCGTGGCCCTTGGGCACGCTGATCCGGACATTACGGTGCAAATGGCCGGCGGGAACCTGGAAATCCATGTTCACGAGGATTTTTCCATTACCTTAAAAGGCCCGGTGACCCGGGTGGGCGAAGGCATCATCGACCCTGAAATATTTCAGGCACCCTGAAACCCGCGTTTTATTAAACTTTAAAAACGACTCAACCATAACTCATTTTCATGAAAGATTTTTTTAACGTCACTCCCCTGGACACTGTTTTCAGCCATATCCCCTTATTTTCACGGGCGGGCACGGAATCTATTGATATTTTATCCGCTGTGGGCCGCGTGCTGGCGGAAGATATGACCTCGCCGGAAGATGTTCCCGGCTTTGCCCGCGCCACCATGGACGGATATGCCGTGGCTGCGGCATCCACATTCGGCGCATCCGAGGCAAACCCGGCCTACCTGAGTCTCAACAGCCTGGTGGCCATGGGAGAGGCCCCGGACGCTGAAATCACATCCGGCGCCGCCATCCGGATTTCCACCGGCGGCATGCTGCCCAACGGGGCGGACAGCGTGGTGATGCTGGAATATGCCGCGGAAATTGACGCCGTCACCCTTGAAGTTTATAAAAGTGCGGCCCCGGGCAGCCATGTCATCACCCGGGGCGAAGATGTCCGCAAGGGCCAGCAGGTGCTTTCCGCCGGCACGCGGCTGCGGCCCCAGGAAATCGGTCTGCTGGCGGCTCTGGGCATTGCCCGCGTCCCGGTGGTTAAAAAACCTGTGGTCGCGATCATCTCCACCGGCGATGAAATCGTGGCCATCGACAAAATCCCGGGGCCGGCCCAGGTACGCGACATCAATTCCTACACCCTCAGCAGCCAGGTGACTGCTGGCGGCGGGACTGCCTTAAATTTCGGTATTGTAAAAGACAATTACGACACGTTAGCGGCCGTATGCCGGCAGGCACTGGAAAAAACCGACATGGTGATGCTTTCCGGCGGCAGTTCCATGGGGGTCCGGGATCTGACCATTGACGTGCTGAACTCCCTTCCGCATGCGGAAATTCTGGTGCACGGCATTCCCATCAGCCCGGGAAAACCCACCATCCTGGCCCGGGCCGGCGGAAAACCGGTCTGGGGCCTGCCCGGCCATGCCGCTTCCGCCATGGTGGTGTTTGACCGGGTGGTGCGCCCGTTTATGGCCCATGTGGCCGGCATGGCAGCGGTTCACAGTGATCCGGACTACCGGGCCGTTGCAACACTGTCCCGAAACATTGCCTCTGCCCAGGGACGCACGGATTTCATCCGGGTAAGGCTGCAAAAAACAGACAGCGGCCTGGTGGCCGAACCGGTGCTGGGAAAATCCGGGCTGATTCACACCATGGTCCAGGCCCACGGGCTCGTGGAAATCGACGCCAACACGGAAGGCCTGGAAAAAGGAGCGCCCGTATCCGTGATTCTGCTGTAAAAACGATAACAACAACCGGTTTAATACGATCACGCCGTCACGGCAAAAACGCAAAAAGACATACCATGACCCATGACAAACGCCATATTTACCTGAAAATGAAATCCCTGGCTGACGCCAAAGCGCTTCTGCACCAGGCCGCCCGGACGTTTACCCCGCTCACGACGGAAACCGTGGCAGTCACCCATGCAGCGGGCCGGGTCCTGTCCGGACCGGTATTTGCCGCCATCTCTTCTCCCAACTATCATGCCGCGGCCATGGACGGTATTGCCGTGGATGCGGCAGCCACGTTCGGGGCATCCGAGACCGCGCCCAAAACTCTTTTTGCCGGCAAAGACGCCCATTACGTCAACACCGGTCATGTCATGCCGGAAGCCACCAACGCGGTGATCATGATTGAAAATGTGCATGTGGCGGAAGACCAGGGAGCGCAACAGGTTCTGGAAATCACGGCCCCGGCCTTTCCCTGGCAGAATGTCCGCCGGATCGGAGAAGACATTGTGGCAACAGAGCTGGTGTTTCCCCGAAACCATAAAATCACGCCCTATTGCATCGGGGCCCTGATTACCGCCGGCATCCGGCAGGTGGAGGTTTTCCGGCAGCCTGCGGTTTTTATCCAGCCCACAGGCTCGGAACTGGTGGATCACGCCGCCACGGACCCCGCGGATCTGCGGCCCGGCCAGGTGCTGGATTCCAATTCCCATATGCTCAGCGATCTGGTGACCTCCTGCGGGGGCACCTGTTTCAGAAATTCCATCATCGAAGATGATACGGAAAAAATCGCCCACGCCGTAAAAACAGCGGCTCAGGGCGATTATGATATGATTTTCATTACCGGCGGCTCCTCTGCCGGGTCCGCGGATTATACGGCTGATGTGATTTCCAGGCTCGGCACCGTCCTGATTCACGGGGTGACCATGATGCCGGGCAAACCCGTGGTGATCGGTAAAATCAACCACAAACCGGTTTTCGGCATTCCCGGATATCCGGTATCCGCCATTATTGCCTTTGAACAGCTGATCCGGCCCCTGATTCACCGGATGCTGCACCAGCCCGATCCCGCGGATCGGGAAACCGAGGTCTATCCCACCCGAAAAATCCCGTCAAAACTCGGGCTTGAAGAATTTCTCCGGGTCAAGCTGGGCAATGTGGGCGGCAAAATCGTGGCCACGCCCCTGCCCCGGGGCGCCGGGTGCATTACCAGCTTTACCGAAGCAGACGGCATTATCCGCATTCCCAATCATGTGGAAGGCATTGCGGAAAACAAACCCGTTACCGCCAGTCTCCTGCGGCCCCTGTCTGAGATCAGAAACACCATTGTGGCCGTGGGCAGCCACGATAACACCATGGACGTGCTGGCGGACCTGATCCGGGCCCGAAGCAGCCGGGTGTCTCTGTCCTCCAGCCATGTGGGCAGCATGGGCGGGCTCATGGCCATTAAAAAAGGGCTGGCCCATGTGGCCGGCACCCATCTGCTGGATCCGGATGACGGCAGTTACAACATCGCTTATATCCAAAAATATCTTCCCGGCATGTCGCTTCGGCTGGTGCATCTGGTAGACCGGGAACAGGGGCTCATCATCGCAAAAAACAATCCCAAAAATTTGGGGGCAATTAACGATCTCACCCGTGATGACATCACCTTTATCAACCGCCAGCCCGGATCCGGCACCCGGATTCTGTTGGATTTCAAGCTCCGGCAGGCCGGCTTGAATCCCGCGGATATTGTCGGCTACACCAATGAAGAATTCACCCACATGGCCGTTGCTGTGGCGATCCTAAGCGGCAGCGCGGACGCCGGTCTGGGCATCTATGCCGCGGCCAAAGCCCTGGATCTTGATTTTATCCCAATCCTTACGGAATCCTACGACCTGCTGATGCCGGCGGATGTGTTTGATTCAGACATGATGCAATTGATGCTGGAAATCATTGACTCAGATGAATTTCAATCCCGGGTGCGGTCTCTTGGCGGTTACCATACAGACAATACCGGCAAAATTTTATGGCGCAGTTGAGGGGGCATGAGCTGATGGGATATGAATTGATCGACCATACCGCGGATATCGGCATCCGGGTGACGGAAAAATCGGTCGAGGAGCTGTTTAAAACCGCAGCCATTGCCATGTTTGAACAGATCGCGGATATTTCAAATCTCACCGGGACCGTGACAAAAGACATCCACGTCAAAGGCATGGATCTGGCGGATCTTTTGATTAACTGGCTCCGGGAACTGCTGTGGTGCTGGAGTATTGACAGCCAGCTGGTCAGCCATGTGACTATCACTGAAATAACGGCTTATGAGGTCCGGGGAAATATTTCCTGGGATCCGTTTGATCCTGAACGCCATGAAATCTTAAAAGATATCAAGGCGGTCACCTATCACGGCGCAGCTGTGGAACAAACCCATGCCGGGTGGCAGGCCACGGTAATTTTCGACGTATAAAATTTTCAGGGAAAATTTTATCATGGAACTTAACCAAATAGACGACTTTCGCTGGGAAGTTGAAAAACAAGGCCCCATGCGGGTGCCGGCCCGCATCTATTCCAGCGCGGAAATGATTGGGGCCGTCAAAAAAGAAGAAACCTTCAAGCAACTGGTGAATGTGGCCCAGCTTCCGGGAATCATCAGCGCGGCCCTGGCCATGCCGGACATTCACTGGGGATATGGATTTCCCATCGGCGGCGTCGCAGCCTTTGATTGCGATGAGGGCATCATCTCACCGGGAGGTGTGGGATACGATATCAACTGCGGGGTGCGCCTGGCTGCCACCGGCCTGACCGAAAAAGACGTGCGCCCCCGGCTGGCGGATCTGGCGGACGCCATGTTCGGGGCCATTCCGTCCGGCATTGGTTCCACCGGCAGCATCCGGCTTACCAACACAGAACTTAAAAAAATTCTCAAAACCGGCAGCGCCTGGGCCGTTAAAAACGGCTTTGGCGAAGATACGGACATTGCCCACACCGAAGACGCGGGCTGCATGGCGGACGCGGACCCTGCGGCCGCCAGCGACCGGGCCCTGGAGCGGGGCAAAAAACAATTGGGCACCCTGGGCTCGGGCAATCATTTTCTGGAAATCGGGGTGGTGGATGCCATCTATGATGCCGCGGCAGCTCAGGCTTTCGGGCTTTTCAAGGACACAGTCACTGTTCTGCTGCATACCGGGTCCCGGGGTCTGGGGTACCAGATCTGTGACGATTTTCTGGCCGCCATGGCAAAGCACCTGCACACGGGCGGCATTGACGTGCCGGACCGGCAGCTGGCCTGCGAAAAAATCCGGTCATCAGCCGGGGAAAGATATTACCAGGCCATGTGCTGCGCTGCCAATTTTGCCTGGGCCAACCGCCAGGTGCTCATGCACCACGCGCAAACGGTGCTGATGCGGGTCTTTGACATCAGCCCGCGAACCCTTGGCATGCGCCTGGTGTATGATGTATGTCATAATATTGCCAAATTTGAACGTCACAATGTGGACGGCCGGGAAAAAACCGTGTGTGTTCACCGAAAAGGCGCCACCCGGGCCTTTGCCCCGGGGCATCCGGCAGTGTGCCCGGATTATCGCCACATTGGCCAGCCCATTCTGATTCCCGGAGACATGGGCACGGCCTCCTATGTGCTGGCCGGCACCCAAAAGGCCATGGATGAGACCTTTGGTTCCACCTGTCACGGCGCGGGCCGGGTGCTTTCCCGCACGGCCGCCAAAAAAGCGGCAAAAGGCCGGGCCTTAAACCGTGAACTGGCAGACCGGGGCATCCATGTCCGCTGGACCGGGCGGTCCACCCTGGCCGAAGAAATGCCGGATGCGTACAAAGACATTTCCCAGGTGGTGGATGTGGTGGCAGGCGCGGGCATCTCCCGGAAAGTGGCAAAACTGCGGCCCATTGCCGTAGTCAAGGGATGAAAAAACAATTGATTTTATTGCTTTTCAATTATTTCCAGTCTATTTTGATGGTATGAATTGCCAAGGAGGCATTTATAAAAATGGACAACAAGGTCACCACCAAAGAGAATCTGATTAAACGCATCCTGGAAGTAAGGGAGCGGCTTTTGTTTTTTGGTGTCTGCAATATCGGGCTGTTTGGTTCATTTGCACGAGGTGAACAAACTCCCTCAAGCGATATCGATATTCTCGTGGAGTTTGCACCTGAAAAGCATACTTTTGATAATTTCATGGAAGTTTCCTTTCTTCTTGAAAAAACTTTGGAGCGTAAAGTTGAAATCGTTACCCCGGAAGGTCTCAGCCCGCATATCGGCCCCCATATTTTAAAGGAGGTAGAGCGTGTCCCTGTCACCGCCTGAATACATTCGCCACATGTTAGATGAAATCGATTACATTTTGAGCCGGATACCAGAAACGGATTACGAATCCTTTGTCCGCGATGAGACGCTTAAAAGGGCATTTGTGCGAAGTATCGAAATTATCGGAGAAGCTTCAAAAAAACTGTCTGAAGATATCAAAACAATGCAACCGGATGTTAACTGGCGGAAAGTTTCTGGAATGCGGGACAGATTGATTCATGATTATTTCGGTGTGGACTATACCATTGTTTGGGATGTTGTTTCAAACAAGTTATCAGATCTCCGGATAAAACTTCACGCATTGCTGAAAAAAATCCAATAGCGCGCCCACAGCATAAACCCGGACCGGAAATTTACGAAACAAAATATCTGATTTTGATCCCGCAGTGACGCTGAGGCGCTGAGATTTTTTCTCCGCGATCTCTGCGGCTCTGCGCGAAATAAAGCTTTTTTAGAATTTTTTTTACATCAACATCCATCATAGATACAACCGTAAAAAGTCAGATTTAGGCTGATAACCCTTAACCCATAACAAGGAGTTTCACCCAGTGACACCAGATATTTTTCGAGAATACGATATCCGCGGCATTGCCGGAACCCAGATAACCGAAGACGATGTGAAAAATATCGGCAAAGGCATCGGCACCTTCCTGACCAGGGCCGGCTGTTTTCACCTGACCGTGGGCCGGGACTGCCGCAACACATCTGAGCGCTATGCAACCTTATTGACCGAGGGCCTGATGTCTGCGGGATGCCATGTTACCGACATCGGCGTGTGCCCGACCCCGGTTCAGTATTTTTCCATCCGCCACTTAACCAAACAGGGCGGGGTCATGGTTACGGCCAGCCACAATCCCCCGGAATATAACGGGTTTAAAATCTGCCAACACCTGGATTCCGTGCACGGCAAACAAATTCAGGAAATCCGAAAAATTATTGAGACAAAAAATTTTACCGCCGGCAGCGGCACTTATACAAAAACCGATGTGATCCGTGCTTACAAACAATACATCGCAGACACTATTCACATTCAAAACCCCTTAAAAATCGGCGTGGATGCGGGCAACGGCACGGCCGGCGTGATCGCGGTGCCGGTGTTGAAATCGCTCGGCTGCGCAGTGCATGACATCTACTGCGACATGGACGGAAATTTTCCCAACCATGAGGCAGACCCCACGGTGGCGAAAAACATGACAGACCTGATTGCCCTGGTCCGGGACAAAAAACTGGATCTGGGCGTGGGATACGACGGGGACGGGGACCGGATCGGCGTGGTGGATGAAAACGGAAAACTGGTCTATGGCGATCAGCTCATGATCATTTTTGCCCGGGAAATTCTGTCCCGGAAACCCGGCGCCACGTTCATTTCGGAAGTAAAATGCTCCAAAACCATGTACGATGATATCAAGGCCCACGGCGGCAATGCCATTATGTGGAAAACCGGGCATTCGCTGATCAAGAAAAAAATGAAAGCGGAAAACGCGGCCCTGGCCGGTGAAATGAGCGGGCATATGTTTTTTGCGGATCGGTATTTCGGTTATGATGATGCCATTTACGCCACCTGCCGGCTGCTGGAAATTTTGTCTGCCACCGGCAACACCATTTCCGAACTTCTGGCGGACATTCCCAAGACCTACAACACCCCGGAAATCCGGGTGGACTGTCCGGACCGCATCAAGTTTACCGTAGCAGACAAGCTCAAAAAAATGTTTCAGGACAAATATGACATCATTGACATTGACGGGGTGCGGATTGTGTTTGATGACGGATGGGGCCTTGTCCGGGCTTCCAATACCCAGCCCGCCCTGGTGCTGAGATTTGAAGCCCTGTCGGAGGACCGGCTCGAAGAGATCCGCACCCTGGTGACCTCCGCCCTTGAAAAGGTCACGGCATCATTATAAATTCAGCCTGCCAACGGTTTTTGCCAAATGACAGTTTAAAATTCTTGATTCATTTAACAAGAAATGAAATAAGAAAAATTTGGCTTATGTTTTATTTATTATGGATAGCGATTTCTAATCATTAAAGGATAACTTCTATGAGAGTACTCATCAGCGATAATCTGGGAGATGCCGGCATTAAACTGTTTGAAGCAGAAGACGGCATTGAGGTGGATGTCAACACCGGACTGCCCCCGGAGGAACTGAAAAAAATTATCAGCGGCTATGACGCCCTGGTCATTCGCAGCGCAACCAAAGTCACCGCCGACCTTCTGGAAGCGGCCACCAATTTGAAAGTGGTGGGACGGGCCGGCATCGGCCTGGACAATGTGGATATTCCGGCCGCCACCAAAAAAGGCGTGGCCGTAATGAACACCCCCGGCGGCAACGTGGTCACCACGGCCGAGCACACCATTTCCCTTATGATGGCAATGACCCGGAACATTCCCCAGGGTACGCTGTCCCTGAAAGCCGGCCGGTGGGACAAAAAGAAACTCCAGGGCCGGGAGGTGCTGAACAAAACCCTTGGGGTCATTGGATTCGGGAAAATCGGATCTGTTGTGGCGGACCGGGCCCGGGGGCTTAAAATGCGGGTGGTCATCTATGACCCGGTGGTCCAGCCGGATGTCATTGAAAAAGAAGGCTTTGAATGGATGGGCCTGGACAAGCTTTTTCAGGAATCCGATTATATTACCATTCATGTGCCGAAAACCAAACACACCACCGGTCTGATCAACAAGGCTGCCTTTGATCAGATGAAAACCGGGGTCATGGTCATCAACTGCGCCCGGGGCGGTATTATTGATGAAGAGGCCCTGTATGCCGCCATGACATCCGGTAAAGTGGCCGGAGCGGCCCTGGACGTGTTTTCCGTTGAGCCCCCGACGACAGAGAACCCCCTGCTTTCCCTGGATAACCTCATTTGCACCCCGCACCTCGGCGCTTCCACCGCGGAAGCCCAGACCAACGTGGCCGTGGCGGTGGCGGAACAGATCATTGAATATCTGAAAAACAACAATATTATCAACGCCGTAAATGTGCCGGCGGTGTCCGGAAAACTGCTTGAACAACTGGGGCCTTTTCTGCATCTGGCGGACCGCATGGGATGCATGCAGGCCCAGCTCACCTGCGGTCAGCTCAAAGAAATCAACATTGAATACAACGGCGATTTTCAGGGCCTGGAACTCAGACCCGTCACCACCGCCTACCTAAAAGGGGTCCTGGATACCCTGGTGCAGGACGGGGTGAATGCCGTCAACGCGCCGGTGCTGGCCAAAGACATGGGCATTAAAGTAACGGAAACCAGCACCGCGGAATCCGAAAAATTCCTGAACCGCATCAGCGCCACCATCATCACCACGGACATGCAATGCACCGTGGCCGGCAGCGTTTTCGGCAAAACAGACGCAAGAATTGTGCGCATTGACGATTTTATCATTGAAATCATTCCGGAAGGGCACCTGGCCCTGATCCACAATCTGGATGAACCCGGCGCCATCGGCAGCATCGGCAACACCCTGGGCGAAAACGGCATCAATATTTCACAGATGCAGGTGGGCACCGCGGTGGGCGGAGAGAATAACATTATTCTCATTAAAACGGACAATGTCCTGACCGATGATGTCAAAAACAAAGTACTGGCCCTTCCCAAGGTAAAAACCATCCAGACCTTTGAACTTTAACCTGTTGCAATAAAAAAAGAGGAACCCATGACGGAAAACAAAAAATCTTCGGCGGAATTTGCCATGCCGGAAATTAATTTTACCACTTTTCTGCTATCGTTGAATTCCTCGGCCCTGGTAAATCTGGGGATCCAGACGGATCCCACTTCCGGCGGTACATCGGAAAATCTCCCGCTTGCCAAGCAGACCATTGATATCATTGCCATGCTGGAGCAAAAAACCCAGGGAAACCTGGAAAATGATGAGAAACGACTGCTGACCCATATTCTTTATGAACTGCGGCTGCTCTATGTGAAGCAGAAAGAAAAGCAAAAAACCGGCTCCTGATTTTTTCAGCAATAGGGAAAAAAGAGTTTCGGATGAAAATTCAGGCACCGGCCAAAATTAACCTGTTTCTGGAAGTCCGCGGCAGGCGGCCGGACGGTTATCACAACATCGCCACGTTGATGTGCTGCATCGGTCTTTGCGATGGCATCGGCCTGAAATTTGACCAGCCGGAAATCAGCATCCGCTGCAGCCATCCGTCAGTGCCGGCGGATATGACCAATCTGGCCTGCCGGGCCGCGACCCGGTTTTTTGATCATACCGGAATCCGCCAGGGAGTGCACATTGATCTTGAAAAAAACATTCCCGTGGGCGCGGGTCTTGGCGGCGGCAGCAGCAACGCGGCAGCGGTCTTAAAAGCGCTGAACACATTTTACGGGCACCCCGTTGCCACAGACGACCTGCATGCCATGGCCGCATCCATCGGCGCGGATGTGCCGTTTTTCCTTTATGAAAAACCCGCCGTGGCCACGGGCATTGGAGATGTTTTAACCTTTTGTGATTGTGTGAAATCCTGGCCGGTTTTATTGGTGTATCCACAGATAGCGGTATCTACAGCGGACGTTTATAAAAAATTGAATTTAACATTGACAAAAACAGAAAAAATAAATACAAAAAATGTTTTTGGACTGAAATGGGATAAAAGTCTGGGAAACTTTCTGTTTAATGATCTGGAAAGTGTTGCTGCTGAAATTTGTCCCGATATTTTAAAAGCCAAAACAGCTTTGCTGAGGCATTGGGCCTCAGCGGCGCTGATGACCGGCAGCGGGTCGTCGGTATTCGGCCTTTTTGAGAATATGGAAAAAGCCCGGGCCGCATACAACGGGGTATCCCGCAACCGCACATGGCAGGTTTTCCTGAGCCGACTGACGGTATAACCGGATTTCAGCGCTGACGCAAACCGTAGCGTAGATGTTGAGGTATATATTCTGGGGCGTCGTCAAGTGGCAAAGACACAGGATTTTGATTCCTGCATTCGGAGGTTCGAATCCTCCCGCCCCAGCCAAAAATAAAAACCATACAAAAGACCTTAATTATGCAGCAGGAAAACGGATACATTTTATTTTCAGGGAATTCCAATCCCTTATTGGCAAAAGCCATTTGCGATTACTTGAAAAGAGATCTTGGCGGCGCCAAAGTCAAGCGATTCAGTGACGGAGAAATCCAGATTGAAATCGATGAAAATGTCCGGTCCAAGGATGTTTTTGTCATTCAATCCACCAGCAATCCGGTCAACGACAATCTGGTGGAACTGCTGCTCATGATCGATGCGCTGAAACGCTCTTCAGCCCGTCGGATTACTGCGGTACTGCCCTATTTCGGTTATGCCCGGCAGGATAAAAAAGTCGCTCCCCGGGTCCCCATCAGCGCCAAACTGGTGGCGGACCTGCTGACTACGGCCGGTGCCAACCGCATCATCACCATGGACCTGCATGCCAGCCAGATCCAGGGATTCTTTGATATTCCGGTGGACAATTTATTTGCCGCACCAATTATTCTTGATTTCATGAAAGAAAAATTCACCCATGACACCATTATCGTATCACCGGATGCCGGGGGGGTGGAGCGGGCCCGGGCCTTTGCCAAACGGCTGGACTGCGGGCTGGCAATCATTGATAAACGCCGGGATGCCCCGAACAAAGCCAAAGCCATGGCGGTAATCGGCGATGTGCGCGACAAACGGGCGATTATTCTCGATGATATGGCAGATACTGCCGGAACGCTGTGCGAGGCGGCAAACGCCCTGGCGGAAAACGGGGCCAGCGAAGTGCATGCCTGCTGTACCCATGCCGTACTTTCCGGTCCCGCCATCGACCGGATCACTCACTCGCCGCTGAAATCCATGGTGGTCACGGACACGATCCCGCTGGCGGAAAACGGCCGCAACTGCAAAAAAATAAAAGTACTGTCCATTGCCGACCTGTTCGGCGAAGCCATTATCCGGAGTCACACAGGGGATTCCGTGACATCATTATTTGTGTAACTCGTTCAACTGAAAAACTGATAAGGAGAAAAACTTTTGGAAATACATCCTTTAAAAGCAAAAACCCGGGAATCCGCAGGAAAAGGAGTGGCCCGGAGCCTTCGCCGGGAAGGACGCATTC
>JAABSH010000065.1 GCA_011390465.1 Desulfobacteraceae bacterium
ATAATCAAATCTGCTGTATTCATCGCCTGGATAGGTATCATCATTCCCTTCGGTATCGAAGTCCTTACCTGTGTCGATATCGAAAAAGTCACTGCCCTGACGGGAGCCGGTGATGGCGACTTTATCGGAATTGGACAGCATCAGGCTGACGCCTTTTCCGTTTTCCAGACCGGACGCGTCAATGGTCACAGGCGTTACACCCTGAAATGAGTCACCAAGATCATTCCAGATATGCAGATTGGCATTACCGGAAATGATCAGATCGGACAATCGGCCGCCCAGATCTTCGGTACCGAAGGTATTGGACCCGCCGCCCAGGGATACCAGATGCAGAGAATCCGTATTATGGGCAAAATTCAGGGTGGGGACGTCATTATCACCGGTCCCGATCACCTGTCCCAGCACCAGTTCAACGGTCAGGGGTTCGGCATCGGACCGGCCTTCGCCGTAATGCACGGTGGCATCCGCGGTAAAACTGCCTTCAAACCGCAGGGTCGCACCGTTGCGTACGCCCACCACCAGCAGATCGCCCAGCGCGAGTTCATCGTTATCGCTGTACCCTTCTGTTCCGGTGCCTTCGGTGATAACCAGTTTTTCAATATCAATGGCCGAGCTGAGATCTAAATAGCTGCCCATAAAGCGCGCCGGCAGGGTCAGGGAACCGTCATGGGCGATGCCGCTGAGACCGAGTTCTTCTACCTGCTCACCGTCAAACCGAATTTCCTGGGCGCTTCCCCCGTTTGTGCTAATGACCACATCGTCGGAATCATTCGTCCACGCGATAGCCTCACCAAATCCGGCTTCACTGTTGATCAGATCCACCAATTCATCGGCTGTATATTCCCCGGCCGGTACTTCCAGGGGTGCCAGCTTACCGTGATTGCCCGTAATCAGCATCGTTAAGTCTGTAATTATAATGGTTCCTGGAATATCTTCACCATCTTCAACCGGAGTGTCGGGCGGAAATACAATGGTCTCCGCTCTGGTCGCGGCAACCGACCCAAAATCCGGATAAGCGGAATCGCCCAGATTGCCGTCGCCGTCGTTTGCGGTAGTGTATACGTTGGGCAGGTTCTGGACATGAACTTCCTGGATATTGTAAAGGGCCAGGGGCTGGGCATAGGTGCCTTTGGCATCCACTTCCAGAGTGTTGTATCCGTCGCCGCCGTCTATATAAGACTGATGCAGCAGATCCAGGCGGCCGGCCCGGATCATGTCGTCTTGCTCGGAAGGATTACCATTTTCGATGGTACCACCATTATTTTCATGAGGCGTCAATATAATCGGTTGACTCGTTTCCTTTACATATTCCACCGTTTCCGTGGTTTCGCCGGTGACTTCGTCAATCTCAAAGCCTCTGATCACATAATCATAAGCCCTGACCGGAATGGGATTACCGTCCACATCCAGTACCGGAATGTAATTGCCGTCCGCGTCCTTTAACAGTGCGCCGGTATCCGGGTCCTTGGCCAAGAGCGGCATGTAGCTGAAAATTTCCACTTCCCGTTCCACAAACCGGGAATCCGTCACATTGCCATTTTCATCTTTAAAAAACAGAAGGTCCTGAATAAAATCAAACTGGGCTTTTGTCAGCTTGACAATGGCTTTATTGATGGTTTCATCGGAAAGGTGGATGTTCAACTCATAATTTCCGGTATAATCCCCTTCCTTGCCTTCGGTGAAGTCGATGATATTGGTGGTGTCATTATGATGTTCTCCAGTGGTCTCGCCATCTTCTTCGGCATTATAGTTGGTGGAGCTGTTGTCGACAATATCGCCGGTTTCATCCTCACCGACCGCGCCTTCGCCGGAAACCCCTTCCCCTTGCAGGTCGTCGCCGATTCCTGCCAGTGTAATATTGGCAATCTGGGCCAGGGATTCATTGATGTCATACAGGCCAAGATCCCTGAAGTTGGTAACCAGATAGGGATCTAAATAGTCTTCGATTATTTTCCACAGCACTTCGACGGGTGCTGCGTCAGCGTCTCTATTTTGATTATTCTGGAGATTGTTATTCTGGAGCCAATAGGTGCGATGCTCAATAATGGGATCCGATTCTTCGGTTCTAACAATGGGTACTTCAACGACTGTAGTCGTCTGATGGACCGGCACCACCATCTTGACAACATCTTCCACCATGGCTTCTTTGAGAGTAAAAATACTGGAGGTTTGGCCCGGGTCAACGGGATCCAGTTCCCAGTCACCGGTAATGGGCTGCCAGCCCGCATTTTTAGGACCGAAAGCAAAGGTAATATCCGCCGGGCCGTTTTTGAATTCGTCCTTTAAATAGAAATTACCTGTTTCCGGATCATAGAGTCCGATTTCATCATCCCCGTCGCCGTCCCAGTCACCGGCAATGGCGGTCCAGCCGGAGTCTTTGGGACCAAAACGGAAGGTATAATCCGCTTTTCCGTTTTTGAAATCATTTTTCAGGAAGAAGGTGCCGGACATTGGGTCGAACAGACCGATATCGTCCGCGCCATCCCCATCCCAGTCGCCGGTAATGGGCTGCCAGCCGGAATCTTTGGGACCAAAGCGAAAGGTGTAATCCGCTTTTCCGCTTTCAAAATCATCCGTAAGGAAAAACGTTCCGGATGTCGGGTCAAACAACCCCACACTGTCGCCGCCGTCGCCGTCCCAGTCACCGGCAAGGCCAATCCAGCCGGCATCTGCCGGCCCAAAACGGAATGAATAATCCGCCGGCCCTTGTGAAGAGAGGTAATCCTTTAGAAAAAATTTACCAGACTCCTCGTAATACAGACCAACACTATCATCCTCATGGTTGTTCCAGTCTCCGGCCAGTGCTTGCCATATTCCGTCCCTGTCACTTTCAACACCAAGGTCAAAGGTAACATCGGCTATGCCACCCTGAAGTTCATCTTTAAGATAAAATTTTGTCAAAATAGGATTATAAAGTCCAATTCCACTAGCCATAACGAAACCTCCATTGTTTGAAATCAAAAATGTTTTGGTTCAACGGAACATGATATTTATTCTGATTCTGTTTTTATTAATTCTTGTGTTTTTTTCTTCGATTGCTGGATTTAAACGCCTGTAAAGCCGACGCCCTGCTCAATCTCAGGCCCTTCTTTTTTCTGCTCCTTGCGGGTTTTTTTGATATTATTGTTAATATTAGTATATTTTCGCTCAAGTTAAGGTATATATCAGCGTAATGTCAAGGATTTTTTACAGGATGTACGCCACTCAACACGTGCATCCAAGCGAAAAAATTTTTTCTCACACCTTACTTTCAAGAAAGGCCACCTGATTTTTCAAAAATCCCAACGCCTCTTTTCTGCCCCCCAGCAATGAAACCAGCATGTTAACATAGGCATTGGCGGCCGCCATCAAAGCATCTTCCTTTCTGCTGCCATCATCTTTTGCCTGCTGAAATCCTTTTTGAAAAGCGGGTGTGAAAATTTTTTCTTCCATTTTAACAACTGTTTCCATATCTGACATTAATAATGCCTCCTCATTCAGTTCTGTTACTCAAAATTTAACAATTATCGTTTTAAAAATACCTTAAAATTCGATTGACAGGACTTTCGCGGTCGTGGAACACAATCCCGGCAATTTAAAATCAAAAAATATCATACCCAGACTACCGGCTACTCCTAACCACCTATCTTGTTTTTACCAGCAAAAAAAAAGGCCATACCCGTCGGTATGACAATACGCTTTCATGCACCAGACACTTTTTTTGTATGCCTCGATTGGCACCAATACAGGCGACCATATTGGCTTTGACCGGGAAAAACAAGAAATTCTTTTATTTTTGCAAAGATTGGAATTCAATATATCCACTATGATCACGTTAAGGTATGCGCCCCTGGCAATTATCGCACCATAGATGTATCTCAAAAATTTGAACCAATCGAAAAAAAATTGTTTTTGATAGAAAGTTTTAAGCAATACTGATATTAGTTATTTCAATAGATGCAAAATATATACCATAAACGATTTTTACCCTAATAACCCCAGTTCCTTTTACCGTTTCAAATTCTTACTTTCAATCATCCATTTACCGGATTGAAGAGTTTCTAAAATGCGTAAAAAGTTACCCACCACCTTATCTGGAAACAACAAACTTCATGGGCTTTGGCAGACAGGGACGGAACGAAAAGCCCCTCAACCGCGAATTTTCTGTTTTAGATAGGGAGGAATGACCGCCAGGATTGAGGGTTCTTGTTCAGCCCCTGCATACAATGCACAGGGCTGGCTAATCCTAGCCAGGATTGATTAAATATAGCCAACAAAAAAAACACGCTAACCATCCGCGGCGTCACCGGAAAAGCTTTGGCGCAAAAACGTCAGGGTCTTTTTTGCGGAACGTATGCGGTCAAATTTTAAAACACTGTTTCTGGCATTTTCCGACAATCGCTGGTGAAGTTTTTTATCATCACAGACCCTGTTGATAGCCTTAAAAAGGCAGTTCACATCACCTGGTGGCGCAATAAGCGCGTTTTTCTCGTGCCCGGCAAACAGGGAAATGCCGCCACTGTCAGTTATGACGCAGGCGCACCCGCAGGCCATTGCCTCGGCTATGGTCCGACCAAAACCATGAAAATTTGAAAATTCAACAAATACATGGGCCTGGGAATACAACTCGGGCAAATCGCCATTTTCCACGATTCCGTGGTTGATAACCGGAAACTGCAATTTCTGTTTTTTAAGTTCCTGATCATCGCACCCGAATACGTGAATTTCAATGTCTTTTCGTGATCCATACAGATTTTTTAACACCTGAACCGCGGTGTCAAACCCTCTCTGGGGTGTATGGGGACGCAATAAGGTCAGAATTTTTTTCAGGGGATACTTTTCCTCTGATTTATCCCGGGGATAAAATAAATCCAGATCCAGGGCCGGGGGCACCTCTGTAATTTCAGCGCCCAGCGCCCGAATTTTATCGCAAATCCATGGTGTCTTGGCAAACGCATAAGGCGTGCAATGGTAGGTCTGTTCTATCTGCTTTCGGATACGAATTTCATGCTTTGGGTAAAAATCCGGCTCATAATCCTGTACAAAATAGAACGGCAGAAAATCAGAACGGTTCAAAAACAGGGCGGCCATATAATAAACCGTGGTCCAGAGGGTGGCGACCACTGCATCCGCCGCTGGAAAATGCGCCATCAATGCATTATGATTTTTAAAAAAGATCGGCCGGGTCAAAAGCCCGGGAAATTCGTGATAATTTTTGGCAGTCAGCACCACTACCTTTACGTCCATCCCCAGACAGATGAGATCATTTGCCAGCTGAACCACGGACAGAATCCCGCCATATGGCTGCATCTGCTGAACCAGGAAAACAATTCGGCGCAACTCCCGGCCGGTCTTTTGCCAGAGCCGCCGCCGGAACAGGGGGCCTTCAAGCTGCTCGCAACAACGCTGAATATCTGTGTCCGTGGCCACCGCCGGAAGCATTTCAAGAATATTTATCGGTTTATTCGAAGTTATATCGGCTGGATCTCGCCATGACGAAGGAGCCAGGGCAGTATGCTTACGTCGCAGTTTTCCCATAGGATTGCGGGTTAAAAACCCCGTGTATGCCTGCTTATAATATGACATCCACCTGTGATCAAAAATTTTCCGGTTATGGCGGTACCGTGATCCCCGTTCTCCTTTAAAGGTTACCATGCCCTCATGAAAAATAAACGTATCATCACAACAAACCGTGCGCCAGCCATTGGCCATGGCCTGCATGGCGTAATCGGATTCTTCGCAATATCCTCTTCCAAACACCGGATCAAACCCGCCCAGGGTTTCGTAGACCTGTCGCCGGATATAAAAACACCACCCTTCCGGCGTCACCACGTCCGGATAAAGCGGCACGGCAATTTGTTCTATTTTTTTTGCGGTTTCAAATATGGTTTCTCCGGGATTGGGCTTAATCCACAAATGGGAAGAACGAGTGGTCAACGGCGAAATAATGCCGATATCCGGATCACTTGCCGCGCATCGCACCAGCTTTCCAAGCCAGCCCGACGTCACCAGGGTGTCGCTGTTCAGCAGCACAATATCGCCGCTGTCCGTGGCCTTCATGCCCGCATTGACACTGCCCACAAAGCCCAGATTTTTTTCGTTACGCAAATAGGTAAAATTTTCACGGGCATCCGCAAATTTCCGCAGATAATCGGCGGTATGCGCATCTGAGCCATCATCCACCAGCAATACCCGGTGCGGATGCTCCGTGTAAGCGGCGATACTCTCCAGGCAGTTTCGAACCGCACTGATCTGATTAAATATGGGCACGATAATGTTGCACATTGGATCCTGGCAGCGACTTTTTTCTTCGGCCTTTCGGGATGCGATCAATCGTTCCGCTACAATGGCAAAATCGTCTGCTGCATGATGAATGTTGAATTTTTGGGCGGCCTGAAGGGCATTATCGGAAATTGTGTTACGCAAATCTCCATCATCAATCAACTGCTGAATCGCTTTGACATGGGCGTGAATGTCCCCCGGCGGCACCAGAAGCGCATTTTCCCCGTTTTTCGCATATTCGGAAGGCCCTCCGCTGTCGGAAAGAACACAGGCGCATCCACAGGCCATGGCCTCCAGCCCGGTGAGGCCAAAACCCTGGAAAAGCGACGCATCAACATATATTTGCGCCTTTGAATAATGTTGTCGCAGCGCATCCGGCCTTACAACGCCCAGGTTGTGAAAGGGGAACCCTGTACGATAAGTGCTCAGATCATCTGTCCCATAGAGAACTATTTCACACGCCGGATTATTTTCATAAACCTTCGCCAGTATGCGGACAAGATCATCAAATCCTCTGCGCGGGGTTCTGGGGCGGGCCATGGCAATAATCCGGACCGGCTTTTCCGGATACGACTTCTCTGTTGACGGATAAAACAATTCCGGATTGTACCCGATACGCAGCTTTTCAATGGGATGGTCCGGTTTGTCAAGAAAGGCGCGGATTTTTGCCGCAATCCAGTCCGATGTTGTCAACTGCCGGAAATTAAACCCATAGCTTGCCGATGCCTGCTCATGATAGGTTAATACATCCGGGTCCGCAAAATTATTTCGCGGATCATAAAACATCACTTCAAAATCCTGAATAAAATAAAACGGCGTAAATGTAGGATTTTTTGCCGCTGTCTGTCTCACACGGCTGGCGGTTTTCCAGAATGTGGCCATCAAAAAGCTGTGAGGTCCCAGACGGCCGGCAATGTCATCAGCATCATCACTGGGATAGGGCTCAAATAGCAAATCAAAATACGCAGTCTCTTTCTGCTGATTATTTAATAAAACCGCGACAACATTCCATCCCTTTAAAATAAGATCATTACAAAGCTCCACCAGCACCAGTGCCCCGCCGCCAAGGTTGATGCCATGGAAAAAAACCGCCACGGTGCGGGGCGGCGTCAGACGGATATCCGATGCCCGGTAGTTATGCAGGGTTCTTAATTTTTCAATGGCAGGAAAAAATAGGGGGTTGCACTGATTTGCTTGCGGCGGCATTTTCACCGGCTGTGTTTCCGGACCTACTTTCACCGATTCTCCGGCACAATGGACATACACAAAGGTGTCATCCGCCAGAACGCAGAATCTGTCCATTTTCGATAGAGTCGCCACATAATCAGACAAACAGAATTCAATCGCGTCATGGTTGAACTCTGGCAAGGGTTGCTTACGAATGGTATCGTATTTCAGGTAAAAGATATTTGCATCCGGCTGGGACAGCGGAACAGATTCCCTTGCAGACACCATATGAAGTTTTTTGGCGCAGGTGATGATAGTGTCGCCGGGATTCATTCTAAATGTATAATGCGGATGGGAATTGGTCACCGGGGTGACCAGACCGATACGCTGGTCACGGTATGCGGCTTTTTTTAACCTGATCAGCCAGTCCGGTGTCAGGACCACGGCGTCGGAAATAACGCAGCAATCGCCCCATTTGATTTTTTTGACGACCTCCTGCAAAACGACACAAAGCCCTTTCCTTTGGAGGCAGGTAATCCGCTCAACAAAATCAAAATCCCGAATCCACTCATCGATTTTTTCCCGGACCCGGACGTTTTGCGAATCATCGATTAAAAATACTGTATTTGCTTCCAAATCCGTATATTGCCGCAGGCTGATCAGACATCTGCGCAGCCGCTTCAGGTTGCCGGATGTATATAATACAAGTGTCACGTGGTCCGGCGCATTGATATCCGGAAAACAGCCGGAAAAAAAAGCCGCGGGCCGGGTGACGGATTCAGATGGCTCCCGGCGGCCATGGATATGCTTATCGATCAACTGAAAGGCCTTGTCCGCCTTTGGAAAGCCATCAACTGTTTTTTGATGACAAAAAATTAACTGAAACGTGTTCCAGCCGGCAGCAGGGAGTTTGATTCCGGTTTTCAAGTTTGTGAATTCCGTATGCAGCAGCACGCCGGCGACGGTTGCGGGGTCATTCTTCAGCGCTGCCAGTGCCCGGGGAATTATATCGGCCGTGTAAACCACATTATTTTTCAAAAACAAAAGCCAGGGGAACCGGGCCCTGCGCCTTGCGAAACGAACCGATCCGGAAAAGGACGCCTTTTTCCCCCGGTCAATGTAGCGGATGATCCCCTTGGTCGCGAACCGGGCCACCACTGCTTGTGTATTATCGGAAGAGCCATGATCTACAATAATCACCTCTGTGGGGGCGTAGGTATTGAAATTATAGAAACCCTCAAGCAGATGCGCCAGGGCCTGGGCACGGTTCCAGGTCAGAATAATAATGCTGACCCCCTGCCCGCCGGTCACCGGTTGCCAATGTGCCTTATACTCCAGCGCCATTTCTCCCAGTTTTTCCTTTTTTCCTTCGGGCACCACACCATCAAACCCGCGACTGAACCGTTCACGAAAAAGCGCCCGGTCCCGGGGATTGGACCCTCCGGTATCTTTTTCCGGATCCACTTCCACAAGAGTGCATTCCGGATTGTACACAAACATGTCCAATGCCCGTGCAATTACCGTGAGCTCATTATCCGCCCCATGGGAAACATATCCCGGAAAAAAAATACAGCCCTGATACAACTGACGCACCCATGCGGTCCGGACCATGCCAAATGCCGCAATGCGGCCATTCCATTTTCCATCGTTAAACGCCAGCAGGCCTTTGCCTGTTCTGTCCATCGTTTCACAGGCGCATTTCAGCCAGTCCCGGCCAGGCCAGGCATCCTGGGCAAGATAGCCGATAAATTCAGCGGCGACTTTTTCGGCTGCCTGATTCAGGGTTCGAATAAATCCCTGCCGTTTAGAATCATGAACCACAAAAATGCGGCACGGTGCGCCGGCGCGCTGTAGCAATACCCGGGCGGTTTCCATTCCCCGATCAATGTTGGTGCAGGGCATGATCACCACAACCCGTTCCGGCCCGGAAAAAGAAAAATGATCTATTTCCCGAATATCCAGAAGCCGGATATGCTGATTGTCAGTTGTTACATTGTTTTTCATGGTTGTCGACTTATTGCCGGGTTTGAAAACCGGCCTACGTTCATCATTCAGAGATTTATTGCCGGGTTGAAAACCCGGCCTGCGGCGCTTCATATACTGGGAAAGCCGCGGCACGGCCTTTTTATTGTCTGTCACTGTATATGCGGCAACCTCGACAATCGCTCAACTCAGCTTTTTTCAAATTCATAAGAAAAAAAATCTACGTCTTTTTTAAAATGCCGGCGAATGAAATCAATCTGATATTGGCTGGTAAATTCTTTAAGGCTGTTGTGGCCGGTAGTATTTACCTTTGGCAGATCAAAGGGTTTGCCCAGTTGCTTGCAAAGGTTTTTGAAATCATGTTCAAGGGTTTCAAACCGCAACACAACATCCGGGACAAATCTCCCCTCTTTATCCACCAGAACGTCCAGTTGGGGCCGGGTTAAATGACGGTAATCATGGCCTTCCCGGGGCAGATTGGCGATCACCTCATCCAGAGAAAGGTGTTTATAATCCGCCAGGTATTTCCAACCGGATACAAATCGGTCCCATGGATTTCGCACCACGGTAAACACCAGGTAATCATGATATCTTTCCCTGTAAAGGTTCCATTCCTGCCCCAGAGTACCCTCGTTGAATAAATTCCACTCCCGATCTTTGGGTTTGTATCCAAATGACCGAATAATTGAAGATCCCGCATTTTTTCGAACATGGATAAAAATACACTTGTACCTGTCACAAATCATTATTTTGACTCCTCAATAGCCGCCTGTTTCACTTTGACCGCAAGATCGGATACAATCTTGCTGGCACTTGTTCCTGATGCGCGGGCGTTTTTCAGTATCGCTAATACTTCCGGAATAATGCGGTTTTGCGATGAAAAAACCCCATGTCGGGCCAAAACAGCAACGGGGGGGGATGCATCTGCTGCATACTGTTTAACTATGGCTCCATAATTATTCAAAAGTATGTGATTATCCTTTTTTAGTCCGGCAATGAGCAACATACCGGTGGGCGTCGTGTTTATCGGCAAAAAAAACAGATCTGATCGATATTTTTTTAAAACCACATACAGTTTCCACACATCTCCGGTCCAGGTTCTTGTTTTACGCCGCCGCTCCGCCTGCGCCGGATGAGCAGGGAATACATCATCAATGACCACCAGGGTCCATGGAGAGGAATATTTTTCAACATTCATAAAATCTCTCAGAACATATTCAAACAAATGCATTCCGTCAATAAACACCAGGTCGGGCGGCGACTTGAGCATATCTCCGGCCGGATCATCAAAAAAATTATCACTGGTCATCTTCACAAGTTGTGCATTGTCACCCAATAATTTCCCGACACGGGGCATGGGATCCACACCAATGCTCCGGCAGTTTGCCAAAAAAAAACTTCTTCCTTCCTGGACCCCTATCTCAAGATACAGCGCCGGGGACAGGCACTGATGAATCATGGACAGCATTTCCGCTTTGCCACTGTCGCCCTTTGCGGTTTCTTCCTCAGGATTTCCCAGCGGGAAGCGTTTCTGATTTTTGTATGCCGTATCCAGTTTTCGGTAAATCTTTTCCGGCGTTTTTTCACCCATCAACACTATAACATCCTGCCACCGGCAAATGGCGTCGGCCCAACGCTTTTGGTTCATGGCGGATTCCGCATACGCAATGCGCAGGGATTCAGACTCGGGATGCGTATCGAATGCTTTTTGAAATACAGCATCCGATTCATCCAGACGCCCTGATTTTTCAAAAATACCCGCCAAATAAATTAGATGGGACGGTGCTGTTTTTTTCGGATTGGTCCCGAGAATGGCCTGCCAGCTTTCCATGCCTGCAAGCAGGCGGAGCATATCTTTATAGTCAGCCAGATCAGCAGTTGTCCGGATCCATATTTCCAGGCGCAGACGGCAATTTGGCAATCTGCCGAAGCCACTGAAAATCACTTCAGCTTTTTCGCTGAGAATCAACAGCGCAAGACCCTCTTTTGATAGCAGACGAATGGCATCGCCTTTTACGGCAGCGCAGTTTTCCGCAGCAAAGGAAAAACCGGTTCGATTCCCCCTGTTTAAGAAAACCCGACCCACACGCTCACGCTCATTTTCCGGCTTTGATCGGAACTGTTCCGATTCACGAAAAAAATAATCCCCACCAGAATAAAGCGGGGTAAATTCAAGGACGCTTATGATTGCCATGCCCATCGTGCTCAGCGGAGCGAGCCGCAATGGCATATCCATCAGAAGATCCGGCCGGGGGATATTCACTGTTATTTTTTGCCATTGATCTAAAAACAGCGGGATCGCTTGTTCTTCATAAGTATCTTTTTTCACGGGCACATGCAATGTCGCAAAACAAGACCGTAAGGTGGGCGGAATTTTCCCAATTGGCCGTCTGCGGGCCGATTGCCAATCATCGTTGGCTTCATAATGGCCCAGCAATTGAAACATCACATCCAAAAACGCATCATCTGCCAGGTGGCCGGCAGGATGCTGAACTGCCCTGGTCCATGCGTCTTTGACACAACCGTGGTTCAACTGCAAAAGTCTCAAGTTGTCATAAACACGGATAAAAGGGGCAAACTGCTGTTTTTCCGCTTCTGATGCCATGCCGGCATGATGATGCTTAAAGGCTGGTTTTACATAATCCCATAATCTTGTCTTTGCAATGGCACTATGATCATCTTTCATCATCAGTGGATCGTGATCAGCAAACAGTTTAAGGCAAACACCGACGGGGTCCACCTGCAACTGATCAAAAAAAATCTGAGCCGGACGTCCACAACGGCAATAGCGCACCATATCTCGGCTATACGCCAACCAGATCATATGGGCCAACGGCATGGAAAGATCCGCGGTCTCAGACAAGGAGCGGGCCGCCTCCAGGGGGTGACGAAAAAGCTGAACCACCAAAGGTTGAATGTTAGTTTCAGCCAAAATCTCATGCCACAGGGGATAGACCCTGGCCAGAAAAGCATCCGTCACGATCAATCGGTCTGAAAATTCCAAATGCCGGACCAGCAGACGTCGAATATCCTGTTTCGCGTTTTCTGCTGCCATAGTATTCAGCCAGCCTTCCGGCAAATCTCCGGCGGCAAAACAGGAAATACCGAGTCCTTTTCGCAGATTTTCGTGAATGGCGTGAGCCCCGCCGGGTTCAGTGCCGGCAGTCTTGAATCCCAAAAACCGCAGACATTGAGTCATTAGATTCAAACCGCTGCGGGGCGCACCCATACACAGCACCAGGAATCTGGATTCGGAGGTGTGTTTATTCTTGCAAAGGTTCACTTCAGGCATTAAATTGGCGGGTCATCATAACTTTCCAGTTTTAGATATTAGGCATCTGATCCTGTCCGCCACTGATCATATTCTTTAAAAACGGCATGGACATGATCCATTGCAGTGGGCATTTTCCCCCGCAACAGCACAGTATCAACAGCCCTAAAAATCCCGTTCCCCAGTTTCCAGCGCATGGATCCGGAAATGGCCTGAAAATCTTTTTCAATCTGGCGCATCATTTTTTGCAGGACAGTCAATTGTTCAGATTCGCTGGTGAATGATAATTTTTCATACGCTCTGAACGTTTGTTCCAGATGATCCGCTGCCGTGGCCCGGCGGCCATTAAGGGTGACCACTTCTATCCCATTGATTAAGGCGCTACCCAGTTTCCAGCGACTGGAATTTTTCAGGGCCTTATAATCATTGCGCAACTGCCGCATCCAGCGGTTGATTTTTTTTTCAGACTGAGTTTTTCCGGAATAAACGCACGGATAAAAGGCAAAGGATTTATCTCCTTTTTTCCCGGATTTCAATTTTCCTGCCGCGAACTGATCAAACACCTTCCGGATATGATCCACAACCAGGGGCTGTTTTTGTCTGAACATCAGAATCTCCGCCAGTCGTGCGACCCGGTTGCCTGTCCGCCATCGGAACGATCCGGTCAGATCCTGAAAATCTCGTTCCAGGGTCTGTATCATTTTGCTGAAAGTTTTTTCCCGATCCTCCGCAACCGTCAGCTTCTTTTCCACACCGGAAAGGATGTAAAAATATTCCCGGGATACATTAGTCTGCCGGTCCCGCTCGGCGACTGCCTGCTGCAATTGTGTCTCCAGTCTTTTGTTTTCCTTAACTTTTGTATCCAACTCCGCGGCCATTTCAGCCTGTTTTGCCAAAAACTGTTTCCCGCGGTTGCCCCATTCTATTGCAGCCTTTTCATATCGGGCATTCAAATTGGCGATTTGCTGTTTATGGATATGAAACTTTGCCACATACCGGTGCCATTCATCCGCCAGATCAGCCACCTTCCGGGTTACGTGAATCCAGACTTCCAGCACAACCGGCGCATCCGGAAGGTTCGGCACCGGCGGCAGAGAAATGCGTGATGTTTCATCAAACGCGACCAATTTCAGCACATCGGATTTATCCAGCACCAGAGAGGCGGCTTCAATCCGGCATTCATCAAAACCGGTATCGCCATTGCATTGCCACAGCAACGCATCTGTCGCCCCATGTTTCAGGGATATGGCGGATATATAAACGAGGCCAACGCCATTCAACGGAATCAGGTACAAACCGCGGCGCTTCACCCCGCGGGGCTGAGCAATATGGATCCGTAATTGATTCCATTGATCAGGAGCCAGCAACGCTTTATACCCATCATCCACTTTTGTATTTTCTGCCCGGGAATCCTCCGAAAAAAACAAAATCCTGGCATAACAGGAAGCGGTATCCTGATCTGCCTCCTTGACCAACGGTTGATTTTTCTCGCGGCAATAATGCATAGTTTCACAGCGGCCCAACGATTCCAGCATATCATTAAAAAAACGAATCAAATAAGTTTTATCCGCCGCTTTTAATTCCACACTGGAATCTCCGAGCATAAGCAGCAGGGCAGCGGTACTTTCCATTGCCACGCGGCTGCTTTCCCTTTTGGAATCATTTTGATCCGGCAACAGATGATTTTTTTTATTTTGCGAATACCGCAATTGATCATAAACGCTCGCAAAATGGGAAAACCCGGAAGGATGATCCGGCTCATGATAATGATGATGCTTTTTCTCGGGCCGGACAAATTCAAGAAGTTTTTTACATTGATTTTTCTGCTCTAAAGGATACTTGATTTTCAGCTTTTCACCAATGGCGGTGAGGGTTGCCATTGGATCCGCCAGCAGTTTATCATAAGTGATAAATAAATAGTGGCGTCCTTTACACGCGATCATGGCATCACGATGATATACCATCCACAGGAGATGTCCGGTCTGTAAGTCTATACCGTTGGCGGATTGAAGCGATGCCGCAATCTCTCCGGGATGGCGCGATATATGGATGATTGCCGGTTCAATGCTCAGCTCACGGCAAGCATCAAGCCACAGCGGCATTAACCGGGAAAGACGGGGATCAAAAACCACAAGTGTATTTGAGTCTGAAAAACATCGCTTTACGGCGTCACAAATTCGTTTTTTGGCATTTTCAGCCGCTGCACAGACCGACCAGTTTTCAGGTAAATTTCCAATCATATTCCATTGAAAATCCAATGCCTCCAGCAGACTGTCATGGGCATGGATAATTTCTTTTTCCGCACTCTGAGACGCGATAAAAGAAAAGCCATTTCCCTCTGCAATCTCATTTTTTCCGACACCCAATATTTTCAGACATTCCGCCAGGACTGAACCGCCGCTGCATGGCATTCCCAAAATCAAGATAAGAGCAGGTACCGGATTCGTCATAAGAGATTCCGTAGACATTTCCAAATCATTTAATTGTTTGATAAAAAATAATTAGTCAAGATGGCATTTCGACAAAAAAAATCTTAATTGCCGGGTAAGAAACCCGGCCTACGCGGCTACCCGCGCGCAGTTGCTGATCCACATCCCGACAACATAGACGTTTTTTTGATGCATGAGGGATTTTCCGCTACCAGCTTCCAATCAGCGGTATCCATCCGGCTCCGGAAGGCCCGAATCCGAAATCAACATCCGCGTTGCCGTTGGAAAATGCGTTTTTCAGATAAAAGGTGCTGGTTCCGGGATTATACAATCCGAACCCGTCCGTTCCGTCTCCGTCCCAGTCACCCGCCACCGGAATCCAGCCCGCGTTTTTCGGGCCAAACCGGAAGGTTTCATCCGCTTTGCCGTTGGAAAACGCATTCTTCAGGAAAAACGTTCCGGTGAAAGGATCATAAAGTCCGATACCGCATTGTTCGTCACCATTCCAGTCGCCGGTAAGGGGTAGCCAGCCCGCATTCTTAGGACCAAACCGGAAAGTTTCATCTGCTTTGCCGTTGGAAAACGCATTCTTCAGAAAAAACGTATTGGTGGATGGATCAAACAGACCAAAACCGCAGCGCCCGTCCCCGTTCCAGTCACCGGTAATGGGTGTCCAGCCGGCGTTTTTCGGCCCGAACCGGAAGGTGTGATCCGCCTTTCCATTGGAAAGACTGTTTTTCAGGAAAAAGGTATTGGTAAACGGATCAAACAGGCCGATGCCGCAGTTTCCATCCCCATCCCAGTCACCGGCCACCGGAATCCAGCCCGCATTTTTGGCGCCAAAACTGAAGCTGGTATCCGCGTTGCCGGCGGATAAGGCGTTTTTCATATAAAAGGTGCTGGTTGCCGGATCAAACAATGATAGACCGTCAACCTTATTATCGACCGTCGTTACGGTCAGGGCATCAAGATCAAATGTTGAAATGCCGCCCCCATCTCCGGCACAAAAACAAATAATGAGATAAAAAGTTCCTGTGGGGGAGGTATATGTGGCAGCCTTTGATTCATATGTCCCGCTGTCCGAATCCCACCCATAACTTTTCCAGGAATCGTCACCTGCTTCATAAAATCCGATTGCCATTTCCGTTTTCCATACCGGGCCGGCATCTGCACCAACCCTGACTTGAAACGCAAGGTT
>JAABSH010000066.1 GCA_011390465.1 Desulfobacteraceae bacterium
CTGATTTTTTTCGTCTTCTTCATTTCTTTTTGCAAAGACAAACTCTTGCGGCAGATCAAGCGAATGGATCAGATATGAGAACTAAACCAGGCTATGGCATGAAGCTTGCTGCTGGTATCCATTATAAAGTTCATTGAAGTACCGGTTAAGGCTGGAAAAACGGCTCAGGATCTAAATCCAAATCCCGGAGTCATTCGAACCGCCAGGCATAGACGAAAAGGTGATCGTTATGATTGTTGTCAGAATTACCCTGAATGCACTTGCGGATAAACATCTGGAGGTCACGCAGACCCTTCTTTCGCTGATCGAACCCGTGGGCAAAGAAAAGGGTTGCAAAAACTATAATATTTATTGCGATATCCATGACAAAAACCATTTCTGCCTGCTTGAGGAATGGGAAACCCGGGAGAATCTGGACCACCATATCCGGTCCTGCCGATTCGGGGTTCTTCTGGGAATCAAACCGCTTTTACAAAAACCCCTGGATATCATGATTTATACAATTTCCCATCCCCAGGGAATGGAGGCCATTGAAGCCGTCAGGGCCAAAGGAGATCCCTATGGAGATCCCTATGATGAAAATATTGTTAATTTATCCTGAATTTCCGGATACATTCTGGTCCTTCACCTATGCCTTGAGTTTTATTGGGAAAAAAGCCTCGTTTCCACCCCTGGGATTGATCACGGTGGCGGGCCTGCTGCCCGAAAAATGGGACAAACGGCTGGTGGATACCAATGTGGAGCGCCTCAAGGACAAGGATATTGCATGGGCCGATCTGGTGTTTATCGGCGGCATGGCGGTGCAGCGCACATCGGTCCGGCAGATTATTGACCGCTGTAAGGCATTGAAAGTAACGGTGGTGGCCGGCGGACCCCTTTTTACCTGTGAACCCGAAGAATTCACGGCCGTGGACCACCTGGTGCTGGATGAAGCAGAACTGACCCTGCCCGAATTTTTGTCGGATCTTGACAACGGCCAGGCAAAAAAAATTTACCGGGCCGCAGGATTCTGTAATCCCGAAGACACCCCGGTGCCGTTGTGGGGGTTGTTAAACATGAAACGGTATGCATCCATGAGCCTGCAGTTTTCCAGGGGCTGCCCGTTTAACTGTGATTTCTGCAACGTGACAGCCTTGTTCGGCCACATCCCCCGGTTGAAAAAAGCGGACCGGATCATCCTGGAACTGGATCACATTTATGCGGCAGGCTGGCGCGGCAGTATCTTTTTTGTGGATGATAATTTTATCGGTAACAAGACGTATTTAAAAAAACATCTGCTCCCGGCCCTGATCGACTGGCGCAAAGATAAAAAAGGCTGTGTGTTTTTTACGGAATCCTCCATCAATCTGGCCGATGATCCCGAACTTCTGGAAATGATGGTAACGGCCGGGTTTGATTCCGTGTTTATCGGCATTGAATCTCCGGATGAGGTCAGCTTGGCCGAATGTCATAAAACCCAGAATAAAAACAGAAATCTTCTGGAAAGCGTGGGCATCATCCACCGGTCCGGGATGCAGGTGATGGGCGGATTTATCGTCGGGTTTGACAATGACGGGCCGTCCATTTTTCAGCGCCAGATCGACTTTATCCAGAAGAGCGGCATTGTCACGGCCATGGTGGGCATGCTCCAGGCCATTCCCGGAACCCGGCTGTTTGAACGGCTTCAACAGGAAAGCCGGGTGGCGCAATCTTTTACCGGGGACAATGTGGACGGCACCACCAATATCATCCCCAAGATGGGCATGGACAATCTGTTCAACGGGTACCAGGCCATCATGAAACAGATCTATCAGCCGAAAAACTATTATCGCCGGATCAGGACCTTGTTGCTGGAGCTTAAACCCCCTGAAATCGTTGCGCCGATTGATCTTCAGCGGTTTCTTTCCTTTTTCAGGGCCGCTTTGCGGCTCGGGGTTTTCGGAAAAGAGCGGTTTCATTACTGGTATCTGATTTTCTGGACCCTGGTCCGAAAACCAAAACTGGTGTCTACGGCCATTACCCTGTCCATCTACGGGTATCATTACCGGAAAATCTGCGAGCGGTATATTTATGAAAAGAAACGCTTATGACAATGACACCGAAACAGGATGAAGCGATCAAATCCATAGCCGTCATCGGCAATTATCTGCCCCGGCAATGCGGCATTGCCACCTTTACCAGAGATCTGGTGGAAGGATTGTCTGCAATATCTCCGGATATGGATTGCTGGACGGTCGCAATGAATGACACATTAAAAGGATATCCCTATCCGGAAAAAGTCCGTTTTGAAATCAACCAGAACATATTGTCCGATTACGGCATCGCCTCCCAGTTTTTAAATATCACCGGGGCTGATATTGTCTGCCTCCAGCATGAATTCGGTATTTTCGGAGGCGCTGCCGGCAGCCATCTGCTCAAACTGCTGGGAGACCTTCACATGCCCGTGGTGACGACGTTGCATACGGTTTTAAAAGACCCTGCCCCCGAGTACCGGGATGTCATGTGCAAATTATGTGACCTGTCGGACAAACTCGTGGTCATGAGCCATAAAGCCGAAGGGTTCCTGGAAGATATCTACGGGGTTCCCCGGGAAAAAATCGCCTTTGTCCATCACGGGATACCGGACATGCCCTTTATCGATTCCAGTTTCAACAAAGATAAATTCGAAGTGGAAGGCAAAAAAGTATTGCTCACCTTTGGCCTTCTTTCCCCGGGCAAAGGCATTGAAACCGCGTTGCAGGCACTTCCCGCCGTCCTTAAAAAACATCCGGATGTGGTCTATATCATTCTTGGCCGTACCCATCCCCATGTCTTGAAATCCCAGGGGGAGGCCTACCGGATCATGCTCCAGCAGATGGTTCACAAACTGGGGATCAGCGGGCATGTCATTTTTCAAAACAGTTTTGTGGCCTTGCGGGAACTGGGTGAATTCCTGGGCATTGCCGATATCTATATCACCCCATATCCTGAAGAGGCCCAGATTACCTCCGGAACCCTGGCCTATGCCATGGGAACCGGCAAGGCCATTGTTTCAACCCCGTATTGGTATGCCGTTGAAATGCTGGCGGACGGCCGCGGGAAAATCGTCCCCTTTAAAAATTCAGACGCCCTGGCAGAACAGATCAATGCGCTTCTGGATAATGACGGCCAGCGCCATGCCATGCGAAAAAAAGCATATACCTTTACGCGTGAAGCCGTCTGGAAAGAGGTATCCCAACGATATCTGGAGATTTTCAGGGAGGTCCGTCAAAACCGCATCCGCCATCCGCGGCCCAGGTATTCCTATATTGAAGACATCGAGGCCATCACCCGTTTCGATCTGCCCGAGATCAAGCTGGATCATCTCAATGCCCTGACCGATGACACCGGTCTTCTCCAGCATGCCGACCATACCATCCCGGACAGGGGCCATGGATACTGCACCGATGATAATGCAAGGGCTTTGCTGGTGACTGTCCTGGGGCAAAAATATCTGCCGGCCAACGGATTCGGGCTGGATGCCCTGGCCGGTCATTATCTTGGGTTTCTTTTGTACGCCTTTGATTCAGAAAACGGCCGGTTTCGCAATTTCATGGACTATTCACGGCAGTGGATCAAAGAGATCGGATCGGAAGATTCCCATGGCCGGGCCCTGTGGTGCCTGGGAAAGGCTGTGGCCTATCTGGAGAACCCCAGCCATCTTGCCGTGAGCACGGTTTTGTTCAAAAGGGCGCTGGGGGTTGCGGAATATTTTTTTTCCCCCCGGGCGGCTGCGTTCTCTCTCATCGGTCTGGACGCCTACCTGGGTAAAATTTGCGGGGACAGCAATGCCAGAAGGATCAGGGATATTCTGGCGAACCGGCTGTTTGCCCAGTTTAAAGCGCATGGGACAAAGGACTGGCCCTGGCTTGAAGATGCCTTAAATTATGCCAATGCCAAACTGCCCCAGGCCCTGATCCTGTCCGGAAACCGGATGCAGCGAAGCGATATGGTGGATATGGGGCTCAGTTCACTTCGATGGCTTTTGACCATCCAGACCCATGATCATCATTTTGCGCCCATCGGCAGCAACGGCTGGTATGAAAAAGGGGGAAAAAGGACCCGGTTCGACCAGCAGCCCATTGAAGCCAAAGCCATGGTTGAGGCCTGCGTGGAAGCCTATAATATCACCCGGGACCGGCAGTGGTTTGAAAACAGCGTCATGAGTTTTAACTGGTTTCTCGGGCATAATGATTTGAATATGCCCCTGTATGACCCGAAGACCGGCGGTTGCCGGGACGGGCTCATGGTGGACGGCATCAACCAGAACCAGGGGGCCGAGTCTACACTGGCATGGCTTTTGTCTTTGTTGACGCTTCAGAATCTCTATGCCGATGAAATTTTCAATCAACCGCCATTGCGGGCACCAAATTTAAAATAAAGATTTTAAATAAAGGAAAGATGAGATGCGCATTGCCATGCTGTCCCCCATTGCCTGGCGGACGCCGCCGGTTCACTACGGCCCCTGGGAAAAAGTGGCCTCCCTTTTAACGGAAGGTCTGGTGGAACGGGGCCACGATGTCACCCTGTTCGCCACAAAAGATTCTTTGACTCATGCCACCCTGCATGCGGTTTGTGCGAAAGGATATGAAGAAGATCCCACCATCATTCCCAAGGTGTCTGAATGTCTTCATATTTCCGAACTGTTTGATCATGCCGAAGAATTCGACATCATTCACAACCATTTTGATTTTCTGCCCTTAACTTATACCGGATTGACTCACACTCCGGTGGTCACCACCATCCACGGGTTTTCATCGCCGCAAATTCTGCCGGTGTTTAAAAAATACAATCAAAAAACCTTTTATGTGTCCATCAGCAATGCCGACCGAAACCCGGATCTTGACTATATCAGAACCATTCATCACGGCATTGACCTGACCGAATTTGATTTTCAGCCCCATCCTGAAGAGTTTCTTTTGTTTTTGGGCCGGTTCCACCCGGACAAGGGAGCCAAAGAGGCCATCGAGATCGCCCGGGCCTCGGGCAGAAAACTGGTCATGGCCGGCATCATCCAGGATGAGGCCTATTTTAATGAACATATCAAACCGGTGATCGATGACGACCGGGTAACCCATCTGGGGAGCATCGGGCCTGAAAAAAGAAATGAGGTTCTGGGCAAGGCATTTGCTTTGCTGCATCCTATCAATTTTGACGAACCCTTCGGCCTGAGTGTCATTGAATCCATGGCCTGCGGCACCCCGGTGATTGCCGTCAACCGGGGCAGCATGCCCGAACTGATCAAGGACAAGGAGAACGGGTTTCTGGTTTCCGGCGTGCAGGAGGCGGTCCTTGCACTTGACCGCATCAGCGGCATTGACCGGGCCTTTTGCCGGAAAACCGTTTTCGATCATTTCACGGTTGATCACATGGTTGAAAACTATATCCAGGTGTATGAACAGATACTTGAAACAACAAACCGTGAAGACCATCGGCCCTGGGGATTTTACCAGATTCTGTCCGATGAAAATGCCTTTAAGAATAAAAAAATAGTGGTTTATCCGGGAAAACGGTTGAGCCTTCAGCGTCATCAACACAGGGATGAACACTGGTTTGTAATCAGCGGAAAGGGCATATGCACCCTGGATGGCGCCGAAAAAAGGCTTGTGGCCGGACAATCCGTGGATATCCCCCGCAAATCCGTTCACCGGATTCAAAATGACGGCATAAAAAATCTGGTATTTACGGAAGTTCAGACCGGCGATTATTTTGGTGAAGATGATATTGAACGGCTGGAAGATGATTTTGGTAGAAATTAACACACAGAAAGGGGTTGTCATGAATCCACAAAGAGAGATCATTACGCGCTGTGCAGACAATCCCATCCTGACAAAAAAGGATGTTCCCTATCCGGTGGCAACGGTTCACAATGCCGGCGTGATCAAATATCAGGGGCAGTATATCATGCTGTTCAGATCCCATCTTCACAACGGACGTTCCATCATCGGACGGGCAGACAGCAGGGATGGATTTTCATTTACCGTTGCCCCCGAACCTTTTTTAATCCCGGCGAAAGAAGGTGTTTTTGCCGAGTATGAAGCCTTCGGCGTAGAAGATCTGCGCATCAATCCGGTAGGAGATGAATTTTGGCTCACCTACAGTGCCTATTCTTGTCACGGCGCCCGCATCGCCCTGGCCAGGACAACTGATTTTAAAACGGTTGAACGCATTGCCCTGATCACCCAGGCGGATTTTCGTAACGTGGTCATTTTTCCTGAAAAAATAAAGGGCCGGTATGTGCGTCTGGACCGCCCCCATACAGAAATATCTCCCTGGTCCATCTGGATTTCCTATTCTCCGGATCTGGTTCACTGGGGGGATTCCCGGGTGATCATGAAACCCTTGGCTTATCACTGGGATGAGATGAAAATCGGACCCGGGGCCCCGCCCATAAAAACCGGCAACGGCTGGCTGAATATCTATCATGGGGTTTTCAAAACCATGTCCGGCACCGTATACCGGCTCGGCGTTGCCCTGCATGCCTTAGATGACCCGGCAAGAATCATCGGCGTCGGTGATGACTGGATTCTTCAGCCGGAAGATCCCTGGGAACGGAGCGGTTATGTTCCCAATGTGGTGTTTACCTGCGGTGCGGTTCCGGAAAATGACGGTACGGTAAAAATTTACTGGGGGGGAGCGGATACGGTCATATGTGCGGGTACGGCAAAGATTGACGATCTGGTATCGATTTGTCTGTCTTCTTCCCGGCCGGCCGTTTGACAGTGGTCACAAAGGGCACCGGGCATGACCCATGTGCCTTTAAAAATGTATTTACACAAGGAAATCCGCACATGAAGGCAAAACATCCTGTTCAATTGAAAGTGACAAGAAAACCCAACAAGATCATCGGAGATATATCCCGGGTCATTACACGCCCTCATATTCCGGATGACCCGCAACGCATATCCAGAATTATCGGCCGGATCATGGATCTACCCGATGCCTTTGCCAAAGATCTGATGGCAAAAATACGCAAGGACTTTTCGACCCGGCACGAAGACATCCATCATATTTTTGAACGGCACCTGGTCCGGGTAAAGGATTTCCTGCCCAAGGGCGTATCGGTCAGTGACGTTCAAAAGGGACTGATCGGGGCTTATTTTACAAAAGAGTATGCGATAGAGTCGGCCGCGCTTTTCAACCCGTCCATTGTGCCCCATCCGGATCAGAGACACCTTGAAAAAGGCAGCCTCCGGTTTGTCATGAGTCTGAGGGCCACCGGTGAAGGCCATGTATCCTCCATTGTATTCCGAAGCGGGATCCTGAACCGGCAAAACACCTTTTGTTTTGATCCGGTCAGTGAGTTTGTGGAAACCCCGGATTTAAAAAAGGATCCTGTCTACGACCGGCCCGTTTTCCAGCGCAAACTGGATGAAATGAAGGCCAACAACGAAATCAGCACCTATGTTCTCGGCCGTCTGCCCGAAGAATTCATTTTTAAGGAACTTATCGAACAAATCCGTATCCTCAACGCAAATCCGCAATTTTCTGCGGCCAAACAGAAAAAAGCGTTCAGTTTTATGACATGGCTTGCGGATTCCAATTATGAAGTGGACTTTCATGCCGATCACAGAATTTCCGAACGGGTCATCTTTCCGGTTTCAAGAAATGAGAGCCGGGGGATTGAAGATGCCCGGTTTGTTCAATTTTTCGATGATGACCAGGAGAGTACCTATTACGCCACGTATACGGCCTATAACGGGAGGACCATTTTACCGCAGTTGATCGAAACAAAGAATTTCGTTCATTTTAAAATCCGGACCCTCAACGGCGATGCGGCTCAAAACAAGGGCATGGCTCTTTTCCCCCGCAAAATAAACGGTCAATATGCCATGCTGTCCCGCCAGGGAGGCGAAAACAACCATATCATGTTTTCAGACAACCTGCATTTCTGGCAGACCTCCCAGGTGATCCAGGAACCGGAATACCCCTGGGAATTTGTCCAGATCGGCAATTGCGGGTCGCCCCTGGAGACCGATAAAGGCTGGCTTGTGCTGACCCACGGGGTCGGGCCCATGCGCCAATACAGCATCGGCGCCATTCTGCTGGATCTGGAAAACCCGGCACGGGTCATTGCCCGGCTGGATGAACCGCTTCTGACCCCCAATGAAAAAGAACGGGAGGGATATGTTCCCAATGTGGTTTATTCCTGCGGTTCCATCATCCACCAAAAGGAACTGGTCATTCCATACGCGATGTCTGATATTAATTCCGGTATTGCAACCGTTGACGTCAAAAAATTAATACAGTGTATGCATGCAGTCACGTAACCCATAAAAAGGAGAAAAAGATATGAAAAAAGAAGCGGGTAAAAATGCAGTAGGCAAAAATGCTCACCCGCCTGGATATTATGGCAGGAAAAAGATGAGTGCCTCGGATTGGACAGGATTGCAAGTCCAGAAATGGCAAGAACAGGAAACAGAAAGAAAAAATCTTGAAGATTTTTCACAACAAAACTGCATTTGCATATCTCGCGGTGTGGGTGTCGGGGCTCTGGAGGTGGCGGAATTTTTGTCAGAGAGGACAGGATATCGTGTGATTGATAGAGAAATAATGGAATATATGGCAAAAGATTCTACTTTGACTGAAAAGATCATTGAATTTTATGATGAACGGGTTCCGGGAAAGATGAGAGAATTGCTTGCAGCGCTCTCCATTGAAAAGAAATTCTTCAAAAACGATTATATCCAGCAACTGGCAAAAACGGTTACCGCACTATCGCATGCTGAGCCGACAATATTTGTGGGCCGGGGAACCCACTTGATCCTGCCCCGTCATACGATTTTGTCGGTAGAATTGATATGCAGCAAAAAGCGCCGGATTGAGAGACTGTCAAATATGCTGGGTGTTGACAAAGGCGAAGCCGAGAAAAGATTAAACACCATGGATGATGAACATCATGAATTTTTTAATGCGGTTTTTCTCAGGGGAAAAATTTCCTCTGATGAATTTGATCTGGTCATTAATATGGAATTCTTTGATTCAGAATACCCGGTGGCTCAAATCATTGCGTGTGCATTTGAACAGAAATTTCAAACAAATTTTAAAAACAATTGATATTTGCAGGTTTTTGAATGCCCAGGATGGTTAACTCACAGGATTGGACGGGAGATAAGGAAAATCCAATTACAGGTCACTAATGTTCGCCAGATGAAAGGAGGTGATTAAGATGCCAGATAAAGATGGAACCGGACCAAAAGGTCAGGGCCCCAAAGACGGCAAGGGCAAAGGTAAGGGTAACCGCACGGGACCTGGTCAGGGACCGATGACCGGGGGAAAAAAAGGAACCAGGAAAACAACCAAAAAGTAAGCTGAAATGAGGGACGTTCAGTCCGAAAAATTAAATGGTCACCGGATTTAAGCCGGTGCCCATTTAATTGGCGAATCCTGAATATATGACCAGGGGTCACATATGGCCGCTATCCGGCTGTTTTTTATTTCACGCAGAGATTTAAAAGAACGGATTCCTTCTTAAACCGGCATGGCCGGCTTCATTGGAAAACAGGGGCCAGTCATGGCATGAGGCTTGCTGTTAACCATTTCTGATTAATGGAGAATTTGTTTTAAAACTATTTAAACAGAGGCAATCGATGCAGCGATTTATGTTTCAGATGAGTTTTATCCTGGCACTTGTTTTTGCCGGGATCTGGTCGACGGGCCCGGCATTTGCCGATAAGCCGAAATGGGCCGGCGATAAAAAGCAAGAGAATTACAGAGACGAAGAAAGGCGTGAGAACCCCAGCTACGACAAAATGCCTTCGCATGGGTCCTATGACCGGAGAAGCAGGAATTATGACCGGAAAAGCGAGCACTTCAACGAACAGAATAAGATGTTTATCCACCAGTATTATTCCGATCGATTTCGAAAGGGGCACTGCCCGCCGGGTTTACTCAAAAAAAACAACGGGTGTCTACCCCCCGGTCAAGCAAAAATGTGGAGAAAAGGCCAACCGCTTCCCAGAGAAGTGATCTTCCATAATCTTCCGTCAAGTATCCTTGTGCAATTGGGACCGCCGCCACCGAGGCATCGCTTCGTGCGTGTGGCACAGGATATCCTGCTGATTTCGACAGGGACAGGAATGGTGCTGGACGCCTTTGAGGATATCGGCCGGCTTGATTGACAGACGCTTCAAATGAAACACAGGCATCAGATTTAAACAGGATCGATCTCATGCACGCCAAAGTGGCTGTGATTGATGAACAAATGAATTACAAACGGTTAAATCATGACAAAATCACAAAACAAGACATCAGTCCATTCAAAAAATAATCCCCACAGCCCGGCAAACCGTCTGTCCAGGATCTTTCAAATTCTGTTTGTCCTTATTGTCATTATGGCTGCCTGCACTTCGGCCGCAGTTTTGGGTGTGTATTTCTATCTCGCCAAAGATCTCCCAAGTGTTTCAAACCTCCTGGCCGATTACCGCCCCCCCATCACTACGACCGTGTATTCGGATGATAACCGTAAAATTGCAGAATTTTTTAAAGAACGCCGCACCGTCATTTCACTGGATGAAATGCCCTTGCTTCTGAAACAGGCGTTTGTAGCGGCAGAGGATTCACGCTTTTTTAAACATCATGGGATTGATTATTTTAGTATTATCAGAGCCTTTTTAAAAAATATCGAAGCAGAAACCATTGTACAGGGGGGCAGTACCATTACGCAGCAGGTTACAAAAGCCTTTTTTCTGACCCCGGAAAAAAGTTATACCCGCAAAATCAAGGAAGCCATTCTCTCCTATCGGATTGACAATACGTTTGAAAAAGAGGAAATTCTATTTTTGTATTTGAACCAGATATATCTGGGTTGTGGTGCGTACGGTGTTCAGGCTGCGGCTGAGACTTATTTCGGTAAATCCGTTTCAGACCTGAACCTTGCTGAATGCAGCATTTTAGCAGGATTACCGCCATCCCCCAATCGCTGTTCACCCATCCGGCACCCGGAGCGGGCCAAAGAAAGACAAATGTATGTATTGAACAGAATGGTTGCAGAAAACTATATTTCAAATATCCAGGCCGCCGAAGCCATCGACACCCAGTTGGAAATCAAGAATCGGCCCAACTTGTATATTGAAGAGACACCGTTTTACACCGAATATGTTCGGCAGTATATCGAGAGTAAATATGGTTCGGATGTTTTATATACCGGCGGATTGCGGATTTACACAGCCGTTGATATTGAAATGCAAAAGATCGCACGCGAGGAAATCGGAAAAGGGTTATTGGCTCTCGATAAAAGACAGGGGTATCGTGGACCGATCCGGCATTTGGCAACCGAAGAGATCGAAGCATATTTAGAAAAAGCGCAGCTAACACTGGAAGAATCTTTTCCACAGGAGGGACAAACCCTTGAGGGGGTGGTCATGGCTGTTGATGATGGTCAGGGTTCCGTAACCGTTCGTATGGGAAAAGCGCTCGGGAAGATCTATATCGGTGATATGCGCTGGGCGCGAAAACCGGACCCGGAAGTCGCCTTCTATGAAACCCGGTTGAAGCATCCCTCAGGTGCAGTAAAGGTTGGGGATGTCATCCTGGTCAGGATAAAAATGAAAAAGATAGATCCGGAACCCTGGGAGTTGACTCTGGAGCAAATTCCGAAAGTCCAGTCCGCCTTACTGTCACTGGAAACTGAAACAGGTCATGTCAAGGCGATGGTGGGCGGAAATGATTTTAAACGAAGCCAGTTTAATCGCGCAATTCAGTCCAGACGGCAGCCGGGCTCCGCTTTTAAACCGCTGATATATGCCGCTGCTATCGATAAGGGCTATACGCCTGCTACCAGTCTGATCGATTCACCGATTGTTTATAAGGATGTAAAACGTAATTTTGAATGGAAGCCGAAAAATTATGATAAAAAATTTCAAGGACCGACTCTGCTGCGCAATGCCCTGGCGCATTCACGTAATCTGATCGCCATCAAACTTTTAAAAGATATCGGTATTGATTACGCCATTGATTATGCCCAGAAGCTGGGTGTTACCTCGCCGTTGAATCGGAATCTTTCCATTGCGCTGGGGTCCTCCGGTATTTCTTTACTGGAAATAGTCAAGTCATATTCCGTGTTTGCCAACGCCGGATACCGGATTGAACCTGTTTTTATTGTAAAAATTATAGACCGGGACGGAAAAGTCCTTGAAGAGGCGGCCCCGGCCCGCAAGAAGATAATACAGAAAAGCACCGCTTATATCATCACAAGCCTGCTGGAAGGGGTGGTCCAGCAGGGAACCGGGGAGCGGGTTCGGGGGTTGAACCGGCCGGTCGCCGGTAAAACAGGCACTAGCAACAACCTTTATGATGCCTGGTTTGTCGGGTATACGCCCAGATATGCTACCGGAACATGGGTAGGGTTTGATGAGGAAGTGAGTCTGGGTAAAGGAGAAACCGGCTCCAGAGCGGCAAGCCCGATCTGGCTGGGGTTTATGAAAAGAATGCTGGCGGATAAGCCGATTCAGTTCTTTCAAGTGCCGGAAGACGTTATTTTTGCAAAAATCGATGCTAAAACAGGACTGTTACCAATTCTCGGATCAAAAAAGGTGATTCTTGAGTGTTTCAAAGAAGGAACCGTACCGACCGAACAAACCAGAAATCCGAATACGGTCGACAGCCTGGAAGAGCTTTTCAAGCAAACAATCTAACGGTGAAACCCGCAACCCAAATGCCCCCTGTCCGGCCGGGTTTTTATATCACGCAACGTTTTATGACCTTCCCTGTGTCAGGCGTTAAAAAATAAGGATAAATATGGGACAATATCATTTAAAAAGCATGTTCAACCCCCGCCACATCGCAGTGGTGGGGGCCAGTAAGAAAAAGGGAACCATCGGCCATGCGCTGATGAAAAATCTGATCGACGGCGGATTTTCAGGAAAGATTCTGCCGGTGAATCCCAAATATAAAACCATAAAAGATCATGACTGCGTAAAATCGGTCCGTGATCTGATGCCGGGGGTGGATCTTGCCATTATTGCCACCCCCATTCAAACGGCCATTGATATTGTGACGGACTGTGTCGAAAAAAAGGTGCGCGGTGCGATTATTATTTCGGCAGGCGGCAGGGAAGTGGGGGCTCAGGGCCGTGAGATCGAGGATCAGATCCAAAAGATTGCCTATGACGGCGGGCTTCGTATCCTGGGGCCCAACTGCATGGGGCTGATCCGGCCGGGTGTGAACCTCAATGCCGGGTTTGCCTCGGACATGCCCCTGATCGGAAACCTGGCCTTTGTCTCCCAGAGCGGTGCCATATGCGGTGCCATTCTTGACATGGCTGCCAAAGAGCGCATGGGATTCAGCCATTTTGTGAGCATCGGGTCCATGCTGGACATCGATTTCGGTGACATGATCGATTATCTCGGAAATGATTCTTCGGCAAAAAGTATTTTATTGTATATTGAAAATCTGACAAATGTCCGCAAATTCATGAGTGCGGCCCGTTCCGTATCACGGGTGAAACCCATTATCGTTCTGAAATCCGGCAGGAGCCCTGCCGGTGAAAAAGCGGCGGCGTCTCACACCGGCGCCATGGCAGGAGAAGATGCCGTGTATGATGCGGCCTTTAAGCGGGCCGGTATCGTGCGGGTGGACTCCATTGAAGAACTCTTTGACTGCGCAGAGCTGATGGCCAAGCAGCCGCGTCCCCGGGGCCCCAGGCTGGCGATCCTCACCAATGGGGGCGGGCCCGGTGTCATGGCGGCAGATACCCTTGCCGGATATGGAAAAGCACCCGAACCGCTGGACCCTGAAACAATCCAGGCCCTGGATGCGTTCCTGCCGCCTTTCTGGAGCCGGGGAAATCCCATCGATATCCTGGGGGATGCAACGGCAGACCGGTTTGGCCAGGCCCTTTCAGCCTGCTTTAATTCAAAGAATCTGGATGGGGTCCTGGTCATTTTCGCCCCCCAGGCCATTGCCGATCCTTTACCGGTGGCAAAGATGCTGGCGTCTGCCGTCAGCGGGCGCGAATACCCGGTCTTTGCCTGTTGGATGGGCGGGGAAAGTATTGAAAAGTCGGTGGCGGTTTTGAATGACGCCGGGGTTCCGACCTATGATACACCGGAACGGGCGGTCCGTTCCTTTTTATATATGGTTCAATATGCCGCCAATCTTGAAACGCTTATAGAAGTTCCCCCGAAAATGACCCGGAATATGGAATTTGATCAAAAAAAAGCCCGCAGCCTGATCGACGGGGCCCCGGAGGGCTTTATGCCGGAAGCGGATGCCGTGGAAATGCTCACGGCCTATGGTCTGCCTGTGATTACGGCAAAAACGGCCGTAACTGAAGCACAATCTTTGAGTATGGCCCGGGAAATCGGATTTCCGCTGGTCATGAAGCTTTTGTCACCCGACATCACCCACAAAACCGATGCCGGGGGCATCTGTCTGGATTTGCGGAGTAATGAAGATGTCAGCCGGGCCTACGATCAAATTATGTCATCCGCCATACAGTATAAGCCGGATGCAGAAATTGAGGGCGTGACCCTCCAGCCTTATTTTTCCAACCCTGATTTTGAAATTTTAATGGGGGCCAAGCGTGATAAAGGGTTCGGTCCGGTGATCCTGTTCGGGATGGGCGGCATTTTTACGGAAGTATTAAAAGACAGGTCTCTGGGACTTCCGCCCATGAACCGGCTTCTGGCCTTGCGGCTCATTCAGGAAACCAAGGTTTATACCCTGTTAAAGGGATATCGAAACCGGCCTGCCGCCGATATGGAGAAGCTCGAAGAAATGATTATCCGGCTCTCCCAGCTTTTGATCGATTTTCCTCAAATTGCCGAGCTGGACATGAACCCCGTCCTGATCAAGGATGGCAGTCCCGTGGCAGTGGATGCCCGGATACGGATTTCCCCGACAGATGTCCCGTCTTCCCTTCATCTGGTGATCAGCCCCTACCCTGAAGAGGATGAATCCCATATGCGCAGTACCGACGGTCTTAAAATTTTTATCCGGCCGGTCAAGCCCGAAGATGCCCCTTTGTTTACGGCATTATTCAAAACATTGACGCCCACAACGATTTATTATCGTTTTTTCGGGGCATTAAAGGGGTTGAACCCCGAGCTGCTGGCCCGGTTCACCCAGATCGATTATGACCGGGAAATTGCCCTGGTGGCTCTGGATGAAACGGCTCAAACCGACAGCATGCTCGGGGTTGCCAGAATCATCGGTGAACCGGATGGAAAGACGGGTGAATTTTCCGTCCTGGTGGGGGATGCCTGGCAAGGCAAGGGAATCGGGTCGAGCCTTTTGGAAAGATGCCTGGCCATTGCTGAAAAGCAGGGGTATAAAACCGTTCACGGTATTGTCCTGGGGGAGAACAGAAATATGCTGGCGCTCGGGAAAAAGCTGGGGTTTGAGATTAAAAAAGATCCCGACTCCAGTGACAACAACCTGGTGATTCATTTCGGAAAACAGAACTCGAGACCAGGGGACACACTTCATTGAAAAGCCGTTTTGTTCCTGACAATCAGATCTCATTGCTGGAGAACGGCGAAACATACTTCCCGGTCATGGAAGCGGCGCTGGACAGGGCAAAGCATGAGATTTATCTGATAAGCTATATTTTTCAAAATGACACCATCGGGCAACGTATTGCAGAAGCGCTCAGGCGGGCAGGGTTGCGCGGTGTGAAAACCCGGGTGCTGATTGATGGATTCGGTTCGGACAATCTGCCGGAAACCATGGTCGCAGACCTTGATGCAGCCGGTGTGATGGTGATGAAGTTCCGGCCCAGGATATCTCCCTGGACATTTCGGCGCCGGAGGCTGCGTCGATTGCACCGGAAAATTGTGATTGTCGATCAGAGCGCTGCATTCGTGGGAGGCATTAATATTGTCGATGATTTTGATACCCCCGATCAAACCTCGCCCCGGTATGATTACGCTGTACATGTAAAAGGACCGCTGGTCCGGGATATCCTTGTGTCCACCCAACGGCTGTGGTCCCGGGTGATCCGGTCCCGTTTTCGTATCCGGCCCCGTTCCGGTAACCGGGGCC
>JAABSH010000067.1 GCA_011390465.1 Desulfobacteraceae bacterium
CCTGACACCGCCGCAATCGGAAAGCGAGATAAATGACCGCATCAGGGCTGCCATGGAGACGGTTGGAGGAGCAGGGAACGGCCCCGCGGATTTCCGGAAGCTTACCATTGCGGACCGCCATGTCTACGCCGGTGTGATCCGTAAAGGGGAAGGCACTGAGACATTTTATGCGGAAGTCATCAGCCGCCCCACCATTTGTGATGTATGCCAGGATGTGCATTTTTTCTACATTTTCAATGAAAAAGGCGCGGTGGTGGAGTTTGTGCCGCTGCAACTCACCAAATGGGGAAACAGAAAATGGACGGCCGAAGATATAGACAATATGCGCCAGCGGCTGAAGGGACGGTTTATTTTTACACCGTTTTATTTCAACCCGGAACTGGATGCGGTAAGTTCCGCCACCATTACCTCGGCCGTTATTTTTGACGGCCTGTCCGACGGAAAGGAAGTGTTTGATGTGATCAAACGTTCAAAATAAGAGCGGTTTTCCTTGATTCCGGGCAGGATTTTTTTTAAATTGGAATTTTTTCTGTTTTTCATCTTACATTTGCGGAGGACGTTATGTTGACATCATTCAGAACCGGATGGGGCGTTATTTTTTTGTTGTCTGTTTTAATCTGCTGTTTTGGCTGCAACAGCAGCAGTGGCGGTGACAGCTCAAGCAGCGGCGAGGGAAACGTCGGCGTGGACTGGCAGGAAACCGCGGTTTCAGTGCAGGGCGAGGTCAGTCTGCCGAAAACATCCCCTTTGTCCATGTCCGAAGTCCGGGTGGACCTTTTTGAAACCACAACCGCTCCAGATAAAACCGGCGCGCTGCAGCTGAAAGCCCCGGACGGACAGATTGTCGAAGCCTACATTATGCTGCCGGCCCAGTCTGAACAGGGGCTGCCGGTCATTTATCTGTATACGGTGATTCTTCCGGGAGAATCCGACATTGAATTCAGCAGCGAAGAAACGGCCGTATCTCTTTTAATGTCCCGCATCAGCCAGGAATATCTTCTGCATGCCGGCACGCCGAAACAGGTTAAACAACTCATTCGCAACAATGGCGGGGCGTTTATTGATTATTTTACGGCCATGCTGGAAGCAGACCCCTATGCACTGCGCACGGAAAACCTGGACAATGTTTACACGCCACTATTTGAATCGGCTGCGGACGCATGCCGGAGTGCTCTTGAGTCTGCCGCGTCCGGCAATGACGTCCAGATGCTGACAAGTGCGGCCGCATCTTCAGGCGGTTCCCAGCTTTATGTCCGGCCCAAACAGGAACAGTATGATTTTGTTGTGTACGAAGATACCACCGGCCTGCTCGGCTGGGATACCTGGTCGGACCTGATTGACGCAGGCGGGACCATGACCGGTGAGCTGAAAATTGAAAACGATACCATGCTGTTTGCCCATTACCAGATTTATGATCTGTTGACGAATGCGGAATTGACAAGCCTTAAGCCCGGCACCGGCATTCCCGGCATGATCGGCATGGGATTTCATCCGGATATTTTAGGTCCCCAAAAAGGATGGGATCGTCTCTGGTGGGCCGGCACCGCCAAAAAAGATGTTGATTTCAAATCCACAAAAGTCACGGTGTTCACTCCCGGTGTTGCTTTTTCTGAAACCGCCAGTGCCATTGAAAAGCAAATCGGCGGAGGACTGGCATTCCGCACCGGTGTCACCACGATTATGACGATTGTATCCACAATCCTTCCCATTGCCGAAGACGGCTGGGAAAGCTGGTTTATGGAAATGTATAACCAGGGGCTGTTAACCGCTGCCGCGGATAAATTCGCTTACGGCGATATCCGGGGAGGGGTCGAAGCCCTGTTCTGGACCTTTTGCGACGGCACGGTCATGCAATCCTTTATTGACAATTATATAACGAAATATCTTGAACAAAAGATGGATGCCAAAGCCGTGACATCCCAGTTTTTTAATAAATTCAACAGTGTGGTCAAAAAAATTCCCATCACCAAGATCGGATTGGCCGTGGATTTGCTCAAGCTGGTCGATGACGCGAGCGCGACACCGGGCCGTATCACTTTTGACCGGGCGGAATTTCCCCTGAATCTGAAGAGCGCAGCGCCCACTGTCATTACCAAGGTGGGGCCGGATGACCCGCTGCCGCGCATAACCATCATAGGCATGGGGCTTGGGGATGTTTATTTTGGCGGCGAACTTTACTCTCCCCGGGTCTATCTGGAGGCGGAAAATACCAAAGGAAAAGAAAAACTGATCAACATTGATGAATCAGATATTTTTGCGGCAGATGAATACCTTTATTTTGATCTGCCCCGGGAATGGGCGGAAATCGGCAGTGATATTGTCGGACCGATTTATCTGAATGTGGTGCACAGTTTTGTGTGTGAACATGGTCAGGACGAACTGCTCCGCCTGGAATTGCCCCATGAAGCGCATGAAGAATTGTTTGCTGTAAATTTTGAAAGCGCGGTGGTGATCACAGCGGTTTCTGAAAAAAAACCCACACGGGGAGAGGAAATCACCCTGATCGGCCAGGGTTTTTCCACACTGACAAACAACAACAGCGTTTATTTTACCGACCATACCGGAGCCTGGGTTTCCGCAAACGTGTTAATGGCCTCCAGCACCACCCTTGATGTGGTGGTGCCGGATGGCCTTGAATTCGGTCCCTTGACAGTAGAGGTAGAATTACACGATGAAAGTGTCAGCAATGAATTTCCAATGTCCCTGCATCCAAAGCCGGTATGGGCGGATGAGGAGGCCGGCACACATTTTGACGACCGGCTGGCGGTCAGGTTCATGCAAGAAGAAGACTGTGATATTTACTACAGTATCAACAGCGGCAGCGTTAAGAAATACACCGGCGGTGCGGTTGAAATTGATGAGACATCTCATTTGTATCCGTTTGCCCGGGTCAAAGTGGACGGCGCAAATTATGATTCCGCTACTAGTGATTTCTTTTATTATAAATGCGCTGCTGATGAAGAACTGATAGACGGGGAATGCGTGGGCGCCGCTCAGTCCAACGTGTGGGTGCTCCAGGAGGCGACTCCCTATGAACACAACCGCTGGAATCATGATTTCGAGGAGTATGTTATGGACTTCAGCGAAGGTTCATGGCAGCTGTTTGTGAGAAAATACAATGAAGATGAAGTCAAGGAAAACATCAGAGCAGGCTATGGCAGCTATACGGTCCCGCCGTCAGTACTGGCCCCTGGTGAAACGCCGCGATTTGAGGTCTCCGCAACGTTAACCAATGACTACAACACCATACATCATTTTCCGGTCGGTTTTGTGGATACTGATATATGGATAGTGGGCGCCAGTGAATATCCGCTTGACGCTGACGGCAGGCTTGATTTTACCAAAGACTGGAACAGATTAACCTATGGCGGAACCAGCCGGGAGGATCACGTTGAAGTGCGCAGCGACGAAGTCGGTGATACAAACACATCAACTGGCGTTATAACCCTTCCGGAAAAAGGCTGGTATGGCTGGGCCGAATACATGGTCGTCAGTGTTACCGGCGGCAATACTGAACCTGTTGGTGGCGGAGATATGGGTTATAATTATGTTTACCGGTGGACCGAATAATTTTTTTAACCAAAAAACACCAGATGCGCCTGGCTGACAGCCGGCACTCTTTTTTTGCCGCGTCAGCCGCCAGCCCTGGATGATGAGAATAAACAACCGAAGCAAACCGATTTCAAAGGATTGCTTCGGTTGTTTTATTTTTGATATTGATACGAACCCCTCGGCCATAATATTATTTACAATCGATTTAAGATTGATGGGACGGTGAAAACTTTTTGACGGCCTTTTCGCGAAATCAGAAATTCTGTGTTGACAGGTAGTTCTTGATATCGGCCTGCGCAGGCATGACGCAAGGTGATACTTTTTAAGACCTTATCACGATTGACTGGAATTATTTTAATGAAAATTCTGCATGTGATCGGTCAGCGGCCGGAAAGGACCGGAAGCGGCATCTATCTTCAGGCTGTTGCCCGGGAAGCGGCAACAGCAGGGCATGCCAATTATCTGGTGGCAGGGGTGCCGGCGGACACAATCCCGGATTTGAGCTGCGTTTCCGGGGACTGCTGCCAGTATGTCCGGTTTGATTCCAGCGCCCTGGATTTTCCGGTTACCGGCATGTCTGATGTCATGCCTTACAGAAGTTCGCTTTTCAGGGAATTAAAAGGAAAACGCCTGGCAGATTATAAAACCGCTTTTTCCGGGATTTTGCACAAAGCCGTGGACCTGTATCAGCCGGATATTATCCACGCCCACCATCTTTTGGTGCTGACAGCCCTTGTCCGAAAAAATTTTCCGGATTTGCCGGTGGTGGCCACCTGCCACGGCACGGATCTGAGGCAATTCAACAATTGTGGGCATTTAAGAGATTTCGTGAAGAAATACTGCCGCCGGCTGGATCGGATTATTGCTTTAACCCGGGACCAGAAAGCAGATATTATCCGTTTGTATGGGATGGCACCGGACAAAATTGATGTCATTGCCGGCGGATATGATGACACCCTCTTTAACCGTGCGCCCAAAGCGTTCCATGGCACGGTTCACATTCTTTACGCGGGCAAATTCAACCGGAGCAAAGGGGTGCCCTGGCTGCTCAACGCCCTTGCCGGGATGAGAGACCAGAACTGGCACCTGCACATGGCCGGCGCCGGCAAAGGGCCTGAATACGAAAAGTGCATGGCGCTGGCGGAAAAACTGGGAACAAGGGTCACCAATCACGGATATGTTTCTCACCATCAGTTATCCGCTCTTATGAAAAAAGCCCATATCCAGGTGCTGCCGTCTTTTTTTGAAGGCCTTCCCCTGGTGCTGTTTGAAGGGCTGGCATCCGGATGCCGCCTTATCACCACGAATCTGTCCGGATATTCTGAAATCTTCGGGCCGGTCAGCCGCGACACCGTGGATCTGATTGATCTGCCGCCGTTAAAGACCATTGATCAGCCCTATGCGGAAGATGAGCCCGTGCTTGAAAAAGCATTAAGCCGGAAAATTTCCCGGATGATTCGCCGGGTCAGCGCGAAGCCGGATTATGAGGATCCTGAAGCGGAAAAAATCGCCGCGGATTTTACCTGGCCGCGGATTTTCCGGCAAATTTTTTCCGTGTATGCGATGGCGATGAAAAAGGGGGGAAGGTTTAAGGTTTAAGGTTTAAGGTAGAAGGTAGAAGGTCGAAGGTAGAAGGTAGAAGGTTTAAGGTAAAAGGTTTAATGTGGAAGGTGGAATCAGGGGATGTTTTCAAAAATTTATTTTAAATCACTGGTTTTGATAACACTGATCGTTGCCGTTTATACGGGCGTGATCCTGTTTTTTGTCTCCCCGGAAATCGAAGAACGAACCATTCATCTTGAAGAGCTTGCCGGAAAAGCCCGTCTTCAGGAAATTGTTGCGGTTGTCAGTTCCACGGCCAGGGAACTGCGGAGTTACGAGCAGAAGTCCGTTATCGTGAACAAAGAAAACCTGAAAAATATTACGGATGTGGTGTTCACGCTTGTGAAGGGGCTTGTGGCATCTGCTCAGCCTGATGCCGTTAAAGACGACATCCGGACTGAAGTCCTCTTCAGGGACGCGGCACGGAAAAAGCAGCAGCAGGCACTGGCCTGTGTGCGCAATCTGCGTTACGGGGAGGATGGATATTTTTTTATCGCCAATTATGATTCCGTGCTGCTCAGTCATCCTTTTCTGGAGGGAAAGGACATGTCCCGGGTAAAAGATCCGGACGGGATTTTGATTTTTCCGCCCATGGTGCAGGCTGCCAGGGAAAAGGGGGCGGGATTTCATACCTATTCCTGGAATAAACTCCAGCCTGCGGACGGCTGTTTTAAAATATTAAGTTTTGTCCGGCATGTCCCGGAATGGGAATGGGTCATCGGTACCGGCATCTACCTTGACAGTGTGGCCCGCGAAGTTGAAACAAAAAAGCGCGAACTTGTCAAAAATTTACGGAACCGGCTGACCGACACCAGGATAGGGGATACCGGTTATATCTATATTTTTGATTCAGCCGGAAACATGATTATCCACCCCAACTCCAATATTGAGGGAACCAATTTCGCTGATCTCGAAAATCCGGGCAAAGACAGTTCTATTTTTGATGATCTGGTGGCCGCGTATCAATCCGGAAAAAAAGAACTGTATTATGCATGGGACAAACCCGCTGACAAGGGCAATTATGTTTATGACAAGGTTTCGTGGATCGAGCACAACAAAGACTTTGACTGGTATATCTGCAGTTCCGCCTACATTGCCGAGATCAATTCCACCGCCGGCAGGCTCATAAAATATCTCTGGATGACCTCTTTCACGCTGCTTCTGGTGGTGTTCTGCACAGGCGCTGTTTACTTTAAAAAATTGCTTAACCCCATTGAGACCCTTTCCCGGCAGGCAGCACAGGTTCAAAGGGGAAAGCTGAGCGTGAGAAACCGTATCCGCGGCAGCAGTGAAATTGGTATTCTTGCGCAGACATTTGACAGCATGCTGGATACCATTGAAGACGACATCCGTTTGCTGGATAAAAAGGTAAATGAACGGACCCGGGATTTGCAGGAAACCGTGAAAAAGCTGGATTTTCTTGCCTCCTATGATCCCCTGACCGGAATTTACAACCGCCGTAAATTTTTTGAACTGGCAGTGTCTATGTTCAAGGAGCATACGGATGATCTTTATGCCGCCATGATGGATATCGACCGGTTTAAAAAAATCAATGATACCTACGGCCATGCCACCGGTGATAAAGTACTCAGTGCGATAGCGGCAACCATAACCCCCCATCTTAAAGAAGGCGCGCTGTTTGGCCGTCTCGGGGGAGAGGAATTCGCCATTATCTGCCGGTATGCTTCCCGGTGGGAAATGGAAACGCATATTGAACTGATCCGAAAAACCGTGGAAAAGCTGGAAATTCCGGCTGGAAACGGTGATATTATTCAGTGTACCATCAGTACGGGCGTTGTGAGAAAGGATGAAACCATCAACGATCTTGATGATTTTCTGAACCGGGCCGATGCATTCATGTACCGGGCCAAAGGCCTGGGCCGCAACAGAACCATTTTCAGGGTAAGTGAGCTGTCCTGAAGCTGCGTGCCTGGTGCTGACAGGGGTTTCATTACTTTGTGGTTTTTTAATTAAAAAGTAATGGGATAAAAAGTAATAAAAAATAATTGACAATACTCTTCGGGTGTTTAATTTCTAATCATATCACCAACGGAAATTAAAAATTTTAAAAAATTAAAAAAACACCTCAGGAGGGTATGAAAATGGCAAAAGTAATCGGAATAGACCTTGGCACCACAAATTCATGTGTGTCGATCATGGAAGGGGACAAGGCGGTCGTCATCAACAATCAGGACGGCGGCCGGACCACCCCGTCCATTGTGGCAATTTCAGAAGGCGGTGAACGTCTGGTCGGTCAGGTGGCAAAACGCCAGGCCATCACCAATCCCGTGAACACGGTGTTTGGCGTGAAACGGCTTATTGGGCGTAAATTCAAGAGCCCGGAAGTGCAGAAAGACATAAAAAACCTGCCCTATGAAATCCAGGCGGCCGCCAACGGCGATGTCCGGATCAGTCTGCACGGAAAACAGTACAGCCCGGCGGAAATATCATCTTATATTCTGACGGACATCCGCAAATCCGCGGAAGCCTATCTTGGCGAAAAAGTGACGGACGCGGTAATTACCGTGCCGGCGTACTTTGATGACAGCCAGCGCCAGGCCACCAGGGATGCGGGCAAAATTGCCGGTCTGAATGTCCTGCGGATTATCAATGAACCCACTGCCGCGTCGCTGGCATACGGGCTTGACAAAAAGAAAGAAGAAAAAATTGTCGTGTTTGACCTGGGCGGCGGCACCTTTGATGTGTCCATTCTGGAGATCGGAGACGGGGTATTTGAAGTCAAGGCCACCAATGGGGATACCCATCTGGGCGGGGAAGACTTTGACCTCCGGCTCATTGATTATCTGGCCGATGAATTCAAAAAAGAGCAGGGATTGACATCCGAAATGATAAAATGGCCCTGCAGCGGCTCAAGGAAGCGGCTGAAAAGGCAAAAATGGAACTTTCATCTGCCATGGAAACGGATGTCAATCTGCCGTTTATCACCGCGGATGCCAGCGGCCCCAAACATCTGAACATCAAGGTGACCCGGGCCAAACTGGAAGCCCTGGTGGCGGATCTGCTGGAAAAGCTGGTGGCACCCTGTGAAACCGCGTTAAAGGATTCAGGGGTATCTGCCGCTGATATTCAGGAAGTGATTCTGGTGGGCGGAATGACCCGGATGCCGGCAGTACAGCAGTATGTAAAGAAAATTTTCGGCAAAGAGCCCAATAAAAGCGTGAACCCGGATGAAGTGGTGGCCCTTGGGGCGTCAATTCAGGGAGCAGTGCTGAAAGGCGATCTCAAAGATGTGCTGCTGCTCGATGTGACCCCCCTGTCCCTGGGCATTGAAACCATGGGCGGGGTGATGACCAAACTCATTGAAAAAAACACCACCGTGCCGGTGCGCAAAAGCGAAATTTTCTCCACTGCTGAAGACAATCAGCCGGCGGTGTCCGTGCATGTGCTGCAGGGCGAGCGGGAGATGGCCTCGGGCAACAAACTGCTTGGAAAATTTGAACTGGTGGGCATTCCGCCGGCTCCCCGGGGCGTGCCCCAGATTGAAGTGACTTTTGACATTGACGCCAACGGCATTGTGAATGTGTCGGCCAAAGACCTGTCCACGGGCAAAGAGCAGTCCATTCAGATTAAATCTTCCTCCGGCCTGTCCCGGGAAGAGATTGACCGCCTGATCAAAGACGCGGAACTGCACGCGGATGACGACCGCCGGAAAAAAGAACTGGTGGATGCCAGAAACGCGGCAGACGCCCTGATCTACAACACGGAGAAAACCCTTGGGGATATAGGAGACAAAGTGGAACCCGCGGTGCGGGCGGAAGTGGAATCATCTGTCAACAGCCTGAAAGAGGTGGTCAAAGAAGATGACGCCCGGGTGATTCAGCAGAGAACCGAGACCCTGAATCAGGCAGCCCATAAACTGGCCCAGAGCGTTTACCAGCAGCAGGGCGCCGGGGGATGTGCCGGCGGCACCTGCGGCGCCGGTGCCGGCCCGTATTCGTCTGAACAGGCGCAGGCACATGCGGCAAATGATGATGACGATGTGGTGGATGCGGAATATTCGAATGTTGCGTAAAACCATTTCAAGTTCAGTTATCGAAATCGGGATCGGTATCGAAATCGCTATCGAATCCGATCCCGATCCCGATAAAAACACGGCAGCCTGAGGGAAGCAGATAACCAGAAAAAAATAAGCAGATGGTCTGCGCCCGGCAACTGGTCAGGTCACATATCAATTGCATGCCCTGGATTGATTCAGTATGATAGAAAATCATGCAAAGCCTGATCAAAAAAATAATAAAAATATCTGCCGCTGTTTTTATGTTGTGCGTCTGGATTAGCGCGGGGCAAGCCACTGATATTCCGGAACCCCCGGACAGCAGGACCCCCCCTCTGGTGTCCGGGGGACGAGATTCGGCCGGCGCCGCATCAAAGCCCCTGATTATTGCCTGTGACGTAAATTATCAGCCGTTTACCATGCTTGACACCCACGGCCTTCCTTCCGGCCTGTTTGTGGATATCTGGCGTCTGTGGTCCCAAAAAACCGGCCAACCCATTGATTTTCTTTTTACGGACTGGGCTGATACCCTTGCAGCGGTCCGGGATGGCCGGGCGGATGTGCATTCCGGTCTGTTTTTTTCAGGGGACCGGGCCGCTTATCTGGAATTTTCCGATCCCTTTTATCCCATTGAATCCGGGGTGTTTTACCCGGCCAGCGTCGGCAAAATCAGAAGCCTGGACACGGTTTCCGACAAAAATATCGGTGTTTACTGCGACAGTTATCAACAAACGTTTCTCCAGAACCATTATCCGGAACTGAATGTCATTCCTTTTATAAATGCCCAAAAGATGTACGATGCCATGATGGATGGCCGGATTTTTGCGTTTTTCGCGGAAACTCCTGATATTATGACATTTTTAATCCAGATCGGCCGGCCCCGCCAGCTGGCGGTCATGGACACGCCCCGTTTTCAAAGGGATGTCCGTGCGGCGGTGGCAAAAAACCGCGGTCATCTTGCCGCGCTGATCAATACCGGCCTGGCAGCCATCACCACGGATGAAAGGCTTGAAATTGAAGCCCGCTGGATTGTTAATCCGGAATTCCGCACCCTGGCCCGGCAGAGCCGGCAGGCTGTGACCTTCACCCGGGAGGAAAAGGAATGGCTGGCCCGGCATCCCGTGATTCGCCTGGGCCTGGATCCGGCATGGCCGCCCCTTGAATTTGTAACCGAAGCCGGCCTGCATCAGGGAATCACTTCAGATTATATGACACTTTTTCAGGAAAAACTGGGAATCCGGCTTGGCCATTTACCGGATCTTACCTGGGACCAGGTAATAGACCGGGCAAAACACCGGGAAATTGACGTGATTTCGTGCATCAGCCGCACTCCGGCCAGAGAGCGGTTTTTGCATTTTACCCGTCCCTATCTGTCCCTTCCCCTGGTGCTGATTACGCGCATGGACGGGCCGGCGATAAGTTCCCTGCTGGATTTAAAAGGACATAAACTGGCGGTTCCCAGAGGGTATGCCACCCAGGAATGGATTGAACGGGATTATGAGAATTTGGAACTACTGCTGGTTTCCAGCGTGGCGGAGGGGCTGGACAAGGTGCTTGAACGGGAGGCGGCCGCCTTTATCGGCAATCTGACAGTGGCATCTTACCTGATCCATCAGAAAGGCCTCCATCACTTAAAAATTGCCGGGGCCACCCCCTACACCATGGAGCTTTGTATCGGTGTTCGCAAGGACTGGCCTGAACTTGCCCGGATTCTGGATAAATGTTTTATGACCATTTCTGAACGCCAGCACAGCCATATTTATCATAAATGGACCGCCCTCAGCCTGGAGCGTCCCACGGACTGGGGGTTTGTCATATACCTGATTCTGGGTGTGACCGGTCCGGTGATCCTGGTGCTGGGGGTTTATATCGCCTGGAACCGGAGCCTGAAACGCCAGATTCGGAAACGCCGGCAGGCGGAACAGGCCCTTCAGGAAACCAATGCCCTGCAGAAAGTAATCCTTGAAAATTCAATGATCGGGATTGCATTTATTAAGCAGCGCCAATTTCAGTGGACCAATCCCGAGGTCGCAAAAATCCTCAGACTGCCCGGGAATGCCCTTAAAAATGCCTCTACCCGCATGATGTATTCTGATGATGACAAATACAGGTGGGTCGGCGAAACATCATACCCTGTTTTACAGCAGGGCAAGACCTTTGATGAACTGATTGAATTAAAGCGAAGCGACAATACCACCTTCTGGTGCCGGGTGATGGGAAAGGCCCTTCATCCTGAAAATCCCCACGGCGGATCCGTATGGCTGTTTAATGACATCACCCCGCTTGTGGAAACGGAACAAAAACTGAAACAGGCGGTCAGGGCGGCTGAAGTGGCCAATGCCGCCAAAAGCGAATTTCTTGCCAATATGAGCCATGAAATCCGTACCCCGATGAACGGTATTATTGCGGCAACGGATCTCCTGCTTCAGGAATCCCTGCCCGCGGATGTGAAAAAATATCTTCGCATTATTTACGTATCCGGACAGGCCCTGCTGGGAATTATCAATGATATTCTGGATTTTTCCAAAATCGAAGCCGGTAAGCTGGATCTTGAAAATGTGCCTTTTATGGTCACTGACGTGCTGGATGGGGTGGTGGCCCTGCTGGGCGGCAAAGCCCGTGAAAAAGGTATTGAATTCCACGTAGCGATTGCCCCGAAAACACCGGTGGCCGTTATTGGGGATCCCTTGCGGTTACGGCAGATTCTCACCAATCTGGCGGGCAATGCCGTAAAGTTTTCCGGTGCGGATCAGCCTGTCTTTCTTGAGGTGGCCGCCATTGAAAGAGATGACCATCATGTGACGCTCCAGTTTTCCGTAAAGGATTTTGGTATCGGTATGCAGCCGGCATTTCTTGAAAAACTCTTTGATCCCTTTTGTCAGGCGGATTCTTCCATTACCCGGAAATACGGCGGCTCTGGTCTGGGGTTAAGCATCTGCCGGCAGCTGGTTGAAATGATGAACGGTGAAATCTGGGCCGAGAGTGAATTCGGCAAAGGCGCTGTTTTTTATTTTACCATCCGGACGGGGATTCAGAAAGGGAAAGTAAAAATGTCCGCGCCGGTCTTTCAGCAGGCCCGGCAAACCGGAAAAGATATTTCAGCCCTGAAACAGTATCTGGCAGGGTGCCGTCTGCTGATGGTGGAAGACAATTCGGTTAACCAGGAAATCATTGCCGCCATTCTTCAAAAGGCGGACATCAGCGTTGAAATTGCAGAAAATGGAAAAGACGCTCTTGCCCGGGTTCAGGCGGAAACCTTTCATGCCGTCTTAATGGACATTCAGATGCCGGACATGGATGGCTATGAAACCACCCGAAGGATCCGGAAGTATGAAAAAGAACACGGGGTCAGCGGAAAACTTCCCATTATCGCCATGACCGCCCATACCATGAAAGGAGATGACCGCAGATGCATAGAGGCGGGAATGGATGATTATATCACCAAGCCCGTTACAGCGGAAACAGTTCTCCGGACATTATTTCGGCACGTAAAGCGCCGGGACGGGAAACATATCAAAGACAGCAAAGACAGCAAAGACAGCAAAGACAGGGGGACTGATGGCTTTGTAAAAAAAGCAAAACAGCCTGCCCCTTTTCGTTATCCGGATGATTTGCCCGCATCGTTGCCCGGGATTGATATCGCATCCGCCATGAAGCGTCTGAATATGGACAGCGCTGATTTTAAACTGATTCTGCAAGGGGTACGTCGGAATAATCAGCACAGTACCGTTCGGATTAAAACAGCTTTTGAAACAAAGCAATGGGCGGTGCTGAGGAATTTGGCCCACAGCCTCAAAAGCGATGCCGGAAATATCAGCGCATGGCAATTATACAACACTGCGCAGGACCTTGAATCTGAGAGTCTTGCGGCCATGGCGAAAAACCGTGCGGGCGGGAATATGGCAGACAGTGTGGAAAAAACCCTCAAAGCCCTTGAACAGGTGCTTGAAGCCCTTGACAGGTTTTTGAACTAGCAATACCGGATGCGGGTTGTCCATTTTTCTCAGCGCATCATGGTCTCTCAGCTCATCAGATAAAACCCGATGGCCCCGTCAGAATTGCTGATGGAACTGCCTGAGCCGGTGAATTCCGTTCCCAGCTGGTCCGGGGCAATGATTTTCCGGATAATGATCTGCTTGGTGATTTTTGACCGCTGCGGATCATCCAGTTTGAAAGAAACCGTCAGGATTTCACCCGCTTCATAGGTTCCCGGCGTCATGAGCCTGATGAGCAGCCCTTTTTTTGAAAGATCAAGAATCTGAACTGATTTTTCCGTTCCCTGGTCGGTCCATATTTTTCCGGGAAAACTGACTTTTTTGCGGAAATGCCGCCGCCGCTCCAGCAACGCGACAATGGTGTTGCCTTTTCTGCAGGTGATGCCGTCGCAGGTGGTGGCATGCTGTTCGCCGCACCAGCAGCGCCTGCACTTAAACGTAAATTTAATTTTTGCCGGCCCTTCTTTTTTCAGATATTTTGAGACATCAATGATTTTGGCCTTCTGACATTCCGGGCAGACAAGGGTCGCGGTATTATCACTGTTCACATATACTTTTGTTATCATTGCGATCTTTCGGTTTTATAATTTTCTTACAGGGCTTAACACTTTAATATAATATTAAAATTGATTATAAAAGAAAATAATGGTAATTTTATCACGAATTTTGCCGGCCTTGGCTGGCAATAGGTAGCTTTTGCCGTCTGAATTCGACTTTTTACGATTGCATCAAATTTTGATACAGGGAAAATGCCATGTTCCAGGACTACAATTTTTCCAAAATTTTTGCGGCACCGCCGGATGTAAATCCGGAAAATGATCCGCTGGATATGGATCTTATTGAAAAAATCCGGCCGCTGGTAAAGCTCTTTTCTTATTATTTCCGCACTTCCTACAGCGGGGTGGAGCACATCCCAAAGCAGGGCCCGGCGCTTCTGGTGGGCAATCACGGCATTATGGGGTTTGATGCCATATTTATTTTTCTGGCCGCCATTGAAGCCACCGGCCGAATGCCGCGGGGGCTGGGGGATTATCATTTTTTTCTGGATCCGGTATTGCGGAATCTGGCCACCCGGCTGGGAGGCGTTGCCGGCACCCAGGAAAATGCCGTCCGGTTTCTGGAAGCCGGCCACTTGCTGAACCTTTATCCGGGCGGGGCCCGGGATGCCATGAAAGGCCCGGAAGGCCGGTACCGGCTGCACTGGGAAAAAAGCTTCGGGTTCATTGAAGTGGCCATGAAAACCGGGGCCCCCATTATTCTGCATATGGGCATCGGCCCGGACGACACCTACCGGATTCTCGGAAAAATCCGGCTTTTGGCCCGGATTCTGGGGCATTCCAAATACGCCCTGCCGGTCTGGTTTGGATGGGGGCTTTTGCCCCGGCCGGTGAAATTTCATTATTATTTTTCCCGGCCCATCCGCCTGAAGGGCGGGGTTGAAGGGGTTGCGGACAAGGCCTTGGTCAGGCGGAATCATCAGCGGGTCTGGAACATTGCAAAAGGCATGCTGGATGCCGGGCTGAAACAGCGGAAGAGTGTGTGGTGGGGGTAGGGGGGGTGGAGCTGAAAGCTGAAAGGGAGAAAAAGGTACAGCAGGGAATGCCGACTCAGGGGAGGTTCCGATTATGGATCCGGCAGATGTCCCACCGGTATCAGGTACAATGGCTGCTCATTTGAAGAGAGGGAAACAAGTTCAGAAATTTTTTGACTGCTGAATGCGCCGATGGGAACGGCCCCCATGTCCAGAGATTCAGCCTGGAGCAACAGGTTCTGGGCGGCATGCCCCGCCTCCATGAGTACATAGGGAAGCCCGCGCTGTCCGTATTTTTTCGTGGTACGGTCAAAAACAGCGGTGATCAGAAACGTAACCGGCGCATTTTCAACTGCGGCCTGGGACAGTGCCTCCTCTGACAATTTCTTTCGAAAATCCCCTGAAGCCATTTTTTGCAGAGAATGATCTTTTGGATGATAACGATAAACACCGGCACCCAGTTCATTTCCGGAACCTGCAATTACATAAATTTCCAGAGGGTAAAGCGCACCCGCGGATGGAGCGGTGCGAAAATCCCGGGGGCCTGTGATCCCCTGGGCGGCCCAGAAAAGCTGGGATATCAGGTTTATGTCCATTGCGGTTTCGGCAAAATTTCTCCGGGACCGCCGGCTGGCAAGCACCTGGCCCAGGGGTTTTCCGCCAGTGATGTCCGGGGCTGGCAGGGAAATGGTTTCCGGTTTTTGACTTTCCTGCATTGCACAATTTCCGTTGGTTAGAAAAACAGAAATGGCAACCGCGGATAAAATTATCACAATACTGGCCAGCACCGGACGTTTTAAAAAAACAGGTTTCATAAAATGCCTCGCT
>JAABSH010000068.1 GCA_011390465.1 Desulfobacteraceae bacterium
CCGCTGCTGCCACAGACCGGCGCACGCCCCCGAAAACGTCAATTTCCCAGCCTGCGTCAAAGCCTGCGGAAAAGGATTCTCGGGTATCGCCGGTGCCCCCGCTCCGGCTTCGGGAGGCGGCGCCGGTGGCATCCAGGTCCGGATAATACTCGGCCCGGCTCAGGCCCCGCCGGGCCCGGGCCTCATCAATGCGGGACAAGGCCTGCTTTATGTCAAGATTTCCACTGACTGCCTGCCCGATCAGTTCGGTCAGCACGGGATCATCAAACACGGTCCACCAGTTTGCTAAATCCGGCGCTGCGGCTGAAACCGGATCAGGGATGTCGCGGGCAATTTCCGGCGGCATGGTCATTGTTGGCGGCGCATAATCCGGCCCCACGGCCGCACAGGCAAAAAGCGCCGGCAGGATCAGCACGGCCAGCAGGTGGTTGATGGTTGGGGTTATTTTTTTATTTGGCATGGCGTTCTTTGTTGAAAAGTATAAAGGACCTTCACGAAACCGGTTTGCACGCATATTATGTCAAGTCGCGGGATTATTCAATTAAGTTACAAAAAAAATTACCAGCGTTGTCGCACTTTAAAATCCCCCTTCTTTTTGCGGTTAATTTGCAGTATGATTATTTTTTCGTACAATCGCCTGTTTTTACACTCATAGACCCGGGAGCATGCCAATGACTGACGACAGTGTTGAATTTTTTGAAAACGAGGATACCGGCGGTGAAACAGAAATCGCCAACAAAACAGACAATGCCGATGTTGCCCGCGAAATGTTTACACAAACTCAACATGGTTAAAGCTATGAAGGCGTGTTAAATCATTTTACGTATTCGGAATTCATGGTATATTGATTTTGTTTTTTACCGTTTCCGCTGCGCAGGAGATTCATTCAAAAAAGAGGTAATAAAATGAAAGTGTACGCATATGAACATACAATAAGAAAAAACGGGGCATTAACGATAAAGAATCTACCGTTTAATGCCGGCGAAAAAATTGAAGTGATCATCATTCCACGCTCCAAATCCAAAATTGATAAAAACCGATATCCATTTTGGGGAAAGCCGATTAAATATTTCAACCCAACTGACCCTGTTGCGGAGGCAGATTGGGAGGTATACAAATGATTTTAATGGACACGCATATCTGGATTTGGTGGATTCACAATGACGATCGATTAACCGATAGTGTTCGGGAACACATCGAAGCGAATGAAGATGAAGGACTTGGTATAAGTGTCTTTTCATGCTGGGAAGTTGCTAAGCTTGTGGAAGTAAAGAAACTAATCTTACCCTGTTCGATAGACGAATGGATGGATACGGCTCTTGCTTATCCGGGTATTCAACAGATTGAACTGACGCCAGAGATAGCGATTGAGTCTACCAAACTTCCAGGTGAATTTCATCGTGACCCGGCTGATCAAATCATTGTTGCCACTGCTCGTATTTACGACTGTCCATTGTTGACTGTTGACGAAAAAATTCTAAGCTATTCACATGTTCAATTGCTGAAGTGATGCGAATCACCACATCAACCCGGACTGACAATTCCGCAGTACTCAATTTCCAGCCTGTTTTGCGGAGCATGTAAACAATTCCCATAAGATCTCATGGTTGAACTCACCAGGGAAGACTTAAATAATTGGTGGTCGCAATTTGCTTCCTCCAATCAGGACATCATGGCATTGCGCATTCCGCCGTTTGCCTTTACAGCGCACTTCACGCCGGAAAGTTGTGGTTTGTAATGACGCCGTAAGGCGTTAAAATGCTATGCCGGGCGTGACCAACCTCTCGGTTGTAGGAGCGGGCCATGCCCGCGATTGCTTTTACCGAAACACCACGGAAAAGTTATTTTTCTCTTTGGCAATAACCTGGATATAGCCATGAAAACATTTGTTATCAATGGTTTCAAAATCAAAAGATCCCATAAAAAGCCGACGGACCCATTAAATCGGCTTGTAAGATCATGGTGAAATCGCTACGGTAAAAAACCCTGCATAAAAAATGAACGGGCTACTCAAGTTTTTCATTGGCTCAGGCCTCACAAACAAAAAAAGATGGCAAAATGGAATCAACCAATTCTTCTCTCGAACAACTGAAAGCCTTTTTAAACAAGCTTTTCCAGTTTGAAAGCCAGGATCTCGATTTCGGGGTCTATAAAATCCTGCATTACAAACAGGAAGAGATTAAGCAGTTCATCAATGAACTGCTGGTGGATACGGTCAAGGAGCAGTTACAGACCCTGACCCATGCCCAGGTAACGGAAGCTTCGGAAATGCTGGATGATCTCATGCACGATGATATCGTGAAGGGGTGGGTGGCCGCGGATGACGCGGAAAAAAAGACCCTTGAAAAATTCGGCAGGGACAAGATTAAAAAATACCGGGAGTTGAAATCGCTGGTGGAATCCGTTCAGATGGCCATTGATGCGGAAAACCAGATATACAACCATTTGACCATTTTCTTTTCCCGGTATTACGACAAAGGGGATTTTGTCAGCAAGCGACGGTTCGGTAAAAATGAAAAATACATGGTGCCGTACAATGGGGAAGAAACCCATTTTTACTGGGCCAACCATGATCAGTATTACATCAAATCATCGGAAACCTTTCAAAAGTTTTCATTCCGGGCCGGGCCGTATAAATCCGATCTCACGGTTCATTTTAAATTAACGGACGCGCAAACCGAACAGGGCAATGTCAAGGCGGATGCCGGTAAATATTTTATGCTTTCGGAGAAAAATCCCGAGCTGAATTCGGATGAGATCAATATCTTTTTTGAGTACCGTCCGTTGTCTGATGATGAAAAGAAAACCATTGGTACGAAAAATGTTCAAAAAAAGGTAAATGAGCAGGCAGCCAAAAAACTGGAATCCCAGCTCAAAAAACATGCCCCGGCCGCGGGGCTCTGGGATATGGAAGACGAACAAACCCTTTTGTTCCGGAAACTCCAGCATTATACCCAAAAGAACCAGTATGATTTTTTCATCCACAAAAATCTGAAAGGATTCCTGGAACGGGAACTTGATTTTTACATTAAAAGCGAACTGGTCAGTGTGGATGATCTGTATGTCTCGGAAACCGATTTCCACCTGGAACGGATACGGCATAATTTTAAAACCATTAAGGTGTTCAAGAAAATCGCGGATACCATCATTACTTTTCTTTCTCAAATTGAGGAGTTTCAGAAAAAACTGTGGGAAAAGAAAAAATTTGTCCTCAGCACCCAATGGGTCATTACCCTTGACCGGCTGGTGGAATATGCGGGCTTGGATGCCGCTACCCCGTTTTTAGCGGAAGTGATTCAAAACAAAGATCAGATCGCTGAATGGCAAGCGTTATTCGGCAAAAAGATCATCCCGGCCGGCAAAATGACAGTTAAAAGTTTTAAATCGGACTTGTTTGGGTGGATGCGGCTGCCGATTGATACGGTTCACTTTTCACAATCATTTAAAGAAAATCTGCTGAATGTTCTTTCTCAAAAAATCGATCTGGAAAAAGAAGCCGATGGTTTGGCGCTGCATTCGGATAATTTTCATGGCTTGGTTTTATTATATGAAAAATTTTATAATAATATTGATGCGATGTATATTGATCCCCCTTACAATACAGATGCGAGTGAAATAATATACAAAAATGGGTATAAATCATCAAGCTGGATAACGTTAATAAACGACAGGCTCATTGAAAGTAAAAAATTACTAAAAACCAATGGGATTTTATGCGCAACCATCGATGATTTTCAAAAAAGAGAACTGTACAGTATTTTGATAGAAAATTTTAGCAAGGAAGGTTTTTTAGGTACAGTTGTTGTAAGAAATAATCCTTCTGGAAGACCAGTTCCTACAGGTTTTGGCGTATCGCATGAATATGGGTTGTTTTTTTCGAACTCTAAAAATGCAATGGTTGGAAGATTTGAAAGAACTGAAAAACAAAATAGAAGATATAATTTAAAGGATAAAAAAGGATCTTTTATGTGGGAATTGCTTCGAAAAAGAGGCTCTGACTCTGAAAGAGATGATAGCCCAAAAGCATTTTTCCCAATTTATTTTCGAAAGAATAAGATCAGAGTCCCCGAAATGGAATGGGATGAAACGAGTAGAAACTGGATAAATATTGGCCCTCCCGAAAAAGATGAAATAGCGTTATGGCCAGTAGATGAGAATGGTGTGGAAAGACGGTGGCGGTGGGGATTAACCCGGGTTAAAAATGATATTAATGAATTAAAAGTAGAGTTTAACGGCAGTACAAACGGCACAGTATATTATAAATATAGGCCGCCTCAAGGGAGTATCCCGCCAACAAACTGGATTGATGCAAAATATTCTTCAACGGAGCATGGTACAGGTGCTCTTAAGAAACTTTTTAATGAGTATAATCCATTTTCTTATCCCAAATCCATCTATGCTGTTAAGGACTCGTTAAGCATAAGTATAGAAAATTCAGCTACTATTTGTTTTGTCCTTGATTACTTCGCTGGTTCCGGCACCACATTCCATGCAGTTCAACTCCTCAACCAGGAAGATGGTGGCAAAAGAAAGTGCATCCTGGTTGAGCAGGGTGATTATGTGTATTCCATCATTATCCCGCGCATCAAAAAAATCGCTTACACCTTTGACTGGAAAAACGGCAAGCCCAAAGACGACAAAATGAACGGGGCGGGAGTGTTTTTCAAATACCAGCGCCTGGAGCAGTATGAAGAATCCCTGGAAAATATATCATTTACGGTTTCCAAAGACACCGCTCAAAAGGCCTTTGCGTTTAAAGAATACATTCCCAAATATTTTCTGGAATTTGAAACCCGGGACAGCCAGAGCCTGGTGAATACGGAAGCCATGAACGATCCCTGGCATTATGAACTCAAGATCTGGGACGGACTCACCTATGACACCCGGCAGGCCGTGGACCTGGTGGAGACCTTTAATTACCTCATCGGCCTGCACATGCAAAAATACATCACCCGGCAAATCAACGGACAAAAATACCAGTTTGTTTACGGCGCCACCAATGGGGGAAAACAGGTTCTGGTTGTCTGGCGCAGCACGGAAAGCTGGGAGGTCAGGGACTATGAAGCAGACCGGGATGCCGTAACAAAAGTGATAACCGCCTTTCCCCACGATCTGCTGTACATCAACGGGCAGGCCCTTATAGACGGATATGAACCCATTGAACATATCTTTAAAAACAAAATGGTTTCCTGATCATGCAGCTTGGTAAACAACTGGTTCTGTTCCGTTATATCCTGAAGCAATTCGGATATGATGATTTTGAACCCCTGCGCGAAGAATTCAACACCCGCCCGCCCGGTTCAAATACCACCGGCCGATCTTATTTTGCCGGTGTTCTGGTCAACCGCACCAGTAAAACCATTGGGAACCACAGACTTTTTGCCTATGATGATGCGATTTTCGAATATGAGGCAAGGCTGCGCCGGCATATGGCGGAGCCGTTTTTTTCGTTAAAATATTACCAGTGGTTTGCCCTGCTGTTTACCGAGTATTTTCTGGATCATTACACAAACAGGCAAAGCGCATTCATTGACGGACTGAACCGGTTTAAAGCCCGACACGCTGATTTCAAGAGCATTGATGACTATACGGCCAATGATTTACGGAAACTGGCTTTCTGGATGGCCACGGGCAGCGGCAAAACCCTTCTCATGCACTGCAATTACTGGCAGATTACCCGGTACCTCAAAGATTTTGAAAACATTGTGCTGATTACGCCCAATGAGGGACTGAGTCGTCAGCATTATGAAGATTTTTTAAGAAGCGGTATTGACGCCAAACTGTATTCCGGCAGTGAAGAAAGTTTGAAAACCGATGACGGCCAGGTGTTGATCATTGAAATTACCAAACTGGTAAAGGAAAAAGAAGGCGAAGGCGTCAGCGTGGATGTGGATTTTTTTTCTGAATCCAGAAATCTGGTGTTTATTGATGAAGGCCACAAGGGCCAGAAATCCGAAGAAAAAACATGGAAGGGCTTGCGGGAGTATGTCACCCGGGGCGATGGCTCTTTTACCTGTGAGTACTCGGCCACTTTCGGCCAGGTGATCCCGTTAAGCGGCAAAGATTTGCCCCTGCTGAATGAATATGCCCGGTCCATTATTTTTGATTATTCTTACCGGCATTTTTATATTGACGGGTATGGAAAAGATTTTGCGGTTTTCAATATCGATGTTGCCGGTGAATACAGCGAGATTCAAAACCGTTTGCTGCTCACTGCCAGTTTGCTGGGTTTTTATGAGCAACTGATTCTTTTTGACAAGTTCAGGGCGGAACTCCGGTCCTATAATATTGAAAAACCATTATGGATATTTGTGGGCAGCAAAGTCATCGGCAATGGCTCGAAAACCCTGACCCAGGCGGATAAGCAGAACATCTCGGATGTTACCCGTATTGTTCAATATTTTAAATTTGCCTTGTCCCGGCCCGGAGAACTCCAGAATATCATTGATAAAATCCTTTCCGCCCGTTCGGGCTTTAGTGATGAAAACGGGGATGATATTTTCAAATACCGTTTTCGCTATCTTCGAAAACATCCGCCGGCGGCGGAAGAAATTCTCAGCACCGTGTTTCACGGCATCGGCACCATTGAAGCGTTTCAGGTAAAACAGGCGGATGGCGAAATCGCCCTGAAAACAAAGACAAGCGATCACTATTTTGGCGTCATCAATATCGGGGATGTGCCAAAATACGTTAAAAAACTGGAACAGGACACGGACCAGGAACTGATGGTTAACGATGATAATTTCACCCGGTCCTTGTTTGAAGGGATATCCGCGCCCGGATCACCCATCAATATTCTGATCGGATCCAAAAAATTTATTGAAGGCTGGAATTCCTGGCGCGTGTCGAGCATGGGATTGATGAACATGGGCAAAAGCGAAGGCGCTCAGATTATCCAGCTGTTTGGCCGCGGAGTCCGGCTGAAGGGGAAAGATTTATCTCTGAAACGGGAGGATGCCAATGCCCCATATCAGATCAGGGCCTTGCAGACGATTTCCATTTTCGGCCTGAATGCGTCTTATATGAACCGGTTCCTCTCTGAGATTGAAAAAGAAGTGCCGGAGTATACCGACTTTCCGATCAAGATTGAATACAACCGAAAAGAAAAGTGGAATGGCCGGTTGATGACATTTAAAACCCAACCCGGCCATCATTTTAAAACCCATGTTATAGCACTTGCCTATGAAGAAACGATTGCCAGACGCATTACCCTGGATTTGCGAAACAGGGTCAGTGTCGCGGCCGGCGGGTTGAACGGACAGGTAGCTGAAGACTTGGGTAATTATAAAACCAATTTTATAAAACCCCATATTGATTTTATTGATTTTAATGCGCTGGTTCTGGAAGCGGACAGATTCCGTTTGCTCAAGGGATACACCAATCTGATTATTCATAAAGACGCCATCCGGGAATTTTTAGAAACCGGTGCCTATGATCTGTTCAGCCATCCCGGACAATTTGGTATAGAAGACGCCATTAATGGAAAAATCCAGGATATTGCCGGTATTCTTGCAAAAGACTATATCAACAAGTTTTACGCAAACCAGGAAAAGGCTTTTCTGACAAAATATCTTACCTATGAGATGCTGGATCAGGAAGAACACCAGGAAATGTTTCCGGATGCCCGGCGCCTGATTGTGAAAATTCCCAAACAGCATATTGGCGTAATTGATGAGTTAAAAGCCAGTATTGACGCATTCTATGAAACAGACACACAAGCATTACCGACAATTCATTTCAGCAACCATTTATATTCTCCCATTGCCTCATGGAAAAAAGGGATTCAGTGCAAAGAGATTAAAACCATTCCCACACGGCTGAATGAGGGCGAAAAGGAATTTATCCTGCACCTGCGGGCATATCTGGAAGAAGCTTCATGGCAGTTTGAACATAAAGATGTGTTTATTTTTCGGAATCTTTCTCAGCGGGGGATTGGGTTTTTTATTAAAAGCGCCTCATTTTTCCCGGATTTTATTTTGTGGATTGTTGAAAAAGAAAAACAGCATATCTTTTTTATTGATCCCAAAGGCATTCGGGAGACGCGGAATTTTAATAATCCCAAAGTGATTTTCTGCCGTGACCAGGCTGGGGATCTGGAAAGGAAGATTAATGATGATTTAAAGGCGGACGGCAGGAATTTGACCGTTTCGATTTCCGCTTATATCCTCTCGGTTACAAAATTTACGGACATCAAGGACAGCTGGGGGTCAGATGGCGCTACTTTGCAGGCGTTTACGGACAACAACATCCTTTTTATCGACGAAAACAAGGCATACCTGGCCCATTTATTTCGAAATCTCTCCTCATAGATCTGACTGTCGACGCTTTTGCAATCCATCGGCGCGCATCGAAAAAGGGAATTTGGTTATCCACTTAAGTTGACACACCATAAAGACCATTCTTTCATTTCCGGCAGACACGGTGGTCTGCCCTACGAGCCGGTCGAAATCTCCGGACTGTGTAGGGTCGGCCACCGTGCCGACCGGTCTATCTTGAGCCAAGCGGATAAGCAGAAAAGGGAATTTGCATAAGTGAAGGTGATTTTGAACAGCTTTCGTATATTGACATTAAAGTAAATTTTTGAAATAAATTGAAAACGCCAAAAGCGAACAGCGTTCTTTTTTAAAAACGCATCTATTTTTTGTAACCATTTGCCTGAATGTGGCAGGCATCATCCGGAATCAATTTTTTTTATTCGGTTTTTCCGTGCGGTTTTTCCGCCCGGGCGCCATTGACGCTGACCAGCGGCAGCGGAGTTTGGAAACAAAAGCATTTTTCGATTTTCACGCGTAAAGAAACAATAACACCATTCATTTTCACAAAAGGGGGAGGCTTTATGCGATTAAAACACATGTTCATGCTTTTAACGGTGGTTTCGGTGATGGGCCCGGTTTTTGACGCGAGCGCCGAAGTCACCACCACCCGGGATGACAAAGGGGTCTGGTTTGTCAAAGGAGAGGCATCCGACAGTCTTTACGACACATTTAAAGCCGTGGGCTATGCAGTGGCCGAAGACCGGCTCTGGCAGGCGGAAACGTTGAGACGGGCGGCCCGGGGCCGGCTTGCGGAAATTTTCGGGCCGGACTTTTTAGAGAAGGATGTGTTGGTGCGGCAGACCGGGTATTCGAATCAGGAACTGACCGACGGGTACAACGCGCTGGATGCGGACGCCAAAGAAGTTATCAAAGGATATGCCGATGGTTTTAATCAGCGCATTGCCGAGGTAACCGCTGATCCCACCCAGCTTCCCTTTGAATTTCACGCCATTGCCCGGTCTTTGGGCATGGCGTTGTTTACCCCGGATCTCTGGACCGTGGAAGACATTCTGGCCTGGACCGCGCTCATGCTGCGCCAGTTTGACCCGGAGGCCATGAAGCAGGGGCAGCTCAGCAACGTGGCCCTGATGCAGTATCTGACCACCGTGTTCGGTGATACCCAGGGATATCTCATGTTCAACGATCTGCGCTGGAAAAATGATCCCGCGGCCCAGACCTATGTTCCGGCAGAGGCGGATGAAACCCTGGTGGGGGCGGCAGCCCTTTTGCCCTCGCCCGGCGGCAATTCATCACCAAAGATGCAACTGCCGGATCTAACCCAAATGAAAAATTTTCACGCAGTGGCGGAAAAAATCAACACCCGCATGGAACAACGGGAAGCGGCCCTTGAAAAAATAAACGCCCTGCCCAAAATGGGGTCTTACGCCTGGGTGCTGAGCGGCAAAAAGACCGCGTCCGGCCGGGCCACCCTTTATTCCGGCCCCCAGATGGGGTTTGATACCCCGGCCATCTGCCAGGAAGGTTCTATCGCGTCTGCCGGGCTGAATATTTCCGGCATGGCCATTCCCGGTCTGCCGGGGATCGTTATCGGCAGAACGCCTCATCATGCCTGGTCCATGCAGGTGGGCCATGCCCATACCGTGGATTATTATATCGAACCGCCCCCTGGCATGGTTGATAATTATTACACCAGCCGCACGGAAACCATCCATGTGGCCGGAATGGCGGCCCCGGTGACCATCACGGTTTACCGGACCCCCCACGGCCCGGTGGTCAATCCCGTGAATTTTGATCCGGCCACTTATGATCCGGCCACCGGAGACCCCATTGTGGCATGGCGGTATTCCCACTGGGGCAAGGAATTTGACACCCTTGGCGCGTATCTGGAACTGGCCCGGGCCCAAAGTATGGAAGATTTTGGCGCGGGACTGCGAAAAGTGGCGGTAAGCCAGCATTTCTGCTATGCGGACACGGCCGGAAACATTGCCTACTGGATGTCCGGCATGGACCCGGTCCGGCCCGAAGATGCGGATTATCGTCTGCCCCAGATTTTTCCGAATCAGGCGGACTGGGATGCTGACCAGCTGATTCCCCTTTCCCATGCCAAAAATCCGGATCAGGGGTATTTTTGCGGATGGAACAACAAATCAAGCGAAGATTATCCACAGTCCTACAGCAATATCAGTTACTTTTTCGGACCGTTTCACCGGGCTCATGTGATCGAGGAATATCTGGACGCCCATGATGACCTGAGTTTTGAGGAAATCCGGGATCTGGCAATTGATATCGCGGCCACTGATTCCATCCGCAGCGGCGGCAATCCCTGGGCGTTTGTGGAAGATGTTTTCACCGCTGCCGTAAACGCGGATTCTACGCCGGCAAGGACCACTGCGCTGGGCATCATGGACGGGTTTGACGGGCATTTTGTGGCAGGCGGAAAATCTGCCTGGGTCAGCGGCATGGACCGCTCTGATGCCTGGATGCTGTCCGATGCCTGGATCCGGGAAGTGCTGGATCTCACCTTTATGGATGAGCTGGGCAATGCCATGTCCGGTGAATATGACACGGAAAAACAGGAATGGAAACATCCGACGGTCCTGTTTAATGTGATGCTGCATGCCCTGTCTACTGAAGCCGGCGGCATTACAAACAATTACAACTGGTTCCAGAATGCGGCCTCAGACGTGGATACCCTTGATGAAATCGTTGTTGCTGCATTAGATAACGTGCTGGCAGACCTCGGCCCCCGGCCCTGGGGCGTGGGCCAGCGCGGGGAGATTGAATTTAATCATGACATTTTGGGACAGCCCCCGCTCAATATGAATCCGCTGCACACCCTGCCGTTTGGCTCCCGGTCTACCTACGCGCACATCGTGGAGATGGGAAATTCCGGTCCCCTGCGCATTGAAAGCATGTTTCCGCTGGGCCAGTCCGGCAATATTCTGGCGAATGCCCAGGGCTTGCCGGCGTTTGACCCCAATTTTTATTCTATGGCCCCGGTGTTTGACGCGTTCGCCCCCCGGGATTTCCCGGTGCCAAAGACAGAAGACGGCGGATTGACCGACAATGACAACGACGATGATGATGTCTGTTTTATTTCAATTCTGGGAGCGCGGTAAAAGGCGGTAAGATGAGAAACAGCGCTGTTTAAGGGTGTTTACGTAAACAGCAGCGATAAAATTTAATTCGGAAAAGGCGCAGGGCCGCGGAGATTTTTTTTCCGGGGTTCTGCGTTTTTTTTCAAACAAACCGCATGGCCCCTGTTTTTAAGGATTTAAGTGTTTTTTGACAAATTCCCGGAATCCCTGCCGTTCATGGGCAAAAGCGGCATCCAGGGGGGCGGTGTCCCGGTAATCAATCAGTTTTTTGATCACCTTGAGAAGATCCTGATTTGCGGCGCAGATCTGCCCGGCAATTTCCCTGGCCCGGTCAAGCAGCCGGTCCGGCGCGGTCACTTCATTGACCAGCCCCCATTCACAGGCGGTTTGCGCATCGATAAACTGGCAGGAAAAGGACATCTGTCGGGCCCGCCGCCGGCCCACGGCCTGCTGAAGCAGCTGGGTCATGCCCCATCCCGGATGAATTCCCACCCGGGCATGGGTGTCGGCAAAAGACGCGTTTTCAGAAGCGATCAAAAAATCACAATTCAGGGCGATTTCAAATCCCCCGGTAATGGCGTGGCCGTTGATCGCGCCGATGATGGGCTTTTCGCAGGCCGCAAAAATATCCGGCATATCCGTGCCGTCGCCGCGCGGATCAAACAGGTTTTCCGTCATGATGGCATCCAGATCAATGCCCGAGCAAAAGGATTTTCCGTTTCCCGTGATAATGGCGGTCTGGATGGAATGATTGTTTGCCACTTGCTCAATGGCATCATAGAGACCGGACAATAAAGCCTGGTTGATGGAGTTCCGCCGCTCCGGACGGTTTAGGGTAATAACAGCGGTCTGGTTTTCAACTGTAAACAGAACGGGGGGTTCCATGGTTATCTCCGTATCGTTATTTTTTAATTTAAATGACTTGCTTATTCGTTTCGTTCAAGTTCAGCCATCAATATCGAATCCGATCCTGATTTCGAAAATAGGGGAGCGTCGTGGTCAAGGAAAACCTCATATTCGCATAATTACATCAAATTCTGTTTTGTAAAGGGTTTTTTGTGGGGCCGGCACCTGACTCCGGAGTCGGAAAGAAAAAAAATTATAAAATCAAAAATTTTTTAGATTTATAAACTCTTGAATAAACGTATAATATGAGAAAAGAGCATGCGTTCTTTTTCTTGACTTTTAAAAATTTTCCGCTTATTCTTCCGAACCGTCAGTCGGTTATGTTTCAATTTTTTTACCTCTGTTCAGGATATTCCGGTGTCCCCAAAACGGTATCCCAAAAAAGAAAAATGCAATGAGATTGCTGCTGCGGCCCTGCATCTATTTGCCGAAAAAGGGTATGCCGCCACCAGTGTCGAACAGATCGCCGATGCCGCAGGCATTGGTAAAAGCACGGTGTATGAGTATTTTCCTTCAAAAGAAGAAATCTTTGTCCATGCCGTCAACAACTGGATCATGGATCTCATCCATCGCATGGTGGAGCAGACCCGAAGTATCGAAAATCCGGTCCAGCGGCTCAACATTTTTATCCGCACGGTCAAAGAGGTCTTAAAAGTGCAGGAACCGGATCCCAAAAAACTATTTGCCGAAATTGACCAGCAGACTTTAATGGAAGGGGGCGCGTTTTACAAGCGCCGCCACATCATCAGAGACATGCGGACGAGGTTTTGTGATCTGGTGGCGGATATTCTTCTGGACGGGGTTTCCAAAAGAGTGTTCAGGCCGGAGATCGCCCGGGATGTATCCAAAATTGCCATCAATTTACTGGCATATCTGGACGGCATCGGGATGCATTATTTGATTATGGAAGAATATCAAGAATTTGAAGATCAGGTGGATTTTTACATCAAGGGGTTTGTGGAAGCCATTCTGATTTAAACCGAACCCGGATGAACCGGTAAAGGTAAACCGGAAAAGTTAAAAGTGAACTAAAGTTTGAAGTGATCTAAAGTTATGGTTAATGCCTTCGGCATTGTCAATTTTTATATTAAAAATGATCGCGCGTTTCGCGCAGTCCTGAACTTTAGGCACTTTAGATCACTTTAGTCACTTCACATTTAAAATCGTTTGCCAAAAAAAAGAACACAAAAATCAGAGAGAAGAAACTAAATTGAGCTGTTTAAATTTAAAAGCAGATATTCAGAAAGATTTTTAATGAAAGGGTTTCGATTGGCTGTCATGACAGGCGAAAGAAGAACACGGTTTATTTTGTTGTGGATGGTTTTTTTTGTCATAATCCTGCCTGCTGCTGTGAATGCGGCAGAGGCTGCCGGCAGCCCGCCGCCGGTTTTTTCCCTGGATGATGTCTACCGGCTGACCCTGGAGCGCTCCGAATCCATCAAAATTGCTCAAAACCAGCTCTCTGTGGCAGCGCAGGATGTGGACCGGGCGTTTTCCGTTCTGCTGCCCCATCTGTCCGCGTATGGGGATTATATCCGCTATGAAAAAGAAACCCTGATTCAGCCAAAATCCGGACAGGAGATCGGGGTAAAGCTTCAGCAGCAGTTTACGGTGAATGGCCGGGAATTGATTGTGCTGGATGCGGCAAAAGACACCATCAAACAGCGGGAATTTGATCTGGACGCGGCATGCGAAGAAAACCTGTTTATCGTGGCCACGGCTTATTATGATATTGTAAACACCCGCAGCCGCGTGGGCATTGCCAGAGAAAATGTGGCCCGGCTCACTGCCCACCGGGAAGCGGTCCGCACCCGGCTGCGGCTTGAAGACGTTCCCAAAACCGCCATGCTCAGGACCGAAGCCGAGCTTTCCGGGGCCTGCTCCGAACTGGTGCAGGCGGAAAACGCCCTGTCCCTTGCGCTTGCCCGCCTTGCCCGGATGCTGGAAATCCCAAAACCCTATGACATTGTGGTGCCGGCGCCCGAGGATGACATTGTCGTGCCGGACCCCATGGAAAAATATGTGGAAACCGCTTTTGAGCGGCGGCCGGAAATCAGATCCCTTGCTTTGCAGGTAAAGCTTGCCGGGGACAATGTGGATATTATGAAAAGTGAATACTGGCCGACCCTGGGGCTGGAAGTGGGGTTCAAACGACAGGACAGCGATCCCTCTTACTTGACGGAAAAAGAAAATCTCTATGGTGCCGTGAGCCTGAACGTCACGCTTTTTGACTGGGGATACCGCGGGTCCACGGTCAGCCAGGAGAAATTGCGGCGTGACAGCGCAAAAGCCCGGCTTCAGGCAAAATCAAAGGAAATCGCCCTGGAAGTGGAACAGGCATATCTGACCATTGCGAGCACCCGGGGCATGATCGCGGCCTTAAAAGACAAGCTCCGGTTTTCCCGTGCGGATTATGAAGCGGTATCGCTTCAATTCAGGGTCGGCCAGGCGGACAGCCTGGATTTGATTGATTCCAACACCGTGCTTTCGAACGCGGCCCGGGAACTTTCCGAAGCCCGGCACACCCTGGCCCTGGCCAAAATTCGGCTGGAACGGGCCCAGGGCATTTTTCTGGAAACCGTGGCGGCGCGGCTGGAAAATTCTGGCGATGGTTAAAAATGACGGCTTTGTAAAACGTTGGATTCCGTCATGCCGGACCCTGGATAAAAGCATTCCGGGGCAGGCTCGCTCCGGAATCCAGAACATATTGAAATTGCTGGATTCCCGACTTCCAAATAAGTGCATCTTAAAAAAATCTTATCTCGCGCAGAGGCGCAGAGCTCGCAGAGAAAAAAATCTCAGCGACTCTGCGCCTCTGCGGGATAAAAAATATTATGGACGGGAATTTCTTATGGGTTC
>JAABSH010000069.1 GCA_011390465.1 Desulfobacteraceae bacterium
AAAAGAGATTCGAAATGTCATGACGATCATCACAGGCGATGTCTGTGTTCCTGAAAAATTCCCGGCCCAAACGGAATACGTCAATGCCCTGTTTTCCGCTGAAGGGTATATTCGTCCGGAAGTCGACATTTTGACCGAAACAGACCCGGAAGACGGTCACTGCATTGTAACCGTCGATATCCGCAAAGGTCCCTTTTATTTTGTGGAGGCCGTCACCATCGATGGAAATACCACTTTTTCCGGGGCTCGCCTTAAACTGCGGCTCGGCGACTGGCGTTCGTCACTGCTTTTTCGCAGTGCGGCGCGCTTTGTCCACAAAGAACTGACCCGGGACATTAAAAACCTGCGCCAGCTCTACCGGGAAAAAGGGTATGCGGAGGTTACCATCGACCCGGTGATTGAAAAGGACCCGGAAACCGGGGCTGTGCGGATTCATATCCGCATATCCGAAGGGCCGCATTATCAGGTTGCGTTTTCCGGCAACGAGGCGTTCTGGGATTTTACCCTGAAAAAGGATCTGGTGCTGTTGAACGAAGGCAATCAGAGCGGCTTCGGCATCCGAAAATCCATCCGCAATATCGAAAAACGCTACCGGGCAAAGGGCTTTCTGGATGTGCGGGTGACTGTTAAGGACCTGCCGGAACCCTCCAAAACACCGCCGAATGGTCAGCCGAATCAACAGACAAACCGGCGGATCACGTTTGTCATTGACGAAGGACCGCACTACCTTGTTAAAACCGTGACCATTGACGGGAACACGGCCTTTGACGATGAAAAAATCAAAAAACAGATGCTCACCGCTCCGCCGGGGTTTTTCGCCGGCGGTCCGTATGTGCCCGAAACCCTAAGTGACGATATGCGGGCCATCAGTGCGCTTTATATGGAATCCGGATTTGGCAATACCGAAGTCGATTATGCCGTCAGTCAGGAACCGTTGCCCGACGATCCGGAAATCATTGAGGTCACCGTGAATGTATCTGTCAACGAAGGCCCCCAAACCATGACCCGCGGCATATCCATCGAGGGCAGTGTTCCCCTGGACGCTGAGATTGCCGCCGACACCCTGTCCATGACCCCCGGCACCCCTTTTCAGCCATATATGATCACCGCCGACCGGGACGCGCTGGCCGCCCGGATATCGGAAAAGGGATATCCCCATGTGACGGTGGACGCCGAACCTTTGATCAGTCCGGATCACACGTCCGCTGATATTACGTACACGGTCGACCCCGGCCCTCTTGTACAAATGGGGGATGTGACGATTACCGGCAACTTCAAAACAAGGGAACATATCCTGACCCGGGAAATGGAATTGCTCCCCGGCGACCCGTTTTCGCTTTCCAAGATACTGGCATCCCAGCGCAATATCCGGAACCTTGCAGTGCTCAACTCGGTGCGGTTTGAAACCACAGGTCTTGAGGAAAAAGCGGATCACGCGGGTATGCTGATGCAGATTGAGGAGCGCAAGCCCTATTTTGCGGAACTGGCGGCCGGATATGACACCCGGCGATTGTTCTACATAAGTACCGCTGCGGGCAACAGCAATCTGCTGGGCCTGAACAAAGAACTGCGGGCCGCTCTGGAATGGAGCCAGATCGGCTACCGGGCGGAGCTGGGGCTGACCGAACCGCGTTTCTTCGGCACCCGGATCGCTTCACGCACCAATGTCTACACTGAAAAGGTCGAGGAACTGAACATAGCATTCGGCGTCCGAACCAGCGGGGCATCCACGGGGTTTTCCCGCCGGCTGACCGATCATCTCACCGCCAGCCTCAATTTTCAGTTCGAATACCGGGAGCAGTACCGCACCGACGGTCAGCCCATCCCCGAGGATGAAACCGAACTCTACAATCCCCGTTCCATTCTGGTCACAACGCCGAGCCTGGTCTACAACAGCACGGACTCGTTTGTGCGGCCGACCCGGGGGGCTCGGATCACTGTTTCAACTGACGCCTCAAAGGGGTTGAAAAATTCTCTGGACGATTTCTTCAAATACCGGCTCGACACCCGGTATTACTATACGCCGGTCAACCGGCTGACCCTGGCCGTCCATGGACGCTTCGGCTATATCGATCCGTTCGGCAGCCGAAGCCGCATTCCCGAAGATCAGCTCTTTTTTCTCGGGGGGATTGCAAACGTGCGGGGATTTTCAGAAAACCGGCTCCGGTTTGACGCGGACAATGATCCGGTGGGGGGCCGCACCGCCATCCTGGGCAGTGCTGAAGCACGATTCGATATGGGCATGAACTTTGAACTGGCCGTCTTCTATGATACCGGCGCGGTTCAAGATCCCTTGACCGATGCCGGTTCGGACGGCTTCCGGTCCTCGGCCGGAATAGGGCTGCGATATATCACCCCCATCGGTCCCATAGGCGGCATGTACGGCTGGAAACTGGACCGCAAACCCGGCGAAAGCTCAGGCGCATTCCACTTTGCCATCGGGTATACCTTCTGATGCGGGCAATGCCGACAATTGCCGGGGCAGATGAGCAACAATAATCACAAATGACTTTTCGCTTTACGGTATTTCATCATTGATGGTAACAGTAATTTTATGGTTAACGTTTTTATCGGCTTTCAGTCCCTGCCTTTAAAGCCTCTTTCAAGTGCTTTGCAGGGAAAAATGAAAATTAGAATATCGGATGGCTTGCGGCTGTTTTGCATGCTATGAATGCCATTTTTAGCGGGTTGAAATGATTTGATATCAAGGCAATATCTTGGAAACCAGAGTAATACATCGTCGCCTGACATTTGTGCTGCATGTCCTTTTGCTGGTAGGGGTGCTGGTCGGTATCTGGGAGCGGCATTGGGCGGCTGTGGTGCTTACCTTTTTGATTCTTATGTTAACCCTTGTTCCCCTTCTTCTGGCAAAGCGGTTCCGCTTATTTATTCCGCCTGAATTTGAACTCATGGCCATAGCCTTTGTGTTTGCATCCCTGTTTCTCGGCGAGGTCCGCGGATACTACACCCGCTTCTGGTGGTGGGATATTGCCCTTCACACGGGATCTGGTTTTCTACTGGGCATAGTGGGTTTTTTGCTGGTCTATGTGTTAAACGAGATCGAAGATGTGGGCGTGCACATGAAACCGGGCTTTGTTGCCCTTTTTGCTTTTCTTTTCGCAGTAGGAATGGGCGCTTTGTGGGAGATTTTTGAATTTTTCATGGACGGGTTTTTCGGCATGAACATGCAAAAAGAAATGCTCGGCGACCCCTCGGGCTTAACCGATACAATGTGGGATCTGATTGTCGACACACTGGGGGGCGCCATTATAGCATTTCTGGGATACGGCTACCTGAAAACCTCTGAAAATCAATCCTTTTTAGAACGATGGATTCATTCGTTTATTGAAAAAAATCCACGCTTTTTTAAGCATCGGTCATAGGTTTGGGATTGCATATTAACATTGGTTACGTGCAACAACCAGGGCGGGAACCACATCTTGAAGCACTGATAGGCGCTGTTTTACACACCGGGGAAAACGTTGTTTTCCCAGTTTTGCTGACATGGACCGGCCTGTGCCTTTCTGCAGAAGAAAACATCGCCGGTATGAAAAACAGGAAATGGATTTATAAAAAATGATGGAACTGTTTGACGGATGGAAATTTCTTGCCGGACTGGGCATTTTCATGTTCGGCATATTTATGATGGAGGAGTCCATCAAACTGCTTGCCGGCCGGTCTTTTAAAATCATGATCCGACGATTTACCGGCACAAAATTCAAGGGACTGACAACCGGCATTGTCAGCACTGCCATTCTGCAAAGCAGTTCCGCTGTATCTCTGATGGTCCTGGCTTTCGTGGGGGCCGGCCTGATGACCCTGGTCAACGCCATTACTGTCATCATGGGGGCTTCGGTGGGCACGACCCTGACCGCCTGGATTGTGGCCGTGTTCGGCTTCAAATTCAAGATTGATGCCTTCGCACTGCCCATGATCGGAATTGGCGGCATCGGCCTGATTTTTCTGGCCCGATCACCCCGGTATGTCAACATCAGCAAACTGCTGGCCGCCTTTGGATTTCTGTTTCTGGGCCTTGATTTCATGAAAACCAGTGTGGAAGGCCTGGCCGCCGCCATCGATCTGAGCTCCCTGCCGGATCTGGGGCTGTGGGTTTATGTCTTTGCCGGCATTCTTCTGACCGCCATCATGCAGTCGAGTTCCGCCACCATCGCTGTTATCCTGACCACTCTGTTTTCAGGCATCATTGATTTCCCGCAGGGTGCGGCCATGGTGATCGGGGCCAATGTGGGAACCACCGTGACCATTCTGCTGGGCGCCATCGGCGGGATACCCGTCAAAAAACAGGCAGCCGTGAGTTCGCTGATTTTCAATGCCGGCACAGCGGCTGTCGCAGGGGCGGCCTTGCCGGTGATGTTTTGGTTTGTGCAGGATTTTTTCGGGTTTTCAGATAACCCGGTTTTAGGCATCGCCGCGTTTCACACCCTGTTCAACGTCCTGGGGGTTCTCATCTTCTTTCCCCTGGCTCCGGCACTGGCCCGGCTTTTGGAGCGAATGTTTCCTGAAAAACAACGCGTGCTTCTCACCCGATACATTCAAAACACTCCCGTTGAAGTGCCGGAGGCGGCCATTCCGGCGCTTCGCCGGGAAGTGCGCCATCAGCTTGCCCTTTCAATGGGTTACATCGACCGTAAATACCGGCTTCATACCGGCTTTCAGTTAGGTTCAGACGTTGTGGAAAATGGATCGCGGTCGGAATATTCTGTCTCCTATGAGGATTTAGAGAATCTTCATGCGGCGATATTCACTTATTACGCTCAGATTCAGGGATATGAAATTGATGCGGAAGACGCCCTGATGCTGGAGCCGGTGATTCGTTCAAGCCGCAGCATCATGAACGCGACTAAAAACCTTTACGAGCATCTTTCCGAAATTGAAGATATCGGAAAAGATGAGAATCCTTTTATGACCGAAGCCAACCTGGACTTTAAGGACCGGCTGAAATCGCTTACAGCCTGGGCGGCCAGGGTCGTCGATACGCCTGATGGTGAAAACCTGAATGCGGAATTAAAAGAATTTTTCGACTCAGTGGAAGCAGCGGACAAACGATTTATCAGATTGTGCGCCAAAGCCGTTTCAAAAGGGACCCTCCGGGAGCATGAAGTGACACGATTATTGATGGCCAACCGTTTTTTCACACAGTCGAGCCGGATGCTGGTTCTGAGCATGCAGGCACTGACAGCCGGTCCTCCTGCTTCCAAAGACCGTGTCAATTCTGAAAGCCACGACAACATAGGCGTTTTATCGCCAGATGAAAAAAAGAGAGAATAGATCAAAATATCTGAAACCATAAATTTGTGTCACAACGGAATTTGCATATCCGGTTCGATCAAGTTCTGTCATTGCGAGGGAGCTGCGACCGAAGCAATTCCCTGAAAACAAGGAGCTTACTTCGTCGTTGGTTCCTCTCTCCTGGCAATGACTGCTGGTTTTATGCAGATTACAGCATCAACTTGAGTTAATCAGTGGATAACCAGATTATTTTTATCCTTGCGGCAGCATATCTCCGTATTGAAGAAAATTGCGGTGCATTTCAAAGCAGAGTGTGAGGTCATGGGGGATATGTCCCACCGGGGCTTTTCGGATATACTGGTGCAGGTAATCCCGGAAGCGGGGATGTGCGCAGTTATCAATGATGGTTTTGGCCCGTTCCATGGGGCCCAGGCCCCGCAGGTCAGCAAGGCCCTGTTCGGTAACCACAACCTGAACCGAATGCTCATTATTATCAATATGGGGGCACATGGGAACAATGGCCGAGATCTTTCCCCCTTTGGCAACCGAAGGCGACATAAAGATCGACAGATAGCTGTTTCTGGTAAATTCCCCGCTGCCGCCAATGCCGTTTACAATTTGGGTCCCGCCGATGTGAGAAGAATTGACATTTCCATAGATATCCATTTCAAGGGCTGTATTTATGGCAATGACGCCGAGGCGGCGGATAACACCGGGATGATTGGAAATTTCCTGGGGCCTCAGCACGATCCGGGATGAAAAAAAATCCATGTTGTCCACAATTTCCCGAAGCTTGGTCCCTGTCACTGTGAGGCTGGTGGCACTTATTCCCAGAATTTTTTCCCGGATCATAAGATCAACCATGGCATTCTGGCAGACTTCAGAATACATATAAAAAGCTGGAATATCAGGACAGCTCCCCAAGGCGGCCATTACACTGTTTGCCACATTGCCTACTCCGGCCTGCAGCGGCAGCATGGACTTGGGAATCCGGCCTGCACGCATTTCATTCAGCAAAAACGCAACAACATTTTTGGCAATGTTTTGACTGATTTTATCGGAACCAGAAAAATCCTGAACCGAGTCAGGTTCATTTGTTTCCACAATTCCGATTACCTTGCGCGGATCCACCGTGGCATAGGGCACTCCGATGCGGTTTAAGGGTTCATAAATCGGGATGGGGGTTCTATGCGGCGGCAGGGGCATCATGTAAATATCTGCAAACTCCCGCAAACGCTGGGATTGACTCAGGTTGATTTCAACGACAACCTGATCGGCATAGCGCAGATACGTTGGGGATGCCCCAATGGAAGTGGTCAGGTAGATCCGACCGTCTGAAGTGATTTCAGTGGCCTCCACCACGGCCATGCGGATGCCGCCAAAAAAACCTTCAGCCACCATCTGGGGGACATGGGACAGATGTTGATCCACATATTCAACCTCCTGGCGGTTAATCTGACTGCGAAGTATCTTTCCGGACTGGTAGGGCGCCCTCCATGAGATGGCTTCTGCAAGGGCCAGCTCCTCATCAATGCACTGACCGCTGGAAGCCCCGGTCAGGACCCGGACCCTGAAGGATTTTCCCCAGGCATGCTCCTTTCTGGCGCGGGCCGCCAGGGCCAGAGGCACAGCCTTTGCCGCCCCTGCCGGAGAAAATCCGCTGAATGAAATCGTATCACCATGACAAATACCCGCAATGGCTTGCTCGGGTGTGAGTTTTGGAAAATTCATCAGAAATTTTTCCTTTTCAAAAATTTTATATATTTCATTAAAAATTTTCCAAAAACTATGCCACAAAAAATTATTCAGGCATGGCCAGATAAAGTGTCAGAAATTACAGGTAAAAAACAAAACACACTTGCCAAAGACTAACCGTCAGTCCTGTTTTTTTTTACAATCTGCAAAAAATTTTTTTCCTCATCCATGGCACGTCTTGATGCAACCGTAAAAAGTCGGATTCCGTCATGCCGGACTTGATCCGGAATCCAGAACCAATTGAAATTGATGGATTAAAGCTTTCACGGGAATGATGAGAGAAGCTGATTTTTGACTTTTTATGAAGCCGTCACGTCTTTGCCGTTGACAAGGCACTAAATTTTTTGCCTTTGATGTAATCCTATTGTCCGTTCAAAGGTTGGATTCCGCAGGACATTTTCCCTGATATCTGAGGTTCCCGTGAATTACTCCGAGCACAAGATATTGATTTTGAACTTTTGGGTTAACCTGCAGGAATTGCTATTGCAAGGTAGACAGGTGGCAGGGAATTCAGGGGCGGCACCATTGTTATCAACAAGGGTGCAGGGGAAAAAAATTTTACAATACTGTCGTTTCGGTTTCTGTTTTAAGCCCCCCTTGAAGGGGGGCTTTCTGATACCACCCGCATAGCGGGAGGAAATTTATTATATCGAATAAGAATTTAAAATACAACTCTTTTTGCATGTTGTTATGACAATTTTATCACGGCCACCCTCAAGGAGGTAGCCCCGTTGCTCATAAAAAAAAGCGTGAATGCCATGGTTTACTTCACGCCATGCGTCGGCGAATCCACTTTTCAACTTCAACTACCGAATAAATCATCAAACCGCTGGCCAGCACCATTCCCCATTCCGGGAGCCCCATGGGCGCACTCTGAAAGACGGTGTTAAACACCGGCAGGTAGGTGTACATCAGCTGCAACACGGTCATGATGGCCACGCCGCCCCAGAGCGGGGGGTTGCTGAAAAAACCCAGCGCCCAGACCGGATGGGTGATAGAACGACAGTTGAACAGGTAAAACATTTCTCCGAAAACAAAAACATTGACTGCCAGGGTCCGGGCCAATGCCTCGTTATCGTTCATCAGCATCAGCTCCAGCTTGAACAGTCCGAAAGCGCAAATGACCAGCAGAAGGCTGACCATGACAATGCGCGTGATTAATGGCCGGGTCAGAATCGGCATGGACGGATCTCTCGGCGGGCGCAGCATGATTCCCTCCTCTTTGGGCTCAAAGGCAAGCATCAAGCCCAGCAGCAGGGCCGTTGTCATATTGATCCACAGGATCTGGAGGGGCAGGATCGGCAGGCGTGTTCCCAGGAGAATGGAAAGCAGGATCACCAACCCCTCTCCACCATTGGTGGGCAGGGTCCAGGTGATGAATTTAATCAGATTGTCGAAAACCCCCCGTCCTTCCTCCACGGCGGCCTTGATGGTGGCAAAATTGTCGTCGGTCAGCACCATGTCGGCCGCCTCCTTGGAGACTTCGGTGCCGGCGATTCCCATGGCCACGCCGATATCGGCCTGACGCAGGGCTGGAGCGTCGTTGACCCCGTCACCGGTCATGGCGACCACATAATCCTTTTTCTGCAACGCCTCAACCAGCCGCAGCTTCTGTTCCGGCGACACCCGGGCGAACACAGCCGTAATGTCAGCTGTTTCCGTCAATTGCGATTCATCAAATTCGGCAATATCCTTTCCTGTGAGAACCTCCCGGGTATGATAGGAGCATGTCTCACCGCACAGACCAATCTGCCGGGCAATGGCCCCGGCCGTGACGGCATGGTCCCCGGTAATCATCTTGACCCGGATGCCGGCGGCCTGGCAGGCGGCCACCGCTTCGACGGCTTCCGCCCGGGGGGGATCGATCATGCCCTGAAGGCCGATAAACAGAATCCCCTCCTCTACGTCGGTATGGGTGATGCGGGTCGTATCCGGCGGCATCTCTTTCTGCGCGAAAGCAAGCACCCGCAGGCCCTTGTCCGCCATGGACTCGACCCATTGGGTGATGGCATTTGGCTCGGGAATATCCGGTTTCCCATCCGGCCTTAAAATCGTGGCGCATTCCACACAGATACTTTCAATAGAGCCTTTGACATAAAGCATCCGGGGTTTGCCTTCACCCTGGTCGTGAAGGGTGGCCATGTACTGGCGGGCAGACTCAAAGGGGATCGTGTCCAGCCGCGGCATTTCAGAAGCCAGCTGATCGGGGTCATAACCGGCCTTCATGGCCGAGACAATCAATGCACCTTCGGTGGGATCACCTTCCATTCGCCAGCCATCATCTGTTCTTTTAAGACTGGCATCATTGCACAGCAGGCCGGCTTTTAAAAGCGACGCCAGGGCAACATTATCGGCCGGATCACCGGCATCACCAGTCGGCGTAACATCGCCATCGGGCGCATAACCGATGCCTGAAACCTTATAGCGCGGGCCGCCGGCCACAATATCCTGAACCGTCATTTGATTCTGGGTCAGGGTGCCGGTCTTGTCCGAGCAAATGATCATGGTAGAGCCCAGGGTCTCCACTGCGGGAAGCTTGCGGATGATGGCATGGCGTTTGGCCATTCGGGAGACGCCGATGGCCAGCGTAATGGTGATGGCCGCGGGCAGGCCTTCGGGAATAGCGCCCACCGCCAGGGCCACAGATGCCATGAACATCTCCACCAGGTTCTGACCGCGCAAAAAGCCAATCACAAAAGTCAAAATAGCCATGGCCATAATGGCATACAGCAGAATTGTGGAAAAATGATGGATTTTTTTGGTCAGCGGGGTGTCCAGCACGTCGGCGGCGGCGATAAGCTGATTAATGTGGCCGATCTCGGTGCGATCGCCGGTGGCGACCACAATGCCCCTGCCGCTGCCGTAAGTCACCAACGTCGATGAATAGGTCATGTTGCGCCGGTCGCCGATAACCATGTCCGCTTCCAGCAAGACGTCTTCCTTTTGAACAGGAACGCTCTCTCCGGTCAGGGCACTTTCATCGATCTGCAGTTCCCTGGATTGAATCAGGCGCATGTCGGCCGGAACCTTGTCACCGGACTGCAACAGGACAATGTCCCCGGGGACCAGCAGCCGCGAGGCAATCCGCTGCTTCTGTCCGTCACGAATAACAGTGGTTTCGCTGGTCATGGCCTTGGATAGGGCTTCGATGGCCTTCATGGCCTTGGACTCTTGGATAAACCCGATAACAGCATTGACCAGAATTACGGCAAAAATTACCCCGGCGTCGACATATTCGGCCAAAAGCAGGGTAATCAGGACCGCTGCCAACAGGATAATCACCAGGGGCTGCTTGAATTGCAGCAAAAACCGGATAAGCGGACCTTGCCCCTTTGTGCGGGTCAGTTCATTAAAACCGAACCGTTCAGAACGTTCGGCCACCGTCTGTTCGGAAAGGCCGTCGGTTTCATTGGATTGAAAGGCGGAAACAACCGCATTAACTGCCAGACTGTGCCACGTTTTTTCAGGAAGAGTGCGCATCATGGACTCCATTTATAGTTTTCTTTGGCGGTATTTCACAGCGCCCGGCCATGTTTCTTGAAGCGCCGGCTCAGGCTTCGCCCGCGGACGGTTTTATGAGTCGAAACAACCCTGCAAAAATAATCTTGTTATGGGTGAGAAAATAGACATGAGAATCATCTTTCACGACCTGAAATAAAAATTTATTTCTTTTGTTTTTCTTGAACTTTTTGATGATGAAAAGAATCTTCTCTCAGCATTTTAGCCCCGCATTCAGGGCATCGAAGCTCCATACAGGGTGTTCCCTTTTGATGCGGAACCATTTTGTTGCATTTCGGACAAATACAATTCCCACCGGGTCCCATATCGTGGCTGCGGTTCTCTGACATTAACAAACCTCTTGAAAATTTGAAAGATTAATTTATTAGATAAGACCGGTTAGCATTTTTGTCGCCACCACCACCAGCAGAAATGCAAAAATCCGTTTCAGCCGGTCCACTGGCAGGCTGTGGGCCAACCGGACCCCCAGGGGGGCCGTGAGAACACTGGCCGTGATCAGGCCGCCCAGGGCCGGCAGATAAACATATCCAAGGGAAAATTCCGGCAATGATGCCGCGGACAGGCCGTTGAAAATATAGCCCATGGTGCCGGCAACGGCAATGGGAAACCCGATGGCCGCGGATGTGCCGATGGCCTGATGCAGGGGAATGTTGCACCAGATCATAAACGGCACGGACAGGGATCCGCCGCCGATTCCCACAAGGCTTGACACCAGCCCGATGATATTGCCCACGCCAAACATGCCTGCCCGTCCGGGCAGTCGGCGTCCGGGTTTCGGCTTTTTGCCAGTGATCATCTGAAAGCTCACATAATAGAGGAAAATTACAAAAAAGCACTTGAGCACCGGGGTGGAAAGGGCCGCGGCCACGCAGGTGCCCAGAAAGGTTCCCGTAAAAATGCCCACTACAATGCGCCGCACCACAATCCATTTTACCGCGCCCCGGCGGTGATGGGACCAGAAACTGGACACGGCCGTAAACATAATGCTGGCCATGGACGTGCCCAGGGCGAGATGCATGATGGCCTGGTCGGAAATGCCCTGGCGGGTGAAACAGAAAAACAGCATGGGCACGATGATCAGACCGCCGCCAATGCCCAGAAGCCCGGCCAGAACTCCGGCCACCGCTCCCACAACCAAATACATTGCAAATATGGAAATCATGTTCAGTTCTTTTTTTGTTTAGAATAAGTTTCAGGTTTCAGGGTTTGGATGTCAGCGTTAAGGTGCTGGTCAAGAACACCATGAATGCGGGAGAAGATTTCCGCTGTTTCCGCCAGATCCGGCAGGGCCTTCCGGATGACGTCCAGATAGCCCCGGGCCTTTATGGCATACAGGGTCTGGGGAAAATTAATGTCAAACACCCAGCCTGCCTGCAGCAGCTTGAAGTCATTTAGATTTTTTACGTGAATGAAATTGACAATCCGGCCTTGCATAAGACTTTCATAAACGCCGGGGGAAATGGTTTCCGTGTCCGGAAGATCCAGTTCCAGGGCCTGGTTCCGGCCGGCCTCAGCATCCTGGTAGTAACGGGTCAGCACCCGCCAGATGTCCAGTTTGTCCGCATCCCGGAGCAGTCTGGCAAAAAAAAGACAACTGTCTGTTTCATCTTCCGGCAGTTGGGCGCGATTATGGTATTTAATGACCCGGCAGACAAGATTCTGCATTTCCGGATCAAGATCTGCAAGGATGTTGTGTTTTTCCAGAATTTCAATTCCCAACAGCGCGTGATTCACGGATTTCGCGTCAGCAAAAGTTCGATACGTGGCATATTGTTCAAACCGGCCGATGTCATGAAACAGGGCTGTTGTTTCCGCAAAATGCAGTTGCGCCGGCCCAAGCCCGAGATCTGAGGCAATGCTTAAAATTTCATTGCACACCCGGATGGTGTGGTTTTCTTTTAGAATCGCATTTTCCGTACATTTTTCGTCAATGTGCCTGAAAGGTTCCACATATTCAAAAAACCGGTTTTTTAAGGTTTCCGCCTGATAGAAATTGATTTTTACGGATTGGATGTCAGGAATTTTTGTATTCATGATGGTTTTCTGTTTTAAAGGGTTTGGTTTTTTTATTTTGCGGTCAGTTATAAAATATCAGCACCCCGATCAGCACAATAACCCGGGAAGACATGCTCAGAGCCGTGGTGACGCCGCAGATAACAGCGCCGTTTTTCATGCCGAAAATTGCCATGTACCGGGGCAGGGTCCGGCGCAGGCGGGTGACCGGAATCATGAGCAGGCCCGCGGCCAGCAGGGCCACGATGGCCTGAAACCCCGTGACCATGTTTTCTCCCATAAGGTTGGACATAAACGTGATTCCCACGGTGGGGCTGAAAATGTAGGCGCTCACCGGACCGACCACTGCCGGTGGCAGGGAAAAAAGCCGGGTCAGGGGCAGAATCAGTTTCTCAATCATCTGCATGGTGCCGGAGTTCATCAGGAGCTGCACAATCAGGGTCACAATGGCCAGCAGCAGCACCATGCGGAAAAACATTTTTTTTCGAAGGCGCCAGGCGTTTTTTGCAATTTCAACAAACGGCTCCCGGACACAGTCCGGATCGTCCATGCGGCAGCTCAGACGGTCAAACGCATCTTCCCGGTCCGCCTGGGGCGCCATTCGCAGCCGGCCGTAGACCACCACAAACCCCAGCTTGATGAGCCCGGCCAGCCAGAACGCGGTAATGTAAATCATGCAGAGTTCCGCACCGAGCAGGGGCAGCACAATGGGCAGTTGAAAGGTCAGGGTTTCCTTGAAATGAAAGGGCACGGTGTTGAGCACGCCGGTGAGCATGAGTTCCGGGTCTGTGAGTTTGCCGTCCTGGTGAAACCGGGCTGCCATGGTGTGGGCCGCGATCATGGACCCTACAGCGGAAAGAAAGGTAAGCGCGCTTTCCGACGGCAGATTGGCCAGTTTTGCCACGGGCTTGCCCATTGGCCGGAGATAGGTCATGAGCCCCATCTGCATCAGAATTTCAATGCCGAAAAGACTGACGAACATGACCGCGCCCAGTTTTCCCACCAGGCGCAGGGTATATTCAGCAGATATAAGAAAAATTTCCATTCAGTTCGGGATCAGGGCCTTTCCGCAATGTGAGAAGTGAAAACAGCGGCAATAATCCCGGCCAGCCGCAAGGTGTGCCGCCGGATGTCGGCATCGGTTTTTCCGGGATACCGGGCATAGCTGATCATGATGCCGTTCAGCGCGGAAAACAGGGCGTGGGCCGTTAGCCGGGCATCTGTTTTGCGGTCGGCTTCCAGAAGGGTGGATTCAAACCGGTTCAGCAGTTCTTTCATTTTTATGTCGAGCTTTCGGTTGGCTTCCGGCGACAGATCTCCGCCCAGCATAAAATGACTCATCATCTGATAAAAGGTCATGTGGTCGTTTAAATAGGAAATATAGCGGATGCTGAGGGTTTCAAGGCGAGGGGCCGAAATCGGCGCCAGATCATCCAGAAGGTGCGTGATTTCTTCTGCGCAGTCTAGAAATACATCCAGAAACAGTTCCGTAAGGTTTGGGTAATAATTGTAAATGGTGCCGATGCTTACCCCGGCCTGTCTGGCGATTTCCCGGACCGTAACGCTCCGGAAATCCTTTGCCGCAAAAAGGGTGAGGGCCGCGTCCAGAATGATCTGACGCCGCAGATCCCGCTCAGCCTGCTTCAATTCCTGAAATTTGGCAATTGTCACTGTTTTGTCTCCTGTGTGGCAAGTGTAAAAGAATTTTGTAGCCCTGAAAGCATCAGACAATCAAGTATAAATCAAAAATCCACTCCGGCAGGGAGTGGATTTTTGATCGGGATGATCTAATTGGTTGGTTCCTATTGCCTCAATTCTTGCTCAAAGAACCAGAAAATGAACCAGTGCATACGGGGGGCAGTTTTTCAGCAAAAGGTGTCAGTGTTCAGGTTTCAGGAAAAGCGGCGTTGACACCCGAAACCTGCACCCTGAAACCCGAAACCTGAAACCATTATTAAATCCTGGCCCATGAGTTGCGGGTCAATGTCATTAACTTAGGCCATATGCGTAGGGGAGGGGTTTATCCCCATAAGCGCTAAGTTATTATTAAGTAAGAAAGTACTGTTGTAACTGTAGTTTACGTTTTCTTTTGTTCTCTGACAATAATTTACATATGGACTGCCATTCATTAATCATTCCCTCCAGTGACAAGCACGGCTTAATGGCCTGCTGGACCTGGCTATAAGCAAAATTGAACTCACGCCATAGACTGTATGGTCGAGTCCCTTTCCAGGAGATATCCCCAGGGGGAAAAAAAATTCGCGTAATTTATCAGTTTATTGGTCAGCAAGGCTACAAACAATTTTCCATATAGCCATGCTTTTGCACTATCATCACTATGTTTGGGGAGGTGGCCCAACTGGGCGATGGATTTAAATCTTTTGAATACCAGCTCTACTTGCCATCGGCATCTATACCAGTTTAATATATCAATATCTGTAAAACGATCCCGGGCAAATGTGGTAAACACAATTATGTATTTTGCATATTCCAAGGTCTCAGGTTT
>JAABSH010000006.1 GCA_011390465.1 Desulfobacteraceae bacterium
CTTGCCGCCATTCACAGCCTGGAATCGTGTTTTCTGGATCCAGTGGGATACACGACGTTTGAAGTGCGCGCAAGCGATGCCGGCGGCAGCAAAACCGCTCTGATATTGCCGGACATCCGCACCTGCCCGGACTGCCTGGCGGAAATTTTTGATCCGGAAAACCGCCGCTATCTCTATCCCTTTACCAACTGCACCAATTGCGGCCCCCGGTTCAGCATCATCCAAAAACTTCCCTATGACCGGCCCCACACCACCATGGCCGGATTTGAAATGTGCAACAGATGCCGGGCCGAATACACTGATCCCGGCAACCGGCGATTCCACGCCCAGCCCAATGCCTGCCCGGACTGCGGGCCCCGGGTCCAGTTGTGGGATGCCGCAGGCGCTGTTTTATCTGAACACCACGCTGCCATGACAAGCGCGGCAGATGCCCTGAAAAAAGGCAGAATTGTGGCGGTCAAAGGAATCGGCGGGTTTCACCTCATGGCACACGCCGGAAATGCGGCGGCTGTAAACCGGCTGCGCCGAAAAAAACACCGGCCCCACAAGCCGCTTGCCATGATGTTTCCGGCCACGAATACGCTGGACGCGGTGAATGCTTTTTGTCACGTGAGTGCCCTTGAAAAGCGGCTGCTCCTGTCCCCGGAGGCGCCGATTGTATTGCTCCGGTCCAAAGGGGCATCGGCAGCTTATAAAAATCAAACCATCACCGCCTCTGTGTCCCCGGAAAATCCGTATTACGGCGTAATGCTTGCCTATACTCCCCTGCATCATATCCTGATGGCCCTGCTGACGTTTCCCGCTGTGGCCACCAGCGGAAATCTGTCCGATGAGCCCATCTGCACGGATGAAACCGAGGCAATCCACCGTCTTGCCGGCATCTGCGATTTTTTTCTGGTGCACAACCGGCCCATTGCCCGGCATGTGGATGATTCCATTGTCTGCATCCGCAGCCACCGGCAGCAGGTACTGCGGCGGGCCCGGGGATTTGCGCCCCTGCCCGTGGCCCTGCCCCATGAGGGAGCCCCCTGTATCTGCACCGGCGCGCACCTAAAAAACGCCATTGCGCTCACTGTGGGGAAAAATGCGTTTATCAGCCAGCACATCGGGGATCTGGAATCCCCCAAGGCCCTGGATGCCTTTAAAAAGGTAATTTTCGATTTTCAGGACCTCTATGATGCACCGGCAAAACAGATTGCAGCCGACCTTCACCCCGGATACGCCTCCACGCGGTTTGCCTTAGATTCAGGGCTTCCTGTTATATTGGTTCAGCATCATTATGCCCATATTTTATCCTGCATGGCGGAAAACCATCTGGCCCCGCCCCTTTTGGGTCTGGCCTGGGACGGCACCGGATACGGGCCGGACAATACGGTCTGGGGCGGTGAATTTTTAAAAATTTCCCCACATGGATTTGATCGCTTTGCCCATTTCCGGACCTTTTTGCTGCCCGGCGGTGACCAGGCCGTGAAAGAGCCCCGCCGGTCCGCTGTCGGGCTGTTGTATGAAATATTCGGGGAGGAGGTGTTTTCCCTGCCCGGCCTTGCGCCCGTGGCCGCGTTTTCCGAACAGGAACGGCATCTGCTGCGGCCGATGATGCAAAAACGCATTAACACACCAGCCACCTCCAGCCTGGGCCGCCTTTTCGATGCCGTGGCCGCACTGCTTGATATCTGCCAGATCAGCCAGTTTGAAGGCCAGGCCGCCATGAACCTGGAATTTCTGGCGGAAACCGCACACACGGATGCGGTGTATCCCCTGGCCCTGATCCGGCCCGATTCGTCCGCCCTACCCCGCCCATCCAATCCTCAGGGCCCCGTGATTGTGGACTGGGAACCCATGATCCGGAAAATTTTAGAGGATATGGCCGCCGACGTTTCATTGGCCCGGATAGCGGCAAAATTTCATAACACCGTTGCCGAGGCCGGCGTGGAAATCGCTGAAATAGCCGGGGAAACCCGGGTGGTGTTGAGCGGGGGGTGTTTTCAGAACCGGTATCTCACGGAAAAGACCATTGCCCGTCTGTCAGACGCCGGTTTCAGCGTGTACTGGCATCAGCGGGTGCCGCCCAATGACGGGGGCATTTCCCTGGGACAGGCCGTGGCGGCGGTGATGCAGGGCTGTTAATGTTGAGGAAGAAAAAATGATGGCTTCGCAAAAAACCTTATCTCGCGCAGAGCCGCAGGGCTCGCAGAGAAAAAAAGCTCAGCGCCTCTGCGTCTCTGCGGGATAAAAAAATTATGGATCAATCCGGCATTGTGCGCAAAAAAAAGCGGGGCCCGTTTCCGAACCCCGCCCAAAAAAGGAGAGAACATGCGATAACACCCGCTTGTTAAATTTATTGTAAAGGGTCCAAAAAATTCGTCAAGGAAAAAAATAAATAACTTTTCCGTTTTGATTGCAACCAAAGGATATACCCATGCTGAAAACATTTCGATACCGTTTTGCCCACACCCGGGTGATTGTTTTTTTCGGCCTGCTCTATGCTGTTTCGCAAATTTCGCTGGCCATAATTATCCATGACCTGGACACCCTCCTGTTTCTGAAAGCCCAGACCACGTTTTCCGCCGATGTCCTGAAGGACCTGCTCACCCAGTGGGACCAGGCCGGCCTGATGCCCCATTACCGGCACCATTTCTACCTCGATTTCTTTCACCCCTTCTGGTACGCCATGTTCCTGGCGGCTTTTCTGGCAAAGGCCATGAACCTGAACCAGCTTCCGGACAAATTCACGCCGCTGCTGCTGATGCCGGTGGTGGCCGGCGGGATGGACCTGGTGGAGAACTGTTTTCATGTTTTCTATATCGCGGATATGGACGCCATCGCGTCCTGGCAGGTAGGGGTCAGCGCCCTGGCCGCCAATATCAAGTGGGGGCTTGCCGGCCTCTCGGTTGCCGGCATTGTCTTTCTTCTGGTGCGTTATTTAAGAACACCCCATAACCAAATTTGATGCTCAAGAGGTTATCTGCTGAATCTGCAAGCGGTTACAGGGTGCTGCAGATGCAAGGCATCGGCCTGCGCAGCGTACAAGTCGTACGTGACCAGGCCGATAACACAGCAGGTGCAGTGCCCTGTGACCGCTTACTATAGCGCCCTCAATAATAGATCCGTGATGTGATCGGAAATCGTGTCCAGGTCATTGTGAGCGGGCCGGGCCCCGGGCAGGAAAATGCGAAGGGGCTTGAGCAGAAAATGGTAGGCCACCAGGGACAGGATGGAAATTCCCGTTAAATGGGGATCTTTATCCGGTGCCAGCTCTCCGGCCAGGGTCATAACAGCGCCGGCAAAATTCTTGAACACCTGGTCCGCAAGCAGACGAAGCCGGGTTTCATCTTCCTGGCTGTCCAGGACTTCCCGATGGATCAGCTTGCTGAAATCCGGGTCATTGATGATGAACTCACAAATCCGCCGGACGAACAGCCGCAGTTTTTCCCGAACCGGCAGGTCCATGGCCAAAATTTCGGACAGCATGAACTCCCGGGACATAAAGGCCTGCTGAATGGCTTTAATGTAGAGGGTCTGCTTGTCCGGAAAGTGATGGTATAAGGATGCGGCAGTGATGCCGACGGCTTTTGCAATCTGGCGCATGGATACGGCAGAATACCCGGATGCCGCAAACAACGAAATGGCTTTTTCCAGAATATCCGCTTTTGTGCTGGATGATTCTGTTGTCATATCAAATATCTCCGGTGGCCCGCTTCAGCCGCATAACGGCCAGGCCAAAATCATATACGGCATTTTCATAATTGACCCGGCTGGTGATTCTCAGGGTTTCGGCATTCAGAACGTCCGTATTGGTGCCCACCCCTTCCTGGTAGCGGTTTCGGGACACACTCAAGTTTTCCTCTGCCTGTTTCAGGGCGTCTGCTGCCACGTTTATCCGGGCCTGGCTTTCCTGCATCTTCAGCCAGGCATCCCGCACCCGGAGCCGGATAACGGATTCCAGGTTGCGCCGCTGCTCGCGGACCGAATCCGCGCGGCTGAGGGCGGCCCGGCTTTTGTGTCTGGCAACGTTGCCGTCAAACACATCCCAGGACAAATGAATGCCCGCGGACCACAAGTCCTCATGCACCTGGTGGCTGTTTTCCGTGTATTCCGTGCCCCCGCTCAAAAACACCTTGGGCCCGGTGGCTGCTTTGGTGGCTGCGGCTGTTTTTTCAAGGGCGGTCATTTTTTCGGCCAGGGCCGCAAGTTCCGCCCGCTGGGCAACCGCCGTTTCCACAAGCGCCGCAAGAGATCCTTCGGGCGCTTCAAATGCAATGGGGTCCAGTTGAACCGGCGCATCCAGGGGCCGGACCAGGAGCCGGTTGTAAGCGGCCCGGGCCGTGTCCAGCTGATTGCGGGCGCTCAATTCCGTCTGCCGGGCATTGGCGAGAGATACCCGGGCCGCCAGGAGATCATTCTTCGCCACCATTCCCTGGTCATACATATTTTCAATATCTTCCGCAATGGCCGTCAGGCTGGCCACATGGCTTTCCGCCACCGTGAGCTGCTTTTCCGCCAGCAGAACCGAAATATAGGTTTCCGCCACCTGAAGCCGGAGATCCCGAACCCGCACCTGTTGCTCATAGCCGGTGGCATCGAGACCGGCGGTGGCGGCATCAATGGTGTGGGAAATCTGGAAATGGGTGTAAACCGGTACCATGAGCCGGGCCTGATAGGTCAGGAATTCATCTTCCGCGGTGGTGAGCGGGGCACCGTTAAAAAATGCGGCCGGCTCTTCATTCAGAAACGTATATCCCGAAGAAAGGTGCAGGGTCGGCAATCTTGCGGATTTTGCGGCCCGCAGATCGCTTCGGGCCGCTTCAATGGTTTTCTCCCCGGCTTTAAGAGAGTGATCCGCGGCAAGGGACGCGGCCCAGGCCGCTTCAAGGGTCTCTCCCGCGGCCGGGTCCGTCACCACCAGATGGGCGAGCAAAAGAACGGTCAACATACCACATACATTCAAACAGCGCATAGGGGTTAATCCTTGTCTGTGCGTGTATTTCGTAATGCCAGTTTGAGGCGGACTTTTTCAAAGGCATTTTCAACCAGGGAATAAACGGCCGGCACCACCACCAGGGTGAGCAGGGTGGAGCTGAGCATGCCCCAAATCACCGCTACGGCAAGGGGAGCATTGGTGTCCGCGCCCGCGCCGTATCCAAGGGCCGCGGGCAGCATGGCGATGACGACGGTAAAAGAGGTCATGAGCACCGGCCGCAGCCGGTTGGGACAGGCCTCCTGCAGGGCCTGGTCAATGCCTTTACCCTGCTCCCGGAGCTGGTTGGTGAGATCCACCAGCAGAATGGCATTTTTGGCCACCAGTCCCATGAGCAGCACCAGGCCCACCATGGAAAAAATGTTTAACGTATAGCCAAATAACCAGAGCCCGAAAACCCCGCCGATTATTGCCAGGGGCTGGGCCACCATAATGACCAGGGGCTGGATGAATGAATTGAACTGACTGGCCAGGACCATATACACCAGCAGGATCGCCATGACAAACGTAAAGCTGATGTAATGCACGGTTTTGGCAAATTCCGCGGCCCGGCCGGTCATTTGAACACCATACCCGATGGGCATAATCCCTTCTGCCAGTTGAAATACTTTTTTCATGGCATCGCCTAGGGATACGTTGGGGTTGGAATAAAAATCCGCTGCATACTGAAGATCATACCGGGAAATCACGGCCGGCCCCAGAATTTTTTGAACCTTGACCACGGTATCCAGGCGCACCAGATCGCCGGACCGGGAACGCAGATAAATCCGCCGAAAATCACCGGGCTGGGTAATGGTGCCTTCCGCGGCTTTCAGACGGATATCGTAGCGCTCGCCGTCTCCGGGTTCATCATTGTATTTAGCAATATCCAGGCCCCCCACCAGGGCATTCACTGCATAGGCGATATCAATGCCGGCAATGCCCAGTTCCGCGGCCCGGGTCCGGTCGATCATGAGTTTCAGCTGGGGCAGGTCCAGTTTCAGGTCCAGGTCCACCTGGCCGATATCCGGGTCCGCCAAAAGCCGCTGGTGGAGCTGACCGGCGCAGGCGGCCACTTTTTCCAGTTCCGGTCCGGTGACTTTAAACTGCAATTTTTCATCCCGCTGCCCGCCCACGGCGGAAATCTGATTGGGAAACGCCTGAATACCCGGAATATTGGCAAACTCTTTCCTTAATAAGGGCAGCAGTTCATACTGCTTCCGGTCGCGCTGGCCCATGGGGACCAGGCGCACGGTAACGGTGCCGGAAGAGACCTGGCCCGTGGCGTCTGTGCCGATGGAGGAGAGATACCCTTCGATTTCATCATAGGTTTTCAGAATTTTTTCAATTTCCGCCAGCCGCTCATTGGTGTAATCCAGACTGGACCCCAGAGGGGTTTTAAAGGTGATTTTAAACTGGCCCTTGTCTTCATCCGGCATGAATTCCTTGCCCAGCTGGCCGAACAGGGGCAGGGCCAGATATACGATAACAACGGTGATGATCACAACGCCCAGCCGGAAATTCAGTGAAAACCAGAGTGCTTTGGCGTACAGCCATTCCAGGGACTGAAGCAGCTTTTCCCAGATTTGATAAAACCGGCTGTGCTGTTTTCTGACCACCAGATACCGGGAACACAGCATGGGGGTGAGCGTAATGGAGACAAACAGGGAAACCATTACCCCAATGGTGACCACCACGGAAAAGGCCTGAAAAAACCGCCCGATAATCCCTTTCATGTAAATCACGGGCGCAAAAATACAGGCCAGGGCAAATGTGGCCGCCAGCACCGCAAACACCACCTGGTTGGTACCGTTCAGGGCCGCTGTTTTGGGGTCGACTTCACCCCGTTCCCGCTGTTTAAAGATATTTTCAAGCACCACAATGGCATCGTCCACCACAATGCCGATCAAAAGCAGCAGCCCGAGCATGGTCATTTTATTGAACGTGTACCCGGCAAAATACATGACCATAATGGCCCCGAGCAGGGACACGGGAATGGCCACGGAAATAATCAGGGTGGACCGCAGGCTTTTCAGAAACGCAAACACCACAAGGGCCGCAAACAACGTGCCGAAAAGCAGATGTTCCTTTAATGCCGTGACCGCCTCCCGGATATAGTCCGTGTCATCGGCAGCAATTTTGATGGACAAGCCCGGCGGGAGCTGTGGAAGGATATCCGTTTCCAGCCTTTCCCGGACCGCATCCACAATGGCAACAGAATTGGCGCCGGTGACCTTGACAATGCCCAGGCTGACGCAGGGGGTGTCATTAAACCGGGACAGTTTTCGGAAATCTGCCAGGCCGTCTTCCACATCCGCCATCTGGTGCAGCCGCACCGGGGCGTTGCCGCGATAGGCAACAATCAGATTGCGGATGTCTTCCACCCGGTGAAACTCGATATCCAGCTTGAGCAGGTCCTCATGATTGCCCCCCACCAGAAACCCGCCCGGCATCTGGATGTGTTCCCGCTTAAACGCGGCAATGATTTCCGGCACGGTAATGGACAGGGCTGCCATGCGGTCCGGTTTCAGATGGACCCGGATAGTGCGCTCCCGTTCGCCGCCAATCCGCACTTCCCCCACCCCGTCAATACTCTCAATTCGCTTTTTCAGTATATTGTTGGCATACAGATTGAGCTGCTGCAGGGTCCGGTCCCCCTGAAGGCTGAGCCACATGATCGGGGTGGTACCGAATTCTATCTTGGCAATTACCGGCGGGTCCGCGTCTTCCGGAAGATCCCGCAGCACTTCATTGACTTTGCTCTGCACCTCGTTAAAGGCCACATCAATGTCTTTGTCCAGATGAAACATAACCGTGACAACGGATACACTGGGCGCGGATTTGGACTGGATGTGCTCGATTCCCGGCGTGGAGTTGACCGCGGTTTCAATGATATTGGTCACGGTGGCGTCGATGATGTCCGGGTCCGCCCCCACCAGGGTGGTGGTGATGGTAATGTAGGGAAAATCAATGTCCGGATATTCATCAATCCCGATTCTGTTGTAGCTGACAATGCCGAATAAGATGATCACCGCGCTCAGCATAAAGGCAAACACATGGCGCCGGATGGATATTTCCGGAATATTCATGGGGTCTTCTCCTGCACCCGGACCCGTACCCGTACCTGGTCCGTTAGATATCCCGCGCCCAGCACGGCGATGGTCTCGCCGCCGGCAAGGCCCTGAACAATCTCCACCATTGTACCGTACCGGACCCCGGTGCAGACCACCCGTTCCCTGGCCATATCCTGGTCAACAATATAAACCACTTCGCCCGCGGGCCGACGGACAATGCTTTTGTCCGGCACCATCACCGCATCCGGCCGGGTATCGACAATCACGGTGCCGTTTACCGATGCCCCCGGCCGCCACCCGCCGGGGTTGTCCAGGTCCACAAGCACTTCAACGGCCCGGCTGCCGACATTGACAGAAGGCCGGATCTTGGTGATGACGCTTTCAATGACAGCATCCGGGGATGTGGGCGTGGTAAGGCTCACGGCCTGGCCTTTTCTGAAATCCGATGCCGTGGATTCGGGAAACGGCAGAACAATCCGCAGTTTTTCACCACCGGTGATTTTAAACAGAGGTTTGCCCGTGTTCACAAAATCGCCGGTGGTGACAAACCGCTGTTCAATCCATCCGGACACCGGGGCCAGGCACTGGGTTTTTCCCTTGCGGCGTGTTGAATCCGCCAGGGCCGCGGTGGCCGCGGCCAACTGACTCTTTAAAGAGGATAGCTGCACATCCGCCGCATCCATGCGGTCCTGGGGGATGGATTTTTCATCCAGCAGGTGCTGGTACCGCTCCACGGTTTTCTCCTGGTTGGCGATCAGGGACTTCAGCCGCCGGACATCGGCTTGTTTGGCATCTTCCGCCAGGCAATAGGCCTGATTGTCAATGCGGGCCAGCAGGTCGCCGGCTTTGACATACTGGCTGATGCCGGCGTGGATTTCCACAATCACGCCGGTTTCTTCCGCCGAAACCACCGGCGCAAACCGGGCCTCAATCCGGCCCACCGCTTCTTCAATAACGGATATGGGCCGGGTTTCCACCATGGCTACCGTTACCGGCGTAGCATGGCCGGCGGTCTCTTCCGCTTGCGCCAATGTGAGGGATATCAGGCACAGGCATCCGGCCGTGACGATCTCCCTGAATAATCTGTTGAGCATGTGTCCCCCTGAAAACCATCGTCAAAAAGAATTATCAATCCTGCCAACCAAACGTTTGTTAGGCGATCCTGCCAAAAAAAAATGACTTCGTCAATTTTTTATTCATTCCCCCGCAAAAAGCCCAAACGGCCGCCTGGTGCCGGCGACCGTTTGGGCCAACAAATAAGTGCGCTGAAACAGTCCTAATCCAGGGGCACCATCCATCCGTCTGTATCCTGGTCAACGCCATATTGAAGGTCGGTAATGGCGTTAAAAAATTTTTGGGACCACTTGCCCACACTGCCGTCCCCCACTTTCAGGGTTTTTCCTTTGTAGTAAACTTCACCCACCGGCGAAATCACGGCTGCCGTGCCGGAGCCGAACATTTCCTGGAGTTTTCCGGATTCATGGGCCGCCATCAGTTCATCAATGCTGATACGCCGTTCCGTGACCGGATGTCCCCATTTTTCAGCCAGCAGTTTCACCGTATCCCGGGTAATGCCGGACAGAATGCTGCCGCTCAGGGCCGGGGTAATGATTTCATCGTCAATCACAAAAAAGATATTCATGGAGCCGACTTCTTCAATGTACTTCAGTTCCACCCCGTCCAGCCACAGCACCTGGGTGTATCCCGCATCATGGGCTTCTTCCCCCGCATACAGACTGGCCGCGTAATTGCCCGCGGTTTTCACCTCCCCCATGCCGCCGCGCACGGCCCGGACATGCTTATCCGTGACCCAGATTTTAACGGGATTAAAGCCTTCCTTGTAGTAAGCCCCCACCGGACTCATGATGATAAAAAACCGGTAGGTATAGGACGCCCGCACGCCAAGGAACGGGTCCATGGCAATGATGGTGGGCCGGATATACAAAGACGTGCCATGAGTGGACGGCACCCAGCGCTGATCCACCCGCAGCAGCTCCTGCATGGCCTTGAGGGCAAAGGCTTCATCCAGCAGCGGAATACAGAGTTTGTCCGCGGACCGGTTGAACCGTTTGAAATTCTCCTGGGGCCGGAAGACCTGCACCCGGCCGTCAGCCGTTTTAAACGCTTTCAAGCCTTCAAAAATGGACTGGCCGTAATGCAGCACCATGGTGGACGGATCCATCACAATGGGCTGATACGGCTCGATGCGCGGATTGTGCCAGCCCTTTTCCGGATTGTAATCCATATTAAACATGTGGTCGGTAAAAATCGTTCCAAAGGAAAGATCCGCGTCTTTGGGCGGCTGCTTCAGCACATCAGCCTTTTGTATTGCTATCTCCATAACCTTCTCCGTCATTAAATAATTGAATCATATCGCAATATAAACGCATGGGGCAGCTGCTGCCCCCATGCCGGAAACCAGCCAAAAATAAGAGCATAAACCGGATCAAAAATCAAGGCGTACATACCTGGCGATGACATGACAACCGGACAGCGATTTTCACTGCCGCATTTTTGGGCAATAATTTTTTTTTGTAAAGGTTTTATCTGGCTTGTTCAAGAAAAATTAACTTTAACGTTAATTTTATCCAGTGGTTTTCGAACCTTCCACCCTCCCCAGGACCTGCCCGGAACCTTCGGAAATCCTTTCATGCCGGGTCCGGGATGTTTCAAAAGGGTTGACAAACCCAAGATTATTCATAATGTACTTTAAAGCCGCCTGCGGCTGCTGTACTCTAATAAAAACATATATTTAACCCACTAACGATCAAATTGACCATCAAAAAAGTGACTTATTATGAACCAGGACATTATTAAAATACGATGGCACGGCCGGGGTGGACAGGGAGCCATTACCGCCGCCAAAATTGTGGCCAACGCCGCGTTTGTTTCCGGATTTTCCGGCGTTGTCATGGCGCCCACTTTCGGCACGGAACGCCGGGGCGCTCCGGTGCTCACCTCCCTGCAGATATCCCGGCAAAAAATCTACGACCTGTCCCCCATTACCCAGCCGGACATGGTGGTGGTACTGGATCACCTTATCATAGAAGAAGTGGATGTGACCGCCGGTTTAAAATCCGGCGGGCTTGTCATTATCAATTCCACTGAAAAACCCGAGTTCTTTGATTTTAAAAACATGACCGTGGCCACCGCGGATGTCACCCACATCGCCGCCAACGCCGGACTGCCCCGGGGCATTGTCAACACCGGCATCATCGGTGCGTTTGCAAAAGCCAGCGGCCTGATCGGCATGGACATCCTCACCCGGGCCATTGAAGATGAATTCACCGGCAAACATCCGGAAAAAAATTCCCTGGCCGCCAGGGCCACCTATGAAAAAACCCTTGTTGGAGGCAAATAAATGAAAAAAGACACGTTCGGCTGCCGGAAATCCCACAGCGAACCCGGACCGGGAGACGGCGGACGCACAGGCTCCTGGCGGGTGCGGCGGCCGGTTATTGATCCGGAAAAATGCATTCCGGCAAAACTCAACAAACCCGCGTGTTTTACCTGCTGGCTGTTTTGCCCGGACAGCGTGATCAAACGCACCATACCGCCGACCATTGACTATGAGTATTGCAAAGGCTGTGAAATCTGCTGCGAAGAATGCCCGGCAGGGGCCATTACCATGGTTGATGAAACCGAATTCATAAAAAAGGAGAAATAACCTGATGCATATTATTGAATCCGGCAATGTGGCGGCGGCCAGCGGCGTCAAACTGGCCAGGGTCCAGGTCATTGCCGCCTATCCCATCACACCCCAGACCCCGCTCACGGAAAGATTGTCCGAATTTGTGGATTCAGGGGAAATGGATGCGGAATATATTCCCGTGGAAAGCGAACACAGCGCCCTTGCGGTGTGCATTGCAGCGGCCAGCACCGGGGCCCGGGCATTTACCGCCACCAGCGCCAACGGGCTGCTGTACATGAATGAACAGCTTCACTGGGCCGCCGGCGCGCGGCTTCCCATCGTGATGTGCGTGGTCAACCGCGGCATCGGCGCCCCCTGGACCGTATGGAACGATCACCAGGACGCTATTTCCCAGCGGGACACGGGATGGATCCAGCTTTATTGCGCCGACCACCAGCAGATCATTGATACAGTGCTCAAAGCCTTCTATCTTGCGGAAACCGTGAGCGTGCCGGTCATGGTCTGTTATGACGGCTATATTCTGTCCCATACTTACATGCCCTTTGATGTGCCGGATCAGGCCGCGGTGGACAAATTTCTGCCGCCGTTTACCCCGGCCTATGCCCTGACCCCCGGCCAGCCGGCAAACCTAAACACCGTGACCCTGCCGGACATCCGGCCGGATGTGCGCGGAAACATGGCGCCCGGGTATATGGAAATCCGGCAGAACCTGCATGCGGATATGCGCGACGCCATTGATGTGCTGGCAGATGTCAACAAAAAATTTGAAACGGTTTTCGGCCGCAACGGCGATCCCTACATCGAATCCTACCAGTGCGAAGACGCGGAGTTTGTGGCCATTTGCCTTGGGTCGCTTTCCTACCATCTCCGGGATGTGGTGGATATTCTGCGAAGCCAAAACATTTCCGTCGGCGTCATGGGGCTTCGCCTGTACCGCCCGTTTCCGGATCAGGCCATCATAGATGCCCTGTCCGGTCGAAAAGGCGTGATTGTTTTTGAAAAAGCCCTCAGCTACGGCAACCAGGGCGCGCTTTACGGGGATATCAAAGCAGCCCTGTATCCGGCGGCTGCCCGGCCCGTTATCCATAACTATATTCTGGGGCTGGGCGGACGGGAAATCAAAACCGATCAACTGGTTGAAGCATTGAAAAATTCGTGTACCCAAGCAGATGCCATTGGCGATGCACCCCAGTGGATCGGGCTTAAACTTTAAAAATCACAGACGGGTTTTGAAAAAAATTCCCGCATTTTTTTTCGGGAATCCCGTCACTTGAGCCATAGCCATGACGAGACATGATGAACACAGACATCCAATACCGACTTTTTTACGGAGACAATATCGATAATGACTGAAAAAACAACCATATTAAATCTGCCGGAAGATGAACTGGTCCATCCGGGAAACCGGGCCTGTGCCGGATGCGGTCTCAGCATTGTATATCGCATCGGCCTCAAAGCCCTGGGCCGAAACACCATTCTGGTGGTGCCCCCGAGCTGCCTGACCGTGCTGCAGGGGCTGTATCCCATTGCCGCCACCCAGCTGCCGTGCCTGAACGTTACATTTGCCTCAACCGCTGCCGCTGCCACCGGTGTGCTGGGCGCATTGCGGGCTCTAAAAAACAAGGATACCACTGTCGCGGCCTGGGCCGGAGACGGCGGCACCAGCGACATCGGCCTTCAGGCGTTGTCCGGGGCCTGCGAACGCGGGGAAGATCTGATTTTTATCTGCTATGACAATGAAGCCTACATGAACACCGGGGTCCAGCGCTCTGGCACCACTCCCCAGGGGGTCATCACCACCACCACCCCGTTTTCCGGCAAGGCCCAGATAAAAAAAGACGTGCCCGCCATTATTGCCGCCCATGGCATTGATTATGTGGCCACTGCATCGGCGGCCTACCCCCTGGATCTTTACGATAAAATCGTCAAAGCAAAAACCATCAAAGGCCCCAAGTACATCCATGTCCATACCCCGTGCCCGGCCGGGTGGGGATTTGAACCCCGATATACCGTCAAACTCGGAAAAATGGCCGTGGAAAGCGGGCTCTTTGATCTTTATGAAATCGAAAACCACACCTTCCGCCTCACCGGGGCATCGGAAAAACTCCTTGGCAAAAAACGCAAGCCGGTGGCGGATTATTTCAAGGCCCAGGCCCGGTTCAGAGCCCTGGACGACGCAAAAATCGCTGCGGTTCAGCAGGAAATTGACGAAAAATGGGCCGCTTACAGCCCCCCGGCCTAAACACTTTTTATTTCACCCCTTGAACAGTGTTGATTTTATAAAAAACTGTTTTTTTTCATATCTAAAAATGCTACACAAAAACGACTGGCTGAGGCATAAACCATAAAATCAAACACAAGGACGCTGCAATGAAAAACAATGAAAAGTGGTATGAGTATCCCACCAACCTGGTGGACCTGCTTGAAGACAGTGTGAAAAAATTCCCGGATCGTCCCTATGTGGGCATGAAAAATGCCGACGGTGAGTACGAATTCAAAACCTACGGCGAGGTGGCTGAACGGGTGAACAACCTCCGGGGGGGACTGGCCCAGCTGGGCGTTGGCAAAGACGACGGCGTCGGCCTGATCATCAGCAATTCCGAAGCCTGGACCGTGATTGCCTTTGCCACTTATGGCAGAGGGGCGCGCCTGGTGCCCATGTATGAAAAGGAACTCAAGAAAACCTGGCGCTATATCATTGAAGACAGCGGCATCAAGGTACTGTTTGTGGTCAATGAAGACGTTTATAACCAGGTAAAAGGCTGGGTGGATGAAATCGACGCCCTGGAAAAAATCTTTATCATCAATGCGGACGGCAAAGACAGCATGGCCGCGGTGGAAGAAATGGGCCGGAAAAATCCGGTGCCCCCTGTAAAACCCCATTACAACGATATTGCCTCTCTCATCTACACCTCCGGCACCACCGGCGATCCCAAGGGTGTGCTGCTCAGTCACGGCAACTTCACCACCAATGTCCAGGCCGCCGCCAGGATGTTCCCCCACGCTGATGAAAACGTTGTCACCCTGTCCATTCTGCCCTGGGCCCACAGTTTCGGCCAGACCGCAGAGGTTTTCCTGGGCACGTATATCGGCGGCTCCACCGGCATTATGGGGTCTGTAGACACCCTTGTGGATGACATGGGGAAAGTGCGACCGACAATGCTGATTGCCGTGCCCCGGGTGTTCAACAAAGTGTATGCCAGCATCCACAACATGATGCGGGAAAAAGGCGGGCTGGCGGAAAAACTGTTCAATGCCGCCAAAAAAGAGGCTGTAAAGAAACGGCAGACCGGAAAAGCCTCTCTTAAACTTAAAATTCTGGACAAAGTGGTGTTCGGCAAAATCCGGGCCCGGTTCGGCGGCCGGCTCAAAGAAGCGGTTACCGGCAGTGCGGCCATGAATCCCGAAATTGCGCAGTTCTTCATTGACATCGGAATTCCCACCTATGACTGCTACGGCCTGACCGAAACCACTCCGGCCATGACCATGAACTCCCCGGCAGCCAACAAGCTGGGTACGGTTGGCCGGCCCATTGAAAAAGTTACCGTCATTATTGATAAATCCTTTGTCGGCAAAGAAAGCGAAGACGGGGAAATTGTCTGCTTTGGCCCCAATGTGATGCAAGGCTACCATAACAAGCCGGAAAAAACCGCAGAAGTGACCGTCAATGATCCTGACCTGGGCAGGGGATTCCGCACCGGCGACCGGGGACGGCTGGATAAGGACGGATTTCTTCATATTACCGGCCGGTTCAAGGAAGAATACAAACTGGAGAACGGCAAATACGTGCATCCCGCTTCCATTGAAGAAGATATCAAGCTGAGCGACTATGCGCTGAATGTCATGCTTTACGGTGATGGCAAGCCCTATAATGTGTGCCTGCTGGTGCCGGATTTTGATGCGCTGAAACCGGTGGTGGCGGAAATGAGCCTGGACGGCAAATCTCCCAAAGAACTGATCAAAGAGGCAAAACTTCAGGATTTTATCCAAAAAGACATAACCGCCCACCTGAGAAAAACCTATGGCGGATATGAAATCCCCAAAAAATTTATTTTCGTGCCCGAAGATTTTTCACTGGAAAACGGAATGATGACCCAGACCATGAAGCTGAAACGGGGCAAGGTTTTTGAAAAATATCTCGACCAGCTTGAGGCGCTTTACGATTAACCGAATTTTCAAAAATAAATGTTAACATATCGCCGGCGATGAGATGTCGCGACAGCAATTAACGTCAGTCATCCCCCGGGGGGTTTCAAAAATCCGGGGGATGATTTTTTTTTTTGCTTCCCGCCTTCCAGAATTTTAGATTTTTTACAAAGCCGTCAAGTTTTATTCTTTCTTTTCTGCACCACCACGATAAGCCCTGTCTTCTCCCTGAGATTTCCCCTTACCGGTAATTTGCTCTTGATTTAACCACAAAATTATGTTTTTGAACCTATTCATGTTAGTTTATGCTTATTTTTAGGAATAAAAAAAGATTATAAAGGATTTTCACATTGAAGACGGGCAATCTGTTTTTAAAAAAATTCTGGCATTGCGCCTTGATTGCCTGTCTTTTGTGGATCATTTTTCCTTATACCGCATCGGCATTAAAAAAGCTGAACAATGAAGAACTGCAGCAAAATTCGCCGGCCTTAAAATCAGAAATGGAAAAAACACCTGACAGTCAGGATGCTGGCGAAAACATCTTCTTGCCCGTTCTGGATCCCGTATCTGCCAATTATTTTCCTGAAATCCCGCAGCCATCGTCCCTTCCTTTAATGCGGCCCGCGTCCGGGAAAGTTTTTTCTGGTTCCGTGTGTTTTAAATGCCACGGCCCGGCGGATGTTAACCCATCCGACAAAACCCGCAAACAATGGTGGCTGCTGATCGAAGAAAACGGTCACGCCATTTTCGCGGAAATCCCCTGGTCCACACCGGACGAAAAAAAATCGATCCTGCGATATTTACTTTTTCACGCCAAAAAAACAAATCCGCAGATCGAAGGCATCGGCCTCTGGAATGAATAATCCCATGAAAAGGGTGCAAATACTCGTAAAAACAGCCTGTTTTATTCTTTTTTGCCTTATATTACTGCCGGGGGTCTCTGTTGCTGAAACACTTCCGGATCATGGCCCGGATCATGACCCGGATCAGTCCCCGAAAGCCATTTCTCAAAACACATTTCACCGTTCCATTTGTTTCAACTGCCACCGGCAAAATTCCGTTTCCGCTGAAGACAGAACCCGGGACCAGTGGGAACTTTTGATCCACCGGAACGGGCACCGTATTTTCAAAAAAATTCCCTGGGAAAATGAGCAGCAGAAACAGCAAATAACCAATTATTTGCTTGAGAATGCCAAAGGATTCAGGTCCGAAGGCATCGGTGTCTGGAGATGAGACCACCAAAATTTAAGCGGAGGCCACTATGCATCAAACGAAATGGGTGATACTTGTGAGTGCGGTAGTCTGTTTTCTTTTTTCAGCCCCCTGCGTGCTGGCGCAGGAAAAAAACAGGCCCGTAGAAATTGACCAGCTCCGGAAAGAAATACAAACCCTGAATTCACAACTGTCCCGCCAGCAGAAAGATATTGAGTTGATGAAGCAGTATCTGGATAACGGGGATATCGAAGCCATTCAGGCAGATAATCAGGCGGATAGCAGCATCTATGAACAGCTGGAAGAAAAGATGGCGAATCAGGACGCAAAAATCGCATCCTTAAAAGAAAACCTGGCATTCGTTTACAAACAAACCATCCGGGATACCGGCATCATTGAACAGTATAAGCTGGGAAATGAAATTTACTTTCGCAGTTCCTATTTTGACATGAACCGGGAAAACAATCTGACAGGAGAAGATTCCTATGAAAACGCTTTTGTCAATCTTTTTGACCTGAAATTCTCTGCCCATCCCGTGACCGAAGTTCAGTTCAATGCCACCATTTCCATGTACAAGCTCTGGGGGACCTGGAATTCACCGGAAAGCATCCGGAGTTCGGACTTCACGTATTCCACCACGCCGTCTGACAGCGCGATCAAGGTAAAAAAAGCCTATGTGGATTATCGGCCCGCATGGCTCGGAGGCCGTCTGAACATGACCTTTGGCCGTCTGCCCACCGTAGATGGCTATTTGACCAAATACCGCTATGGCCGCCCCAGCCAGTCCTCTTATCCGGATCTGGCGTTTAACGCGGAATCAGATGGGTTGGCCTTCAGTTTTTATTTTCAATCGCCTTTGCTCCAGTCCCTGAACCTGGTGTATGCCAGAAGCGAAGACGACACAGACATGAATCCGTTTGAAACCGACCCGCTGGGACTGGAAGACATTGATTTTTATGCAGCCCAGCTCAACACCACGATTCCCTTTCTGGATTCAGCCGCTTTTTCCCTGCAATGGCTCCGGGTGGATGATGTCCGGATTTCCGGTGATGACGTTGTCCGGGGTCTTGCCCGGGTTCACCTGCCCGCAGTGGCGGACATGCTGATTTTTCCCGATTCCCTCGGAAAAGTAGACAAATACACAGTGCAGCTGGACAAGGAAAAATTTTTCGGCACGCGGTGTGATTTTTTCTTTTCCGCTTCATGGAGCGACGTGGACCCCAATAAGAAGCAAATCCTTGTGGCCGGCCAGCCCCTTGATCCGGCCGGTCTTCCGGCGGAAATCACCCCTTACACAAAATATCTTTACCTGGGATCAGCGGACAATCAGAAATCCGATACCGGATGGGCCATCTATACCGGAGCCCGTTATCATATTGATGCCGAAAACTTCAAAAATCCCAAAATCGGAGTGGAATATTTCAAGGGATCGGAATACTGGGTCGGCCTGAATGTCGCGGGGCTGGATCCGTTTCAGAAACTGAACACCCGGGGGGAAGTCTGGGAAATATACTGGATTCAGCCCCTGATCACGCCCCTGCTCCAGTGCCGCCTGGGGTACCAGATTGTGGAGCGCGATTATACCTCTACCCTGTTTGGCGGGCTTTATGGCGCACCGGAAAAAGCCGATCAGGACGATGCCCTGGCCTATGTAAGCATGGAATTCATGTTTTGACGGCCTTGTAAAAAGTCCAAATTCTTTGTTGCGCTGCATCCCCAGCTGCTTCAACGTACGTCAGGTACGCCTCATTGATAGGGATTTGCGCGCCTTGAATTTGAATCTTTTTTCTTTGCCGTCTGAATTCGACTTTTTAAGAGAACATCATTCGTGCAGCACGGCCAGAATCACGGCCTGGGCTTTTTTTGCGGTGATCAGGTGGGGCGTGGTGGAAAGATAGTAGACACTGTCCCCGGGTTCCAGCTCAAATTTATCTTCATCAAGGGTAACGCACACGGTTCCTTCCAGCACATAGATAAATTCTTCCCCCTCATGCACGGACAGTTCCTGATCCGGATTTTCTTCAAGGGTAACCATCAGTGCTTCCATGTGCCGTCCCCGGACTTCCGGGGCCATGCTGAAATAAGTATAGAGTTTTCGGCCCCTGGCGCTGGAAGACCGGGACACCTTTTTACGGTCACCTTTCCGGGTCACAGAATACAGCTTGTTCCCCACCCCGGATACCAGCCCGCTGAAGGCGCTTTCAAGGGCTTTGGACAACCGGACCAGGGTGCCCAGCTGGGGCTGAATCTCATTGTTTTCAATTTTTTTCAGCAATGCCACGTCAAATCCCGTGATATGGGAAAGTTTTTCATAGGAAATATGCTTTGCTTCCCGCAGTCCCCGGATGCGATCGCCAACGGCTTCAACACTGATCTGCGCGGATGGCGGAATATCGCCGGTCAGCATTGCATAGCGGTCCGCTGTTATTTCTGATGCCTGATTCTTTAGTTTCATAACCATTTCCTGTAATGAACGGTTTTCTGATTTTCACCCCGGGTCCAACCTGCGGCCCCAATAAAATTAACGCCGGGGGATCACAATTTTTCTTTTTTCCGGGTCTTTTTGTTCCCGGTAAAAAATTGCCATGTGACCGATCATACCGACAAGCTGGGCCCCGGTTTGCGTTTCAATAATCTCAGAAACTTCGGTTTTCTGGTCTTTTTCCTTGAATTCATTAAATTTTACTTTAATCAGCTCATGGGTGTCAAGGGCCTCGTCCACCGCGGCGATCAACGATTCAGACACCCCTTTCTGCCCCACGAGCACCAGGGGTTTTATGCCGTGGGCCAGTCCCCTGAGATATTTTCGCTCATATCCTTTCAGTTTTTCCACAGATCCTCCTTTTGGTTAAAAATCCCCCGCTGAGCAACCGCCTCTATGCCGGCAGCGTTAAGGGCATTTGCATTTACCAAAATAGTTGAAACAGAAACAAACCGCAATCAATTAAATGAAGCCAGCCGCCCGGATTCTGTTTTCCGTCTTGCATGCCGGGGCCGGCAGTGATAGAGCTGGTGTACGGGGGCGATGTTCAGATCATGTCATTTCCCCCGTCGTTTGAATCACTGATACGCGTTCAAACACTGAAAATGACGAAAAAATCTTTGAAAAAGAAAAATGACAGCCCCTACATTACCTGCCCGTTTAAAAAAGGGCGGCCCAGAAAACACATCACGGTTTGCCAGGAATGCCCGCGCAGAGGCAGGTGCAAGCCTTTTCTGGACTATATTCAACCGGGCCTGTTTTAAAAATACCGAAAGGATCCCCCATGAAATGGTTTGAAAGTGTGGAAGCGGTGGAACAAAAACTGGAAAGCGTGGATTATATCCCGTCCCGGGAAATCGCCACCGTGGTTTATCTGGCCACTGCCACCGGAAAACCGGTGCTGGTGGAAGGCCCGGCCGGGGCCGGCAAAACCGAACTGGCCCGGGCCATTGCCCGGAGCCTGAACCTTCGCAAAATCCGGCTGCAATGCTATGAGGGATTGGATGAAGCCAAGGCCCTGTATGAATGGGAATATGCCAAACAGCTTCTCTACACCCAGATGATCAAAGAAAAAATCAATGACCTGATTTCCGCCTCATCTTCCATTGCCGAGGCCGTGGAAAAAATCGCGGAACAGGAAAACGCGTTTTTTTCCGAGCGGTTTCTCCTGGCCCGGCCCCTGCTCCAGGCCATTACATCTGATGCGCCCGTGGTGCTGTTAATTGACGAAATCGACAAGTCCGACCCGGAATTTGAAGCATTCCTGCTGGAGCTCTTAGGGGATTTTCAGGTATCCATTCCGGAAATCGGCATCTGGAAAGCCAAACACATTCCCATTGTCATTCTCACCTCCAACAATTACCGGGACATGAGCGACGCGTTAAAACGGCGGTGCATCCACCTGTATATTGATTATCCGGAAAAAGACCTGGAAAAACGCATTGTGGAGCTGAAAATTCCGGAAATTGACAAGCGCCTTGCCGGGCAGCTGGTGGATGCCATCAACCGCATCCGGGATCTGGACCTTAAAAAACAGCCCTGCATTTCTGAAACCATTGACTGGGCAAAGGCCCTGATGGTGCTTCAGGCCAATGATCTGTCGCCGGAAGTGCTCTCCGACACCCTGAATGTCATCTGCAAATACCAGGTGGACACAAAAATGGTGAGGGAAAACCTGGACAAGGTCTTAACATAAAACTGGTCTTAACATAAAAAATGCTCACCCTGCTTTTAAATTTTGTGGCAGCCTGCCGCACGGCTGATCTGCGGATATCCACCGCAGAAGTGCTTGATGCCGCCGGCCAGCTGGAGCTGATCAACCTACTGGAAGAAGACCAGTTCCGCGCGGCCCTGCGGGCCAATTTTGCCAAAAGCCGCAGGGAACAGCGGGATTTTGACCGGCTTTATGATCTTTTTTTTCACGACATGCAGCCGGATGCGGAGTTTGACCCGGAAAACATTTCTCAGGCAGCAAAAAAAGCCGCCCTTGACAAGATGCGCCAGGACACGCCGGATGATGATATTACCCAGGCGATTTTTGATTTTCTCGGCGGCGATCCCATCCCCTATTTAAAGGAAATCCAGCGCCTGGAAACCCAGGAAGAAAAAAATTCCAAAGCCCTTAAATCCAATCTCAGCCAGTTGTCCAGCCGGCTGGAAGTCATGCTCCGCATCAATCAGGTGCGCAACCGGCTGCTTCAGTTTCAGGGCAGCCATCAGGACCCCGGCGCCCCGGGAAAAAATCAGGGCCTGGCCTCCCGGCTGCTTGCGCGCCTGGAACGGGCCAATCAGATGCTCACCCAGGAAACCCGGCCATACAACGACGGCCTGAAGCAGGTCAACACCTATGACCGGCAGTACAGCGGACTGGGGGAACGGCCCTTTTCCAACCTCACTCAGAAAGAGATTGAACAGATGCGCACGGTAATTGATCAGCTTGTGCGCAAAATGAAAGACATCATGAGCCGGCGGTATGCCTCCCGCAACCGGGGAACGCTGGATGTCAGAAAAACCCTGCGCACGGCCCAGCGGTACCTGGGGGTGCCCATAGAAATCAACTATCGCCAGCGGCCCCTCCGAAAAACAAAAATCGTGGCCCTGTGCGATGTGTCCGGGTCTGTCTGGTCCGCGGCCCGGTTTATGCTCAACATGATTTATGCCATGCAGGACTGTTTTGCCGATGTTCAGAGTTTCGCCTTTGTGGGCGGGCCCACCAACATCACGGATATTTTTGAAAAACACGACATCAACCAGGCCATTGAAAAAGTCATCACGGACACCAATATTAATTTTGATGCCCATACCGACTACGGCGAAATGCTGACCCGGTTTCACCGGGATCATCTCCATCTGCTGACCCAGAAAACCACCCTCATCATCGTGGGGGATGCCCGCACCAATTACCACAACCCCTGCGAACAGCTTCTGGACGCCATGCGCGCCCGATGCCGGCGGGTGATCTGGCTGAACCCGGAACCAGAGCAGTTCTGGGGCACCGGAGACAGCGAAATGAGCACTTACAAGGCCTACTGTCACGAAGTAAGGCCCTGCCGGAATCTGAACCAGCTGGTTTATTTTATCGAAGATCTTGTCTTTTAACTGTTTTTATCTTTTACCGGTATTTTACGCTGAAAATAATGACACAAATTTCCCAATCCAAAATCGAAAAAAAACGCTTAGAGATCTTGTGCCGGCAACATCAGGTGGCCCTGCCGGGGAACCTGCTGGTGGCATTTTGCACGATGGCGTTTTTTTTCCGGCAGCTCCCCCGCCCCATCCTGGCAGGATGGTTTCTGGCCATGGCCGTGGTCCTTTTGATCCGGTTTTTCATTATCCGCCTTTATGAAAAACAACCCGCTAAAACCCTCACCCCCAGGCCCTGGCTGATCAAATTCGGTATGAGCATTTTTCTAAACGGCCTGCTCTGGGGCGTTCTGGGCGTCTATACCCATCTTCATGTGCCGCTTGTTTATTTTTTTATTGCGCTGATCATCATTGCAGGGGTTGTGGCGGCGGCCCTGGCCATCAACTCGGTTTCCATTTTTCTTTTTTTGAGTTTTGTCCTTCCGGCCACGCTGCCGGCCAGTTTTTCCCTGCTGATAAGCGCGGATTTTGAACAAATGGTGATGGGAATTTTGCTCCTTGCCTATGTCGGGGTGATGACCCGTTCGGCCATCGGATTGAACCGCGTTATCCTGACTTCCATCCAATACCGGTATGAAAACCTGAAACTGCTGGACCATCTGAAAGAAGAGCAGATTCAGATTCGGGCACTGAACGCGCGGCTGGCTCAGGACATTGAAAAACGCAAAAAAACAGAAATGGAAAAGGAACGGCTGATCCAACAACTTCAAAAAGCCCTGAAGGATGTCAACACCTTAAGCGGAATGATCCCCATTTGCGCCAATTGCAAAAAAGTGCGGGATGACAAGGGATACTGGGATCAGATCGAGAGCTATATTCACAAACACTCGGGCGCGGATTTCAGTCACGGCATTTGTCCGGAATGCGCAAAAAAACTTTATCCGGATGTGGATTTATCAGAGGATGAATAACGTCCCGGCCTGAAACAGGTGATTGCAACGTCCAAAAAAATCATGTCTGACAAGAAAACTACGCCGTTTCGCTTGTTTTTTCAGATATTCCCATTTATCCGGTGGCTGCGGCATTACAATCTGAAAACGCTACAGGCGGACAGTCTTGCCGGCCTTACGGTGGCCGTGATCCTCATTCCCCAGGCCATGGCCTATGCCATGCTGGCCGGTCTGCCGCCGGTTTACGGGCTGTATGCGGCGGCGGTCACCCCTGTCATCGGCGGACTGTGGGGAAGCCTCCGGCAGCTGGCCACGGGTCCCATTGCCATTACCAGTCTTCTGGTACTGGTGACCCTTTCCCCCCTTGCAGCGCCGGGAAGCCCCCGCTATATTGAACTGGCGCTCCTTCTGTCCATTATCATCGGCATTCTATACCTGTGCATCGGTTTTCTGCGCATGGGACAGATTATGGCCTTTGTTTCCCATTCCGCGGTCAAAGGATTCACCGCAGCCGCGGCTCTGATTATTATTGCCTCCCAGCTGCCCCAGTTTTTGGGTATCAGTGTCAGGCGCCATGAATACATTTTTTTCATGGTTCTTGAGATCAGCGCCAAAATTCGGGAGAGCCATCTGTTAAGCGCATTGATCGGCATTCTCTGCTTCGGGTTTATTTATACCATGAAAAAACACCGGCCGGCGTTTCCGTCATCCCTTACCGCCCTGACCATTGCCACCGGCAGTGTTTTCTGGTTCGGCCTGGATGCCCGGGGCGTGGCCATCATCGGCAAAACCGCCGGCGGGCTGCCCGGTTTCCATCTGCCGGTATTTAACCCGGAAATCATCAGCACCCTTTTCGGACCGGCCATGGTCATTGCCCTGGTGTGTTTTGTGGAAACCTACAGCGTGGGCAAGGCCATTTCCGATGAAACCCGGCAAAAAGTAAATGTGAATCAGGAATTTATCGGTCAGGGAATGGCCAATCTGATCGGCGGCTTTTTTCAATGCTACCCGGTCAGCGGGTCTTTTTCCCGGACGGCCATCAATTTTTCATCAGGCGCCCGAACCGGCATTGCCAGTGTCATCTCCGGCATTCTGGTGATTGTCACCCTTTTATTTTTCACCCCTGTGCTGACGTATATCCCCCGCGCCGGACTGGCTGCCGTGGTGATATCCGCGGTGCTCACCCTGTTTCACCCGTCCCAGGTATTTAAATTATGGAAGATGAACCGGGACGACGGCATTGTGGCCCTGACGGTGTTTATGCTGGCCCTGCTGGCAAAACCGGATTATGCCCTGCTCATCGGCGTAGTGATGTCTTTGATGTTTTTCTTCTGGAAAACCATGCACCCCCGGATTGTGGAGATGACCCGGGATCCGGAGCATCATGTCCTGGTCAATGCCGAAGTTTCCGGCAGTCCTGCCTGCCCTCAGATTCTGCAGCTCCGGATCGACAACGTCATTTTTTTTGCCAATGCCGAATACACCATGGAACATATCATGGCACGGGTAAATGCCGTCAACACCCCGCTGAAATTTCTGCTGAAGGATTTTCAGGCAGTGGGATACATCGACATCACGGGCATTGATGAACTGCGGCGGCTCAAAGAGTTGCTCCGACAGCAGGGCATCCGCCTGGCCCTGTTTAACGTTCACGCGCCCGTGTTGAAAACCTTTATTTCCTCAGGATTTTACCCTGAAATGCAGACTGACGGCATTATTGAATCCTCCGGCCGCCTGCCGGATCTCAGCCAGATCCTGACACGGCTGGTGGACGCCGTGGATCATGACTACTGCCGCGACAATTGCCCTTATTCCCTGTTTGAGGAATGTAAAAATTACAAATAACATGAAATGGGGTGCTTTTCATCTCACGGCTTGACTTTTGATTTTTCATATTTATCTTGTGTGGAATTTTTAATTTTTAAAAAAAAGGAGATTCCAATGGTAAAAGTTGCAAAAGACAAGTTCGTCAGTGTTGAATATACCGGTACCCTTGAAGATGGTGAGGTTTTCGACACCAGCCAGGGCCGCCAGCCTTTAGAAATTCAGATGGGCGCCGGACAATTGATCAAGGGATTTGAAGACGCTCTGGACGGCATGGCCTTAAACGAGAAAAAAACCTTTACCCTGGCGCCGGAGGAAGCCTACGGCCACCGGGACGAAAGCCTGACCCGGGACTTTCCCCGGAAAGATGTGCCCCCGGAAATGAACCCCCAGGCAGGCCAGACCGTGGCCCTTCATGACGGCCAGGGCCAGCAGATACCCGCCACCATCGTGGATGTAAATGACGAACACGTGACCGTGGACCTGAACCATCCCATGGCCGGAAAATCCCTGACCTTTGACATTGAAGTGGTCAACATCAGTGACGCCCCCACTCAGATGCCTGCGGGATGCGGTGAGGGCTGTGATTGCGCTTCCGGGTGCGGCCAATAGCAGAACATTAACGATCCATCAAAAAAAGCAGGCGTTATTTTCACTCTTTCGAGAATGGGAATAACTGCCTGTTTTTTAACTTAAAGACAGATATGGCAGGAGCAGAAACCGCCCCTGCCGGCTCCAGCCATGAATCAGATTCCGGTCATAGATGTTCAGAATGTCCATAAATCCTTTGACCATGTCCATGCGGTACGCGGCATTGACTTCAGGATAACCAAGGGACAGTCAGTGGCGCTGCTGGGCCCCAACGGGGCCGGAAAAACCACCCTCATGGAAATGATTGAAGGCATTCAGCAGCCGGACAAAGGCGATATTTTCATCAAAGGCAAAAAATGGAAAGGCAATGAATCCGACCTCCACCGAATCATCGGGCTGTCCCTTCAGGAAACCCGGTTTATCGACCGGCTCACGGTTTCAGAAACCCTGGCCCTGTTTGCCGCTTTTTACGGGCTGGGGCAGCAGCGGGTGGATGATATTATTGACACCATCAGCCTGAGGGCCAAGTCCCGCTCCTATGTGGTCAATCTTTCCGGAGGCCAGCGGCAGCGGCTGGCCCTGGGCATCGCCCTGCTGAACCGTCCGGAAATCCTGCTGCTGGATGAGCCCACCACCGGTCTGGACCCCAATGCCCGGCGGGAAATCTGGTCCATCCTGAAAGGCCTTAAAACCCACTCCCATACCTCCCTCGTGCTGACCACCCACTATATGGAAGAAGCAGAGCAGCTTTGCGAACATATTATTATCATTGACAGCGGCCGGATATTGAAACAGGGCACCCTGGATCAGCTGGTGGCAGGAGACGGAACCGACAAAATCATTGAATTCACCCTGAATGAATCCTCATTGTCCCAAAAACCGGCCGCCGGAAAAATTGATTTCACAGCAGCCGGATTTGATATTTTCTGGGAAACACAGGGCAAAAAAGGGACAATTGCCATGTCCGCCATGGAACAAGAGCTGCCCCGGTTTCTCGATTTTCTCACCCGGCACCGGCTGAGTCTCCAGCATCTGGAATGCCGGCGCAAAACATTAGATGACATTTTCACTTCCATGACCGGCCGGCGTCTGGTTGGCTAAACAAACGGGTGACCCCCCCATGCTTTTTCACATCCGACAATCACAATTGTTTCAGCTGATTTCAGCCCATTTCAAAGAAATCATCCGCCAGCCTGCCGTCATTTTCTGGGGAATTATCTTTCCCATTCTCATGGCCCTGGGACTGGGCATCGCCTTCAGCCGGCCGGCGGATATTGTCCGTCATGTGGCGGTTATTGAAAATCATCCGGCAGGGTTTGAAAACACAGGAGAAATTTCTCCGGTGGATGCGGTGCTTGAAAAATATGCCGAAAACCCGGCTCCTCCAGGCCAGGAAGATCAAATCACCCTCTTAGATGACACCCTGGGCACCACTACCTTTATTTTTGAAAAAACCGACTGGCGCAGCGCCATTGTCGGCCTGAAGCGGGGCACCATGGGAATCATCATGGAAGTCCGGGATCAGGACATTTACTATCATTTTGATCCGGCCAGCACGGATGCCCATTTCATCTATCTCAAACTTTCCCGGCTGTTTGATCAAACCGCGGCCGCCAAGGACCCGGCATCCGGCCGGAATGTTCAGCCCTTAACCGTTCCCGGCACCCGGTATATTGATTTTCTGGTGCCGGGACTCATGGCCATGAGCATCATGATGTCCTGCATGTGGGGGCTGAGCTACGGCATGATCGACAAGCGCGCAAAAAAACTGCTGCGCCGCATGGTGGCCACCCCGATGAAAAAATCTTATTTCCTGATTTCGCTCATGACGGTGCGGATCACCATGAACCTGATTGAATGCGCGCTGTTGTTTCTTGTGGCATGGGTGGTGTTTGACATCACCATTCAGGGAAGCATTTTCGGGCTTTTTGCAATTTTTCTGAGTGCCAATATCGCCTTTTGCGGGATTGCGATCTTTGTTTCCTGCCGCACCGCGAATACGGAAATCGGAAACGGCCTGGTCAATGCCGTGGTCATGCCCATGATGGTGCTGTCCGGTGTTTTTTTCAGTTATCACAATTTTCCGGAATGGAGCATTCCCGTTATCCAAAAACTGCCACTGACCATGCTCACGGACGGTTTGCGCGGCATTTTTATTGAAGGGGCCACCCTGGTGGAAATGCTTCTGCCCGCGACGGTGCTTCTGGTGATCGGCAGTTTCTTTTTTTCAGTAGGGCTCCGGTTGTTTAAATGGCACTGAACAGGTTTTCGAATCAGCCATTGCCTTGAGACCGGGATTCGTGTAGAGAATATCCCATTTATACACACCAATTCACATGAAGTTTAAATTCAAGTTTAATCGCAGTTTAATTTAAGGAGGCAGCGAATGAATGAACAGCAGAATATTCAGAATATCAATTTTACCATTGATACCAATACCCTGTATCGTGAGGAATCCATTACAGACTTAAAAGTCGGGGCCATCCGGCGCCTTGTCCCGGTAAAACCCGATGGCGCAGCAGATGATACCAGAACCGAAAAATTCCTCGGCCATACCCAGCTCATGTCCCAGGAAGGCCCCATCCCCATCCAGGCGGAACTTCCCGCAAAAACATTAGAAGAAGCCCTGGCGGCGTTTCCGGCAGCCATGAAACAGGCCCTGGCAGAGATGGTGGAAAAAATTCAGCAGCTTCAGCGGCAGGAACAGCTGAAACCCACCGCGGATAACCGGATTATTGTGCCGGGAAGATAAAAATCTGGAAAAAAATCAGGAAAGACCATGAAACACATCCCCCGGCTGATCCGGCAAATCATCATTATTACCCCGATTCTATGGCTGCTGGAACTTTTTCAGAACCGGCTTTATCACAGCGCCACGGGAAAGTGGGGATGGGTTTATCCCGGCTCCCCCCATGGCTGGTTCAGTTTTGAAACACTGGGAAACTGGGCCCTGGCCGTGGTGGTGATGTACCTGTTGTACCGGATCTGGTTTATTCCCCGGTATTCCCGCCTGTTAACCCGCATTTTCATCATCGGTATCATCGGGGTTTTCCTGGAATATACCAGCGGCCTGCTTTTTCATCACCTTACGGACAGCTATTTTTTTATCTGGGAACATTCCCGGTTCAGGTATATTGATTTTATCGCGCTTCCCATGTGGTGGGTCAATGCAGCGGTATACCATTTCATGAGCCTGGGGCTGGTGAATCTGCACCGATAAAGGGTGAAGGGTGAAGGGAAAAGACAGAAGGTGAAAAACTGAAATGACGCTGCGGCTGACGATCCACCTGCTGCTTCATGTGCTGGTGCCCGGTATTGCGGCCGGCCTGGTTTTCAGAAACCAGTGGAAAAAAGCCTGGCTTGTCATGATAGCGGTCATGGTAGTGGATCTGGATCATCTGCTGGCCACGCCTGTTTTTGATCCAGGCCGCTGCAGTATCGGCTTTCACCCCCTGCACAGCTATGCAGCCATTTTCTGTTACCTGGTCATGACTGCAATCCCGCAATCCCGCCTTATCGGAACCGGACTTCTCATTCACATGGCAGTTGACGGCCTTGACTGTTTTTGGATGGACTGTTTTTGGAGGTAAAAAATGGATTTTGGCGCCATTGCCCTCTGGTTCTTTTCCGCTGTGTTTATGGTTGCCGGACTGGCCGGACTGATTGTTCCGGTGATTCCCGGACCGGTGATGCTGCTGGCGGGCCTGGTGCTGGCGGCCTGGGCTGAACAGTTTGTATTCATCGGCCCGTGGATCATCGCTGTTTTGACGGTGCTTGCCCTTGTGGCCCACGCTTTGGATTTTATGGCGGGTGCTGCCGGGGTCAAGCGGTTTGGGGCCAGCCGGTCCGCGGCGGCCGGAGCCCTCATCGGCGCCACTGTCGGCTTGTTTTTCGGTTTTTTTGGCATCATTGCCGGTCCGTTCATCGGCGCGGTGATCGGCGAAATGAGCGTCCGGCGCGATATCCGGGCCATCGGCATAGCCGGCTACGGCGCCTGGATGGGCATGGTCATCGGCATCGCAGCCAAGGTGGCCATTGGCTTTTCCATGATTGGCATTTTTGTAATTGCCCGGTTATGGTAACCCATGCCGACCGATTCAATTCTCCCAACCCCCGGAAAAGGATAACGGATATCTGCCGCACTGACGAAAACCGCTAAAGACCCCTTCCGGCCGGCCGAGCTTTTGTTTGACAAGATTTGCAAAATTGCAGTAGTTATAAATTTGTATTTTTCCGGTTTCACTTTTTCCGACACTGTTTGGCTTCCCGCAGTCTGTGGGGCCGCTGTCCGGAAGTCAGATGAAATGATGTCCTGACCCATAGGTTCCCCGAATCAATAAGGATAAATATACAAAATGAAAACCATTGTTAACATCAGCCTCGGACCCAGCAAAGACGACTATGACTTTACCCCCCGGTTCATGGGTATGGACTTCCGGGTCATCCGCCTCGGCACGGACGGCAGCATTGATATTGTCGCGGATCTTCTCAAGGAATGGGACGCCAAAGCAGATGTTATCGGACTGGGCTCCATCCAGTTTCCGTTTACCATTGGCAAAAAAACCAGCTCCCAGGAACAGACCAAAATTCTTTATCAGCTGGGCAGCAAACTGAACACCCCTTTTACCACCGGCGATTCCCTGCGCAGTGTGGGCCATGAATGGACCATCCGCCACCTGCAGTACAGCTTTGGCAATAACTTTTTCAACAACAGCCGGGTGGTCTTTTTTTCCGGCATGATCAACTCCGGCACGGCCGGGGCCATCAGTGAATACACCACGAACCTGAAATTCTGCGACCCGATTCTGGAGCACGGCATCCCCAAATTTTTAACGTCCATTGAAGACCTGGCCCTTTATGCCAATGAGCTCCACAGCGTCCTGAAATGGGTGCCCGGCCGTAAATTTTCGGATTTTACCATGCCCCTTCGGGTATACAATGAATTTATTGTTCAGCGGGCCGTGCAGCAGGCCCATATTATCGTGGTTCCCTATTACAATTTTTACCAATACCTTAAAAACTGCGGGGTCAAGGAACTTTTCGGAAAAACCGTCATTACGGCCACAGCCTATGACGATCGGGTAAAATTTCTGCGGGAACGGGGAGTGGATATGATTATCGACTCCACCCCCAAAATTCTGGAAAATGTGGTGGGCGTAAGTGTTCTGGAAGCCATGATCATGGTGGCCCTGGATAAAACCCCGGAAACCCTGACCCGGGATGACCTGCTGGAGGTGATTTCGGAACGGCGCATGGATCCCCGGGTAATTTATCCATCCGGCGAAAAAAAACGCATCAACCGGTTCGCCTTTGTGGTCCATCCCCTGACCCGGGATTATCTAAAAAAAATCAAGCCGGTTAACTGGATTTCCCGGCTCCGGCCCACGGCCCGACTGGATACCGTGGAAAAAATCATGGCCTATGCCCCGCCTTTTGTCTACTCCAAAGTCACGGGCATCAAATCCCCCACCGGCACGGAGGCGGAGGGATGGCTCATTGCCATTGGCACCACCCCGAAGCAGATGCTGGCCCACAGCCCGGAGTTCATCAATTCCCGATTGCTCAAAGCCGCGGAAATCGCCAAAAAACTGGGGGCTCAGATCATTGGTCTGGGGGCCCTGACCCGGGCCATGGGAGATGCCGGCGTTACCGTGGCAAAATTTTCCGATCTGCCCATCACCACGGGAAACTCCTATTCCGCATCCGCAGCCCTGTGGGCCACAGCCGAGGCGGTGCGGCAGATAGGGCTTATTGATATCACCAAAGGCAAAAAGCTCAAAGGCAAAACCATGGTCATCGGCGCCACCGGGGCCGTGGGATCGGTGTGCTCCAAACTGCTGGCCACTGCATTTGATGATGTGTACATGGTGGATGTTCACGATGCCAAATTGCTGGCCCTTCGGGAGTCCATTCTCAATGAAATCAAAAACGTCAATGTCCACATCACCACCCGGAGCGACAAATACATTGAAGACATGGACGTGATTGTCACGGCGGCATCCGCCCGGCCGGATGAAAAAATTCTGGACATTGAAAAGGTAAAACCCGGATGCGTGATCACCGATGTCAACCGGCCCCTGAATTTCACCATCAAAGAAGCCAGACAGCGGCCGGATGTACTGATCATCGCGTCCGGGGAAATTGCATTGCCCGGAGAGCCGGAAATGAAAAACATCGGTCTGCCGCCGGGCGTGGCCTATGCCAGTCTGGCGGAAACCATTGTGCTGGCCCTGGAAGGCCGGTATGAAAATTTCAGTGTGGGCAGAGAGATCAGCTGGGAAAAAGTCAGTGAAATTTACAAAATGGGATTAAAACACGGCATGAAACTCTCGGCCATTTCCGGCCTTGAAGGGGTGCTGAAAAACGATGATTTTGTCCGGGTCCGGGATCTGGCCAAAATCGCCCGCCGCACTGCCGGCAAAACCATTGCCACGGAAATTGAAAGCAACTAGTTTCTTGTTTCGAGTTTTTTCGGATTATGCGTCCGGAAAACTTTCCAAAACCTCCCCGCACGCCCGCCGCCGCAGCACTCCCAGCGTACCGGTCATGGGCAGCACCGCAAACAGCCCGGAGGTTGCCGCCAGGTTGTAAATATAATGCGGGGCCTGCCCGCCGGCTGCCGGATCTTTAAAAATATCATGAATCAGCAGGTACCCGCCGGGCAGAATATGACCGGCCCAGGCACTGTAATCCGTAAACGCCGCAGCAAAGGTGTGGCCGCCATCGATGAACACCAGCGACAGCGGTGTGGCCCAGTGGCGGGCCGCCACCGCGGATTTTGCCAGCACGGGCACTACGGTATCCAAAAGACCACCGTCTGAAAGGGTTTGCCGGAACAACGGCAGGGTATCCATCCGGCCCTGGCGGATATCCCAGGTTTCCGGATCAAAATACCCTTCCCCGGGCTGCTGCTCTTCAGAACCCTCATGATGATCCACCGCAAACAGGGTGCTGTGATTTTTTTTACAGGCCGCGCCGATATACAGAGTGGATTTTCCGCAGTAACTGCCGATTTCAAGACAAGGTCCCAGACGGCTTGCCTCCAGGGCCACCTGAAACAGGCGGCGGCCTTCTGCCGGCTCCAGAAACCCTTTGGTGCGAAAAATCAGGGCCGGGTCAATCCCGGTGACGTCGGTTTTTTCACGATCCGGGGTTTCCACCGCTGCCATTTCCGGTTCCCGTGATGGGTGATGATTCACTGCTAATATACCTCTTTTTATTTTTTAACACGGTGCCATCCTATGGCATGTCATCATAATTTTTTGCCAGAACTTCCCGGGGCTTGACCCCGTCGGACGGGCCCACCACGCCATCTTCCTCCATGACTTCAACGATCCGGGCCGCCCGGTTGTATCCGATGCGCAGATGCCGCTGAATCATGGAAATGGATGCCTGGCCGGATTTGGTCACCAGGGCCACGGCCTCATCATAGCGGTCATCATATTCCTTTTCCGCATCTCCTGCGGCGGCTTTTTCCGGGGCTTCCAGAATTTCATGGTCATAATCCGGGGCTTTCTGTTCTTTTAAAAATTCAATGATCCGCATGAGTTCATCTTCTGAAATATAAGCCCCGTGAATTCGCTGAAGCTTTGCCGTGCCCGGCGGCAGAAACAGCATATCCCCCTGGCCGAGCAGAGTTTCCGCGCCATTGGAATCAATAATGGTCCGGGAGTCGGTTTTGGATGACACCTGAAACGAAAGCCGGGTGGGAAAATTGGCCTTGATCACACCGGTAAGCACATCCACGGACGGCCGCTGGGTGGCAATGATCAGGTGAATGCCGGCGGCCCGGGCCATCTGGGCCAGCCGGGCCAGTCCCACCTCCACATCCCGGGAGCCGACCATCATGAGATCTGCGAGTTCATCAATAATAATAACAATGTAAGGCAGTTTTTCCGGCGGCGGCACCGCTTCGGAAACCGCGGTATCCGCTTCCGCGGGCGGTGCCGGGGCTTCGGCCTGCTTTTCGATTTTGGTGTTATACTGCCGGATATTGCGCACCCGGCATTCAGACAGCAGCTTGTAGCGCCGCTCCATTTCCCGGACCGCCCAGAACAGGGCATTGGTGGCTTTTTTCATATCCGTCACCACCGGTGTGATCAAATGGGGAATCCCGTCATACACGGAAAGCTCAATGCGTTTGGGATCAATCATGATCATTTTGACATCTTCAGGCATGGATTTATACAGCAGGCTGCAGATCATGGCATTAAGGCCCACACTTTTGCCGGTGCCGGTGGCCCCGGCAATGAGCAGGTGGGGCATGTCTTCCAGGTTGGCCACCACCGGGTTGCCCACGATATCTTTTCCCATGCAGAGGGTCAGGCTGGATTTGGACTGGTGAAACGCCCGGGAGCTGACAATGTCTTTGAAAACAACAATTTCCCGTTTCGCGTTCGGTAATTCAATGCCGATAGCGGCACGGCCGGGAATGGGGGCGATAATGCGGATGCTGATGGCCCGAAGGGCCAGGGCCAGGTCATCGGTCAGGTTCACCACTTTATTGATTTTAACCCCAGGGGCGGGTTTCAGTTCAAAACGGGTGATCACGGGCCCCGGCACAACCGTCTGCACTTTTCCCTTGACCCCGAAATCATCGAGTTTCTGCTCCAGAAGCCTGGACTGGAACTTCAGGTTTTCATGGTCTACGGCCGCGTCTACCGCCACCTCGGCATCATTTAAAAATTCAATGGATGGCAGCTTGATGCCGCTGTCAAACCGCATGTTTTCAAACACCTGCTGCTTGAGCACCGGCACTGACCGCAGGGACCGGGGCAGCAGGCTTTCCTTGATAACAATATCCTGTTCGTCAATTTCGGTAACCGCGGGCGCGGCACCCTTCGGGGCCGGGCCGGGGGAATGAGCAGAAGCGTGAGCCGAAGCATCCGGCGACACGGAGGAATCTGAATGACCGGAACCTGTTTTTTGAATCGAAGGAAACGGTTTTTTAGCGGCGGTCTGCTTTTTCTTTTCCGCAGTCTGCTTTTTCTTTTCCGCAGCCTGCTTTTTTGCCTGTCGGGCCGCCTGTATCTGCTGAAACCTGTTTTTGACCGCGGCAACAAAGGAAGCCGCTGTTTTTCGAATCCACGCCGTCACTGCCTTGCCTGCCCTTGCGGCATTGCGCCCAAAGGCGGCCACGGAAATACCGGTGGCCAGAATAAACCCGATAATCAGCAGAAACGCCAGAATAACAATGCCGCCGGTCCAGTTGGCATAGGCCAGCAAAAAGGATTTGACCGGCAGCCCCAGCATGCCGCCGGCAGTGAATTCATGCCCGAACAGAATATAGCTTTCATTGAAAAAAGACAGAAAACTGCCCATGGACACGGTCAGAATAATGCCGCCCACACCCATGACGGACAGGGCCTGGCCGGAGCGTTTGCGGGAGAACTCCAGAAAAACAATAAAAAACAGAAACGGAATCAAAAACGCGCCCAGCCCGAACAGGCCAATCAGAAATCCCGACAGGTGCGCGCCGAAAAAACCGAAAAAATTATGAATTTCTTCCGGGGTGCCGGCATGATGAATGGAAGGATCGGCCGGGCTGTAAGTCATCAGGCTGACCATTGAAAAAACAATAATAAAAAGCAATATAATACTGATAACTTCCTTGCGCATGGATCTCCTGATATAAATAAAATTGCGCCTGCCGGCCCTGTGCCTTCAGCCTTTAACTTTCAACTTTGAACTTTGAGCTTTGAGCTTTGAGCTTCCAGCTTCCCGCTTTGAGCGTTTCGCCCATCTATACCTGCAGAATAAAGGGCAGGATCACCGGCTTCCGTTTGATGGTAAAACTGAAATATTCCCGAAGCTCGCGATGCAGGCGCTTCCGCAGGATTTCCACCCGGGTGGCGGGATCCAGCAGACTGATTTCTTCAATAATTTCCAGAATCACACAGGTGGCGTCCTCGATGATATGACCGGTTTCGTGGCCGAACACAAATCCCCGCGAGGTCACCTCCGGGCCGTAAACAACGAACCCGGTCTCCTCGTCCAGGGCCAGGGTCACCACCACCAGCCCTTCTTCAGACAGCAGGCGCCGTTCTTTCAGCACCAGGCGCCCCACATCCCCCACCCCTTTTCCATCCACCAGAATCCGGCTGGTGGCAATGCGGCCGTTAATGCGCCCGCCGGTTTCATCCAGCTCGATAATCTGGCCGTTTTCCGCCAGCAGCACATGATCTGCGGCAATGCCAACTTCCCTGGCCAGCTTGGCGTGGTGGTAAAGATGCCGGTATTCCCCGTGGATCGGGATAAAATAATCCGGCATGGTCAGATAAATCATATCCTTGAGTTCATCCCGGAAGGCATGGCCGGATACGTGAATCTCGGAGACTTTTTCATAAATCACCTCAGCGCCTTTTCTGAACAGGTTGTTGATGATTTTGGCGATGGCTTTTTCATTTCCGGGAATAAATTTGGAAGACAGAATCACGGTATCGCCGGATATCACCTGGATGTACTTGTGGGTGCCCGTGGACATCCGTGTCAGGGCGGACATGGGCTCGCCCTGGCTGCCGGTGGTCATGATGAGGATTTCATCTGCGGGATACTGATCCAGCTGGTCCACGTCTATTTCCATGCCCGCCGGAATGTGAAGCATGTTCAGCTCGATTGCGGTTCTGACGCTCCACTCAATACTTCTGCCGTTAAATACGATTTTGCGGCCATCGCGCCGGATAATATCCACCACCTGCTGAATCCGGGCGATATTAGAGGCAAACAAGGCCACAATGACCCGGCCGGGGCTGTGAGAAATAATTTTTTCAAGGGTTTTTCCCACCACATCATCCGAGACCGTGCGGCCCTCTTTTTCCACATTGGTGGAATCCGATAAAAGCGCAAAAACCCCTTCTTCGCCCAGGCGTTCAAACGCCTTGATATCCGTCATCATCCCCGGAATCACCGTATCGGAGAGCTTAAAATCCCCGGTATGGACAATCGTTCCCACCGGAGTGCGGGCGGCAAACCCGATCCCGTCCACCACACTGTGGTTCACCCGGATAAATTCAAACTCAAAGGGCGGCAGGGCCAATTTTTCCCCCGGCGCCACCTTATGCAAATCCGTAACTGCCAGCAAATCATGCTCCTCCAGTTTCCGATAAAGCATGCCCAGGGTAAATTCCGTTGCATACACCGGCGCCTTGACATCTTTCAGCAGATACGGCAGGGCGCCGATATGATCTTCATGGGCGTGGGTCAGAATAATGCCGGCCACCCGGCTTTCATTCTCCCGGATATACTGCATGTCCGGAATCACATAATCCACCCCCAGCATGTAATCTTCGGGAAACATCAGGCCTGCGTCAATGATGACAAGGGTGTCATCATATTCAAAGACCATCATGTTGAGCCCGATTTCACCGAGTCCCCCCAGGGGAATAATTTTCAGCATCATCCCGCCTTCAGGCCATCACGCCGAGATGCTCAAAAATCGCATCAACCAGGCGGATCAGCCAGCGAAACTGGTCATCCGTGGCATACTGGATGCAGTCGGCCCGAACCCGGTTTTTGGTCCGTACCAGCAGTTCCGCCGCCAGCGCGGCCGGCTGCAGCTGAACCGCAAAGAAAAGCGGGTGACAGTCCGTGTGCGATGCCTGTTTCGGATCATAAAGATCCCTGTCCAGGGGAATCCAGTACAGATCGCCCAGCTCAGCCGGCCCGAAATGTTCATCCAGATAAGTTTTAATCTTCTCTTGATCCTGGGGCCGAAGTTCATCAATAACATATTGTTTCATAACTCAATCAATACCATAAGCAGGGTGAGGCGCGCAAGGGCGCGTATTTTTTTATTTTTTTCCGGCTATCCCGAGCGGCCGGACACATTGAAAACAGGGCGCAGGTTGCCGGCAGCATCAAATGCCAGGGGCGCCCATTCAGAAACCAGGGACAGCTGAGGCTGTTGCCGCAATTGGGCCGCCAGGGGCCGGGAAATCTGCATATATTCCAGGGATGCGGTGTGTTTAATCCGGACCACCCGCAGATTTTCAGGATCCGGGACCCCGGTGGTCCGGGCGCAGGCCCACAGGCATTCTCTGTCCGTATCAAAATAAACCGGAATAGCGGCTTTTTCCGGCGAAATCGCGGTAATGGCGTTCACCCGGGTTTTATTCAGATCCATCCGCTCCACCAGCCGCCGGGTGGTAACATCCGCCAGCCCGATACCGTTGGCATTGCCGTCTGAACCCGGGGACAGATCCCGGACAAAAATACGCCGCACATGCGGCGCCGTATTCATATCCCCGGTAATGTCCCGGTGCCGGCCGGTGACATTGGAATCCATGCCAATGCCGGAAATATCTTTTCCGAACTGATCGATAATCAGAATATCCAGCCGGTCAAAAGGAATGCGGCCCATCATCTGGCGGGCCTGTTTTAAAAGCTGTTTTTCACGGTCAACGAGCCCGTCCGGCGGCAGTGCGGCGATTTTGGCAAGACAGCCACAATTGTCCTCCACCAGACCCACGGCAAACAGCAGGTTCAGTTTTTGGAGAAGCACCCGGGCGCCTTGTTCAATAATGCCAAACCCCTGGTCCACGGCGTGCCGGTGAAATTCCGCGGCCCCGTCTTTTTTCCCCAGGCCGATGGTCATCATTTTGCAGATGCCGGACTCGATTTCAGCGGTAAATTTTGTATGGGGCTTGATCCGGTTGATCACCACCAGATGGTCCGCATCCAGCACAGATGACGCCATGAAAAGGGTGGGCCCGCCGGGAAGCGCCGCCAGGGGGCGGGTTTCCATGTCCGCGGCCACCGGAACCCCCATGGATGCTTCCGTGATGCCATAACCGGCCAGAACAGACACCTGCCCCCGGGCCGTGCCGCCGCCGTGGCTGCCCATGGCCGGCACTATAAATGGGTGATACCCTTTTTGCTCCAGAAACCGCAGACACCGATCCACCACCGGCATAAGCCGGTCAATGCGCCGGCTGCCCACTGCCACGGCCACCCGATTGTTTATTTTGCGGGCAAACGGGCAGGAAAGGGCCTTTAACGCGGCATCTGCCGCACTGGCGGCGCAGGAAATGCCGGCAGCGGGAAATACCTGACGGACACAGGCCATTTCCGGAAATACCAAAGAATTAGAATCGTCCATCACTGACGACAAAAAACGTAAAAAGGGTTATGACAACAGGCAAGACACGGTATAAAATACCGCTGTGACAGGGAAAGGAAACGGCTTTCCTGCCGCAGAACAGCCAGGAAAGCCGTAAACATGCTACAATATTAAATTTCTTCGACCGTGATGGCGCCGACTTCGCAAACTTCCACGCAGCTTTCGCAGCCCAGGCATTCTTCCGCGTTCACGGGAACGGATTTGCCGTCCTGCATTTCAAATACTTCCACCGGGCAAACATCGACACACTCTTCACAACCTTCACATTTTTCAGCATCTACGATAGGATTAAACGCCATTTTTTCCTTCTCCTTTGTTAAATTGATCAGTTACACATTTTTGAATTTCAAACGATTCAACCTATTGGATATTAATCATTTTGCCATCTCTGGCAGTCTTTTCGGCAATCAACAATCCCTGAAAAAATTTCCTTACCGTATTAAAAAATGGGAGTCAAGAACTCTTATATTTTTTTATGTTATATCTCAATAAACACCACTACCGTGTTTACCGTCTTCTTGACCGTACCGGCACCGGGCCGTGAAACCGGCTGTCCGGCGATCCGGCAGCAGAAATCCCCGGCATCCGCATCCGGCAGCGCATAGAAACGCAGCCCCACTTCCGGGCCAGTGCCGGCGATTAAATCCGGCAACACCCTGCCGCCGCTCAAAGGCCCGGCTGCCAGTTTTGCCAGGTATTTTTCAAGGGCCGCCCCCCCGGCTGCCGGCTGCCGGCAGGAAATTCTTTCAATGGCACCCACCGGCGCAAGCTCCGGCACCTGTTCCCGGATTTCTTCCACTGCCGCGCGGCTGTCCGTCACCAGAAAAAAAGAACCTGACGCCGGGGCCCACTCCTTGAAAAGACGGCACCACGCGGAAAGGCGGGGACCGGTGCGGTAACTCCCCGAATCACCGGAAAACCGGGTTTTTACAGAATCATCTGAAGGCGTTTCATCGCCTTTAATCCGGGAAAACAGATGCTTTTCCGCATCCTCTGACGCAGCCAGATCATGGGTGAGTTCATTCTGCCTGGCATCCAGATCCTGCGCCATCAGCAGAAAAAGCCGGGCCGGAAAAAGGGGATCCGGATCCGGAGCGTCCGGATTCCCGTTTTTCAGGATATCGGTTTTTATCTGAGCAGTAAACGAATCCTGAGATGTGCCGGTTTCAAAAAATGCTTTTAAGGATATTTCTGAGCCGTGATGCAGTCTGCCCCACTGGTAAAACGCTTCCAGCACCTGTACCAGTTTGTCCCCGTCTCCGGCGCAGGGAATCTGGAGATGAATGAGACCATCGGCCGCCAGTTTCCCCAGGGCTGGCGGCGGATTTTCAGCCACGGGCTGAAGCACGGTGACCGGCCCGAACAGGGAATGCAGCGCCTGTGCCACGGGCTCCGGGATATATGTCATGGGAAAATAAATGGGAATCATGGGCCTCTCTTTATTTTTTTCAGTTTCAGGTCAAATATCTTTTTTTTTCACGTCCCGCACACTGACGCCAAGGGAGCGCAACTGGTCCCTGATTTGGTCCGCTGTTTCAAAATCCCCCGCTTTTCTGGCGGCTTCCCGGGTTTCCATTAATTCCCGAAGGGCCGGGTCCAGTTCCGGCGGGTTAAAATCAAAAATCCGGATCACCGCGTCAACGCCTTTAAAGGCGTCCAGCAGCATGGCGGCATTGGCCGCGCTGAGCTGCCGGCCTTTAATCAGTATATTGATTTTTTTTATGATATTAAAAAATTCGCTCAGGGCCCGGGGAAAATTCAGATCATCATCCATGGCCGAAACAAACACATGCCGGATATCATAGACGATCTGGTCAATATCCGGATACGCCTCACCGTCTGTAATGGCCATCAACGCATGAATGCAGGCATCAATCCGTTTCAGAGCCCGCCGGGTCTGAATTTTGAGGCGTTTTTCGGAAAAGACAATTGATTTCCGGTAATGATTGGAAATGATCCAGAAACGAATTTCCCTGGGGGTAAACCCTTGCCGGACCAGGGCGTCCAGGGTGGGCAGGGGCGGTTTTTCCAGGCGGTTGTCCCGGGTTTCCAAAAACACCTCGCCGCAATGAATCCAGAACCGGGCCAGGGGTTTGCCGGTCACTGCCTTGGCAATGGCCAGTTCGTTTTCATGGTGCGGAAACACCAGATCCCGGCTGCTGGTATGGATATCATAGGACTCGCCCAGATATTTCATGCTCATGGCCGCGCACTGAATGTGCCAGGACGGCCGCACATTGCCCCATTCCGTCTGGATATAAATCCCCCGTTTCAGCTCGGACAGCCGGGCCCGTTTCATCAGGGTAAAATCCCGGGGATTGTTTTTTTCATATTCATCCAGATCCACGGTGGCCCCCAGCTTGATTTTGTTCAAATCAATGCCGGAGAGCCGGCCGTATTCGGGAAATCCGGCAATATTAAAATACAGAGAATGATACTTTTCATAGGCGATCCCCTTGTCCACCAGTTTTTTCACCAGGGCCACCATATCGTCAAAATGCTCGCTGGCCCGGGGATATTTCTCTGCCGGCTTGATGTTGAGCCGCGCCAGGTCCTCCTTGAAAAGATCAATGTATTTCCGGGTAAAATCCGAAAGATCCTCTCCCGCCGCCTCAGATCCCTGGATGGTCTTGTCATCATAATCCGTGATGTTCATGATGTGCCGGACGCTGTAGCCCCGGAATTCCAGGTAGCGGCACAAAAGATCGGAAAACAGAAACCGCCGGCATTCTTCAATATTCATCCGGGAATCCGCCGTGGGGCCGCAGGAATACACAGACACCCGGCCGGGCTGGATCGGCTCAAAGGGCTGCTTGGACCGGGTCACGGTATTGAACAGAAAAAGATCGGCTTTCTTTTTTTGGGCAAACAGCGGCGTGCTTAAATACCGTTCTCCGCTGTCCGGAAAAATCACGACAAGGGTGCCGGTTTTCATTTTCGCAGCCTGCCGGGCCGCAACGACCATGGCCGCGCCGCTGCTCATTCCCACAAACAGGCCCTCTTCCCGGCCCAGGCGCCGGGTCATGTCAAAGGCGTCTTCATCCTCAATATTGACGATTTCATCCACCCATTTTTTGCTGAAAATTTCCGGCCGGTAAGCTTCTTTCAGATTCTTAAGGCCCTGGAGTTTATGGCCCAGATAGGGTTCCACCCCGATAATCCGGATATTTGGATCATGCTCCCGAAACCGTCTGGCCACCCCCATGAGGGTGCCGGTGGTGCCGATGGTGGCCACAAGCGCGGAAATCCGGCCCTCTGTCTGCCGGATAATCTCTTCTGCGGTGCCGGTATAATGGGCCATCCAGTTGGCTTTGTTGTTGTACTGGTCGGTCATGAAATACTGGTCCGGGTTTTCCCGCACGATCCGGTAGACTTCCTCAATCGCACCGTCCGTGCCCAGATGGCCGGGAGTGAGCATGATTTCCGCGCCCCGGGCCGCCAGGATCTTGCGCCGCTCCTCACTCACCGCCTCGGACATGGCCAGCAGCAGCCGGTAGCCCTTGATGGCGCAGACCATGGCCAGGCCGATACCGGTATTGCCGCTGGTAGCTTCGATGACGATTTTATCCCGGGTCAGCTCGCCGGATGCCTCACCGTCTTCGATCATGGCCAGGGCTGGCCGGTCTTTGATGGACCCCCCCGGATTCACGTACTCCACCTTTGCCAGAATTTTTACATTCGGATTGGGGTTCAGTCGTTTTATTTCCACCAGCGGTGTATTGCCTACCGCCTGCAACAGGGAATACTGCATTCACTTTTTCCTTAAATATTAGTGGCCCGCCGGCACGGGGGGGTTGCCTGTATGAACAATTTTTTCCAGATGCGACAGAATCCGCTTTTTTACCGCCTCGGGATCAGCCGACGCATCCACCACCACAAACCGGTCCGGAAACGCCCGGGCAAGGCTCAGATAACCGGCCCGGACCTTTTCATGAAACACCAGGGTTTCGCTTTCAAACCGGGTTTCCGCCGCTGGCCGCGACCCGCTGGAAATCTGGGCCCAGGCCCGGCGCAAGCCTTCTTTTGGGGGAAGATCCAGCAAAAAAGTCACATCCGGCAGCAGCCCCCCCAGGGCCACCTCATTGAGCTGCCGGATCAGGGGCATTTCCAGACCCCTGGCAAAACCCTGATACACCGTGGTAGCGTCGCAAAACCGGTCGCAGATAACCGTTTTTCCGGCTGCCAGCATGGGCGCTATGAGTTCCCGCACATGCTGGGCCCGGTCTGCGGCATACAGCAAAAGCTCTGTCACCGGATGCATGCCGCTGTTTTCCGGATCAAGCAGCACGGCACGGATCTGACGACCCAGCAGGGTGCCGCCGGGTTCCCGGGTAAGGACCACGTCCCGGCCCCACTCCCGGAGATAGCCGGCCATATGCGCAATCTGGGTGGTTTTTCCCGACCCTTCAATCCCTTCCAGTGTGATCAGCATCCGCGCATCCTGTTTCCATTGACTGTGATATCACTGTATAACCTTATAATACTTGACTTTTTAAACCATTCAGGCTTTATACTCTATATTTTTGACGTCTTCAAGGGATTATCCGGATACCATCTTTTTCCCGCAACCCCATACCCCAAACGCCAGACGTTTAAACGGACACGGACAGACAGCCGATTCATGAGCGATAATGCCTTCATCACGCGAAAAGCCCATAGGATTTATTTTTGTTTCCTGTGCATGATCCTTTTGGTGATGTTCTTCCCGGAAAAAGCATTGTCCGCGGACAGCCCCCTTTCCGGCAGACTGGTGCAGCCGGGCATTTTGTATCACATCAGCGCCGATAAAATCGTGTATGACCGGGAAACCGGGATTTATACGGCCACCGGAGCGGTCAGCATCACCACTGCGGACCGGACCCTTTCCGCCCGGCGCATTGAATACCATCAGGAAACCGGCGCAGCCGAGGCTGCCGGCGATGTGACACTGGTTGCGGGCGATGACATCCTCCGGGGCGACCGGATTCACATCAATCTGGAAACCGGCACCGGCACCATCGAAAACGGCAGCATTTTCATTAAGGAAAGCCATTTTTACATCCGGGGCGACCGGATTCTGAAAACCGGTAAAAATTCCTATACCGTGGACAATGCAAGCATCACAGCCTGCGACGGCGATGTTCCGCCCTGGCGGATCACCGGAAAAGAGGTGGCCTTCACCATTGAAAAATTCGGCACGGTAAAGCATGCGGCCCTATGGGCCAAGAAGCTGCCCGTGCTTTATGTACCGTTTATGATATTCCCGGTCAACATCAAACGCCAGTCCGGGCTGCTGCCGCCCCAGGCCGGTTATTCCTCAAGAAACGGCATTGAATACCTTCAGCCGGCGTATTGGGTGATGGGCGACAGCGCGGACGCCACCTTTTATTATCACCACTTGCAGAACCGGGGGGAAAAAATCGGCGCGGAATTCCGGTATGCCGCAAGCGAGGCCTCAAAAGGAACCCTTATGCACGATATCTTAGATGACCGGAAAATTGATGACGGCACTGATGATGCCGCAAGTGACTGGGGATATCCGGAAGACCGGTTTCTGAGAAAAAACAGTGACCGCTACTGGTTTCGCGCCAAAATAGACCAGGAACTGCCCTTTGATGCCTTTGCCAGACTGGATCTGGACATTGTCAGCGACCAGGATTATCTCCGGGAATTTTCATCCGGCTATACCGGATATGATGATACAAAACATTATTTTGAAGACGCATTCGGACGCGATATTGACGACGACAATGACCGGGTGCGGGAAAACCGCCTCCTGCTTTCCAAAACCTGGGACCGGTACAGCCTGAACACCGAAATGCTGTGGTATGACGACGTAATTCAGCGGCGGCAGCGCGACACGGACGATACCCTTCAGCAGATGCCCACTGTGACCTTTGACGTTCTCAAGCAGTCTGTTTTCAAAAACCGGGTGTTTATGGACATGAACAACGGGTTTGCCAATTTTTACCGCCGGGACGGGCTTACCGGGCAGCGACTGGATGTTCACCCAAGACTGTATCTGCCCCTGCATTTTGACCGTTTTTTTACGTTTGAACCCTCTGCCGGGTTCCGTCAGACCTTCTGGTACGTGGACCGCACCGAAGCGGCGGCCCTGACCCGGGATGAATATGCTTACGACCACAGGGAACTCTATGATCTTGCCGCGGATCTTTCAACAGATCTTTTCCGGATCTACCGTCTTCCCCGCAGCAAAGGCGATAAACTCAAACATACCCTGACCCCCCGGCTGGAATACAGCTATATTCCGGATACCGACCAGACAGACTATCCGGAGTTTGATGATACCGACCGGATCAGTCCGGAAAACCTGCTCACCTTTTCCATTACCAATTTTTTAACCGCCAGAAGCATTAAAAAATCCGCCCATGACGGTTCTGATGATGCAAATGATGCAAATTACGATAAAGGGCCCTCACCCTATGCGTATCATCCGTTTCTCTGGTTTAAAATTTCCCAGTCCTATGATTTTAACACGGGAAAAACACCAAACGACATGCCGGATAACACACCAAATGACACAACGGACAAAGCCCCTTTTCGTCCCCTGTTTGCGGAACTGAACCTGACCCCGGCCAGCCTGCTTTCCCTGCATGCGGAAACCGAATGGGATCATGACCAGGGCCATTTCACCCTTTTTAACACCTATTGCAGAATCAGAAGCGAAAACCAGGATTTTCTCCTGATCGATTACCGGCACATCCGCGGCGACAGCCAGTCCGTCAATGTCGCATTCCGGGCCGGCATTACCCGGACCCTGTCTCTTTTCGGCAATTATGAACGCAATATTGAAGATTCAGAAGATATTGAAAAAAAAATCGGGGCACGATATACAGCCCAGTGCTGGTCCCTGGATTGCTATATTGAAGACGAAGAAACCGACCGGAAGATCGGTTTCATGATCGGCCTCAAAGGGCTGGGGGAATTCGGCAGCGACCTGTAGCGGTAGCCACCGGGTTTTTCCAGATGAAATTTGACCGGGCCAAAAAAAAGTCCCATAACTACTTGACTTTTTATAAATTTGTATATAATTAGAAGCATTACCAACAACCAGATTTTGATTCCACGGAAATAACAGGAGGCAATATGAATAAACTGGAGCTAATCTCAGCGCTCAAACGGGAAGCGGATATATCCAAATCAGAAGCAGCAAAAATCGTCCAGATATTTTTTGACTCAATGTCTGAAGCACTGATTAATGGGGAAAGAATCGAAATCAGGGGGCTTTGCAGCTTTTTTGTCAAAAATTACAAAAGTTATGTGGGCCGCAACCCGAAAACCGGGGAAAAAGTCCTTATTAACCCCAAGAAACTGCCGTTTTTTAAATGCGGAAAAGAACTCAGGGAACGTGTTAACCCCTAATCCGACTCTTGATCCTTTGATTTGCGGAAAATTTTGTGCCTTGTTTCTCTCCCCTGGTTGATCAGAGCCGGCCGGTCCGGCTTTTACGTTCCGTGCTGTCGAGCGGCCACCTTCCCCATGCCTTCCTTTTTACCGGAATTGACGGGATCGGAAAAAAAACAGCGGCCATGGCATTTGCCATGGCCTGCAATTGCGCCCGCCGGCAGACAGAACCGGGCAAAGACGCCCGCGGGAATTGCCCGGCCGACGACGGCAATTCCCTGGGACTGGGGGCCTGCGGAACGTGTCCGTCATGCAAAAAAATCCGCTCCGGCAATCATCCGGACATCCTTTCCGTTAGTGCCAGTGGCGCCATCATTAAAGTCGACCAGATCCGTGCCCTGTGCGCCCGGCTGGCGCTGAAGCCCTATGAAGCCCGCACCCGGTTTGCCATTATTGCCGAGGCGCACAAACTGAATGCGGAAGCCGGCAACACCCTGCTGAAAACCCTTGAAGAACCCCCTGCGTGCACGGTGTTTATCCTGACAGCCCCCCAGGCATCAGACCTGTTGCCCACCATTGTTTCCCGGTGCCAGCACATCCGGTTTCAGCCCCTTTCACCGGCATCGCTTATAGCCGGCATCCAGGCAGCCCACCGGCTGGACGCGGATGCGGCCGCCGTGATAGCGGCCATGGCCGGCGGCAGCATGACCCGGGCCGGGACAATGGCACGCGCCAACTGGCTGGGCCGTCGGAACTGGATTATCCGGGAGCTGGACGCGTTACCGCACCAGTCCGTAAATTTGAGTCTTGCTTTTTCCGAAACACTGGCTAAAAACAGGAAGTGGCTGAAAACCGCCTTTGACATAATGAAAAACTGGCTGCGGGACTGTGTCATATATCACTACGCCCCTCACCGGATCATCAATCAGGACTTAACAGATCAAATTAGAAAGACAACTCAACAAACAACGGTTCCTGATCTTCTGAAAAAGATCAGGGCCCTTGAAAAAGCGGAAACCGCCATTGAATCCAATGCCAATCTGCGGCTGACCCTGGATGCTCTTGTGCTGGCGCTTTCCAAAGGATCGTAAATAATATGGATACTGTTGTAGGCATACGTTTCAATCCTGCGGGAAAAATTTATGATTTTTCCGGCGGCGCCTTTGTTTTAAAAGCCGGGGATCCGGTGATCGTGGAAACGGAAAACGGTCTGGGATTCGGCATGGTGGCGCGCCCCCCCCGGGAACCGTCAGGCACGGAAGGGTGCGGGCCTTTGAAAAAAGTGTTCCGCCCGGCCACGGAAAAGGATTTTCTTCAGCTCAAAAAAAACGCCCTGATCGAAACCCGGGCACTGGAATACTGCCACCAGTGCATCAAGGAGCTGAACCTGAAGATGAACCTGTTCAAAACGGAAACCAATTTTGACGCCAGCAAAATTACCTTTTTCTTTACCGCGGACGGTCGGGTGGATTTCCGAAAACTGGTGAAACTGCTGGTCAAGGAATTCCGGTCTAAAATTGAAATGCGGCAGGTGGGCATCCGGCACCAGGCAAAAATGTGCGGAGGGGTGGGCCGCTGCGGCCGGGAGCTGTGCTGTTCCGCATTTATGACAAAATTCGATCCGGTTTCGATCCGCATGGCCAAGAAACAGGGATTGTCTTTAAACCCCACCAAAATTTCCGGGGTGTGCGGCCGCCTGATGTGCTGCCTGACATTTGAAAATGACACCTATGAAAAAAGAGAACGCCCCAAAAGCCGAAAAGGACCCAAAGCCCAATGACCTCTCCTTTCTATATAACAACACCGATTTATTATGTTAACGCAAAACCGCACATCGGGCATACCTATACCACGGTGTCCGCGGATGTGGCCCGGCGGTTCCAGGCCATGACCGGCAGGGACACGTTTTTTCTCACCGGCACGGACGAACACGGCGACAAAATCGTCAAGGCCGCGGAAAAGGAAAACATCACCCCCCGGGCTTACGCGGATCGCATCAGCCGGCTGTTTTCCGATTTGTGGCCGGAATTCAACATCACAAACGATTATTTTGTCCGTACCACAGACCCCGCGCACATCGCGGTGGTGCAAAAAATTCTGCAACAGATTTATGACGCCGGCGACATTTATTTCAGCGAATATGAAGGGCTCTACTGCTTTGGATGCGAACGGTTCTACACGGAACGGGAACTGGTGGACGGCAAATGCCCGGACCATGAAACCCCGCCCGAATCCATCCGGGAGTCGAATTATTTTTTCAAAATGAGCCGTTACCAGCAGTGGCTTACGGATCACATCACCGCGCATCCGGAATTTATTCAGCCGGAACGTTACCGCAATGAGGTATTGGCCTTTCTGCGCGAGCCCCTGGAAGATCTCTGCATTTCCCGGCCCAAATCCCGGCTGGAATGGGGCATTACCCTGCCCTTTGATGAAAACTATGTTACCTATGTGTGGTTTGACGCCCTGATCAATTATATCTCTGCCCTGGGATTTCCGGACGGGGAAAAATTCAAAAAATTCTGGCCGCATGCCCGCCATGTGGTGGCAAAGGATATTCTGAAACCCCACGGTATTTACTGGCCCATCATGCTCAAAGCCGCGGGCATTGATATGTTTAAATCCCTTTATGTGCACGGCTACTGGAATATTGATGAAAGCAAAATGTCCAAATCGTTAGGCAATGTGGTGGATCCCCTTGAACTTAAATCCGCCTACGGTACGGATGCGGTGCGGTTTTTCCTCATGCGGGAAATGGTGTTCGGCCTGGACGCGGGTTTTTCCGAAGCCACCCTGGTGGAGCGGATCAACACGGATCTGGCCAATGACCTGGGCAATCTGTTTTCCCGGGTCCTGGCCATGTTTCACAAATATTTCAAGGGCATTGTTCCTGAGATTGACCCGGCGGTGCGCACCGGCACGGCAGCGGACCTGTTTGACGACACCCGGCAGACCATCCAAGAATATACCGAAGAAATGGCCGCTTTCCGGTTTCACAAGGCCATCAGCGCCGTATGGAACCTGATCTCCCGGATGAACAAGTACGTGGTAACCACCGCGCCCTGGGAGCTTGCAAAGGACAAAGGCCGGGAAGACCGCCTGAAAGCGGTAATGGTTAATCTTCTCGAAGGCCTGCGGGTGATCAGCGGCCTGATTCTGCCGGTGATGCCGGAAACCGCGCAAATCATGCAGAAACACCTGGGAATCGGGAAAAATACCCCGCTGTCCACCCTGGATCAGATTTCTCAATGGGGCACCTTTGCGCCCGGAACCGCCCTGCCCGGCCCGGTGACCCTGTTTCCCAGAATTGACACCAAAAAATCCAACACCGGAAAATCCAACACCAAAAAATCCAACAATGGAAAGGCAAAAAACCCGTCCAAATCCCAAAATGCCCCAATGCCGCAAAACGCATCCGAAACCCCGGAACCCCCTGTCCTGCCCGCCCTGAAACCGGAAATCACGTTTGAGGATGTGCTGAAGCTGGATTTACGGGCCGCTACCGTGGTACACGCGGAAACAATTCCCAAAGCCAAAAAACTGCTCAGACTGACGGTGGATCTTGGCATGGAACAGCGCACGGTTGTGGCGGGTATTGCCAAAAGTTACACGCCGGAAGACATCATCGGCAAACAGATCATTGTGGTGGCCAATTTAAAGCCCGCCGTGCTCATGGGGGTTGAATCCCAGGGCATGCTGCTGGCGGCAGTGACGGACGCGGGATGCGCCACTGCTGCGTTAGACCGGGAAATGGCCCCGGGCACACCGGTTAAATGAGTGCAGGCGGATACAGGCGAAGAGGGTTTTGGGAAAACTTGCCGCCTTTTGGGATCCGTTACCAATAATATTACGGGATAACATTCGTTATGAAAAAACAGGAAATCACCCTGTCCTGGGATGGCGAAAACAGTGCAGGGGTTTTATTTAAACCTGATGCCTCCGGCCCCGTGCCCCCCCCCTGCCTTGTCATCTGCCACGGGGCCTTTGAATACAAGGAAAATTTTTTTGAACTGGCGGCGTATCTGACGGAAAAAGGCATCAATGCTTTTGTCATGGACATGCCCGGCCACGGCCAAAGCTCGGGGGCGCGGTATCATATCAATCCGGATCTCTGGGTCCGGGCCATTCAGGCAGCCATTGATCGCCTGGAACAGGACCCGGAGATCAGTGATGCGCGCAGTGCCGCGCGCATCGGGGCCTTTGGCTTTTCCTCCGGCGGCACGGCCGTGCTGGAAGCCGCCCTGGCAGAACCCCGCATCAATGCCGTCATTACCCTGGACGCCACAGTGAGAAATTATCTGGGAAAATGGGACACCCTGGTGTTCAGACTCATCAACATGGCAGCGGCGGCCAAAAAAAAACTTACCGGCACGGATCTGCGCCTTAATCTGCTGTCTGAACTCAAAAAAGCCATTGTGGCCCATGATCCTGCCGTGAATCAGACCATTATCAATGATCCCGCCCTGGTGGCCGCTTATACGGCTTTTCCCCTGCCGGGGGCCGCGGCCACGGCATTTGTGGATACCATCCGCCGGGTGCACCGGATTGCCGTGCCCACACTGGTAATGCACGGCGCGGAAGATCGGGTTGATCCGCCGGAAACCGCGCAATGCCTGTTTGACACCCTGACCTGTGAGAAATCCCTGGAATATATTCCCGGAAGCGGGCACTCCGGCCATCTGGACGCTCAGAAACAAACCGTCATGGAACTGACCGCAAGCTGGGCCCTGGCCCATCTTTGATTTGTCCCCTTTGGACTGATTATACCGGCACAAACCCGGGAGAAAATAATTTCCATGAGCCGCAAACCATCACCACCCCGCTCTGACGTCACCGTCAGCCAAAAACCCAACCACCCGCTCAAAGACCGGGATATCAACGAGCAGCTCCTGATCAAAGACCGGGCCATTGCCTCGTCACTTCAGGGCATTGGCATTGGCGACATGGAAGGAAACATCATTTACGTCAATGACGCGGCCCTGAAAATGTGGGGGGCGGACCGTCCTGAAGAAGTCCTGGGCCGATCTTCCCTTGAATTTGCCAAATCCCATGAAGAAGCCATCAACGTCATGCTGGCGGTACTGGAACACGGCCGGTGGGAAGGCGAAATTGAAGGCCGGCGCAAAGACGGCACCCCCATATTTGTGCATTTATCCGCCACCATTGTGTACAACGAAACGGGCGACCCCATCTGCACCATGGATTCCTTTGTGGACATCACGGACCGGAAAAAAATGGAGGAAGAGCTCCGCATCAAGGAATTTGCCATTGCGTCCTCGGTTCACGGCATCGGCATCGGCGATCTTGCGGGCAATATCACCTATGTCAATGACGCGGCCCTGGAAATGTGGGGGGCGGAATCTTCTGCGGAAGTGCTGGGCCGCTCTGCATTAGAACTGGCCCAGTCACACACCGAAGCCCTGAAAATCATGCAGGCAGTGCTGGAACACGGCCGGTGGGAAGGCGAAGTCACGGGCCGTAAAAAGGACGGCACCCCGATTACCATTTTCCTGTCCGCCAATATCGTTTACAACCACCAGGGGGAACCGGTCTGCACCATGGATTCCTTTGTGGACATCACGGACCGGAAAAAAATGGAGGAAGAGCTCCGCATCAAGGAATTTGCCATTGCCTCTTCCATTGATGCCATGGTCATCGCAGACCTTGCGGGCAACATCACCTATGTGAACAAAGCCTTTCTCAACATGTGGGGCGGCAGCACTATGGATGAAGTCCTGGGCAAAGCCGCTGTCAGTTTTGCCAAAGACCGGCTCCAGGGGGAAAAAATATTTGAACAGATACTGGATCACGGCAGCTGGTATGGTGAAGTGGAAGGGGTAAAAAAAGACGGCACCTCCCTTATTGTGCTTTTTTCCGCCAGCCTGGTCACGGATGGAAACCAGGCAGCCTGCTGCATAATGGGTTCTTTTGTGGATATCACGGACCGGAAAATCGCGGAAAAAAAACTGGAAAGCATCAACGAAGCCCTGGAACAGCGGGTGGCGGAACGGACCCGGGAGCTGCTGACCGCCAACCGGCAGATGAAAAAAGAAATCGAAGACCGCAAGCAGGTGGAAGCCTCTCTGCGGCAGAAGGAAGAAGAGCTGCGCCAGCAGTCCGTCAATCTCCAGGAGACCAATACGGCCCTTAAAATCCTCCTGAAACAGCGGGACCAGGACAAAGAAGAACTTGAAAACAAAGTCCTGTCCAATGTCAGAGAATTGATTCTGCCCTATGTTGAAAAACTGGAGAACACCCGACTGGACAAGAACCAGGCTACCTATCTTGAAATTTTAAATGCCAATATCCATGAAATCATCTCCCCTTACCTGAAAAAACTGTCCGCCCAGTTTCAGACTTTTACGCCCATGCAGATTCAGGTGGCGGATCTGGTCAAAGCCGGCAAAACCACCAAAGAAATTTCAGACATGCTTCATTTATCCGACCGGGCCATTGAATTTCACCGCAACAATATCCGAAAAAAACTGGGGCTGAAAAATAAAAAGCTCAATCTGCGGTCCTATCTCATGTCCCTGACCCAGTAGCCGCAACACAGCGGATTAAAAACCCTTTGACAGTCCACCGGCCAGCAGGTACATATAAAAGGTGCTTCAACAGGGTGTTCTTGATTGATTTACAGCGGGATTATCATCACTTCCATGATCAGGCGGCAACAAAACAGAGCTTCTCTTTACGTTAGAGACAATCAGTGGCGGAATTACCAGTCCACGCTGAGAAAAAAAGAAATCCAGCGCCGGGCGGTGCGGCGGCTGCCCTTTTACGGACTGGCGCTGGTGGTCCTGGTGATAATGACCCAGGGGATTTTTCTCCTGCTGGACAACTCCCTGATCGTACCTGCCGCAGACGATAACCGCACCCGCATCCGCCAGGTTGAAACCTTTGACACGGCCTGGCTTCAGGCCATTTTTTGCCGACTGTCACCCTGGAATGGCACTGACAACCGCTTTTCGTATACAACAGCCGGCGAAACCTATCATGTCCAGTCCAGCCTGGACCCTTCGCTTCAGGAGTTTATCCGGAACCAGATTGACCGGAAAAATTCCCGTCACTTCGGGCTTGTGGCCATGGAACCGGATACCGGGCGGATTCTTTCCATGGTCAGCTTTGACCGGGCCGGCAGCGACACCAATATCTGCACCCTGCCGGCCTATCCTGCCGCCAGTCTCTTTAAAATCATTACCGCTGCCGCGGCCATTGAAAAATGCGGATTCAACTGCGCCACGCCGGTCACCTTTAATGACAACAAATACACCCTCTACAAAATCCAGCTGAAAGACCGGACAAACAAATACACCAACCGGATTACCTTTGCGGAATCCTTTGCGGATTCGGTCAATCCGGTCTTTGGAAAACTGGGCCAGAACCGGCTGGGAAAATCCGTGCTGGAAACCTATGCAGAAGCCTTTGGTTTCAACCACAGGTTTGAATTTGAAATTCCCCTTGCCCCCAGCACCATCTCCCTTGCGGAAGATCCTTATCAATGGGCGGAAATTGCCTCGGGATTCAACCGGCAGACCCTGATTTCGCCCATGCACGGGGCGCTGATGCTTGCCGCCATTGTCAACAACGGCGTGCTGGCGGAACCCACGTTTATCGATGAAATCAGCAAAGACCAGCAGGTGCTCTACCGCCGTCATTCCCGGACCGCATCCGATGTTATTGCGCCGGATACCGCTGTCACCCTGAAAAAACTGATGCAGCAAACCGTTAAAACCGGCACTGCCGCCAAATCCTTTTCCCGGTTTGAAAAAGATGCGGTACTGTCCCGGCTGTATATCGGCGGAAAAACCGGCTCCATCAACAACAATGCAAAACGGCAAAAATATGACTGGTTTGCCGGGTATGCCGAAGAAAAAAACGGTCCCGGCAAAATCGTTGTATCCGTTCTGGTGGTGCACCAGGATTATATCGGCACCCGGGCCGCCCATTACTCAAAAATAACCATCAAGGAGTATTTTAAAAACTACTATGCAAGTCGCAACCACAATCCAGCCCAAGCCTCCGATACCATCACCGAAACTGCTGCGGCCCTTTAAATCGCTGCTTTGCAAAATACGATACTGGTTTTCATGCCGGTTTTATGTTGGTGCGCATCCCGCCACCGTGCCTCCGGGATCTGTCATCTTTTTTCCGCTGACAGACACGGTGTTCACCTGCGGCCTGGCAGGGATTCTTCAGATCACCCGGAAAAAGGCGGATAAAAAATTCAAGATGCCGGATTTTGGCGCTATCATGGGCAGCATCACTGCCGCCAATGATGAAATCTGTCCTGAAATCTGTTCGGGAAAAAAGCGTCACCCAAATGTTCCGGCTTCAGGCGGCAGCGACGCAGTGGACACCCTGCTTGATGCGGTGCGGTCCCTGAAACGCCATGCTGATTTTTACGCTGTCTATACAACCCCGTCCTTTCAGCACCAGCTGGAAGACCTGCTCGAAAACCTGAAAAACACCATTGCCGCGGAATCCCAGATGCTTGCCCAGGCCATGGGACACCTGCCCGCGGAAAAGGTGGAAATTATTTCCACCCGCATTGAATCCCTTAAAGACGCCGCATGGGTGCTTCAGGCCGAAATCCTGACAGCCATAAAAAAAATAAACGCCCTGCTGCCGGAGGCTTCAGCTGTCTGTTCCGCCCAGACACTGGCCATTATCAAAGACATTAACACCACCTTAAACAATATCGACCGGCTGGAAGTAAGGGGCAGGGATTCCGCGGGCATCTCCCTGCTTTTTCATCTGGATGCCCCGGCCTGGCAGTTATTTGAAACCGCTCTTGACAAAGAAAACCTGGCAGCCGCGTTCACCGCCCGGGTCAATACCGAAGTGCTCTTAAACAACAGCATCAGCGTTCATCGGGCAGGTGATTTGGCATCCCAAAACCCTGCCGGCGCCGCACCCGCGGCCATTGCCTTTACCTATAAAGTGGCCGCGGAAATCGGACGGCTGGGAGACAACATTGCCTTTATCCGGGATCAAATTAAAAACGATCCCGTGCTGCACCTTGTCCTCGGCCTGCCCCTTCGGCATCACAGTGTGTCCGCCCATACCCGATGGGCGTCCGTGGGGGCCATCAGTGAGGCCAACTGCCATCCCGTGGACAGCCGGGGACAGCTGCCGGATGCATCCGCCGGCATTGTCCACGTCTGCTTAAACGGGGACATTGATAATTTCCTGCGTCTTAAAACCCGATATGCGGCAGACGGAATCCTGCTGCCGGAGGCAATTACCTGCGATACCAAAATCATTCCGGTCCATATTCAGGAATTTTTGAAAAAAGGAATGTCCCTTACCCAGGCCTTCCGGCGGGCGGTAAATGATTTTGAAGGCTCCCATGCCATCTGCATGCACTCGGATCTGGCCCCGGGCAAACTGTTTCTAGCCCTCAAAGGCAGCGGCCAGGCCATCTTCGTCGGCCTTGGCGAGGATCACTATGTCACAGCATCCGAAATCTACGGACTGGTGGAAACCACAAATGCATTTATCAAGCTTGACGGTGAAACCCTTCATCCAAATGCCGCCGGCAGCGGGGTAAACGGCCAGATATTTATCCTGGACCAGGCCTGCGGGGGCCTTGACGGCATTTCCGCCATGAGCTATGACGGCACGCCCATTCTCCTGTCACCGGCCGATATCCGCAAAACCCCCCTGACTTCCCGGGATATCGACCGCCAGGAGTTTGATCATTATTTTTTAAAAGAAATTTCCGAAGCACCGGCATCCGTGCGCAAAACCATTGAAAACCGGTGGAAAATTGACGTTGCCAACGGCTCTGACCCTGAAAAACTCTCCATTTCCCTGGGCCGTGAAACGGTTCCGCCCGAGGTGGAAGCCGATTTCCGCCAATCCGCCATCAGGCGCATTATCCTCATCGGTCAGGGTACGGCCGGGGTGGCAGCCATGGCCTGCGCAGACATCATGCGCGTTTACCTGGCCGGCCTGGATCTGCGCATTGACGCCCTGAAATCTTCGGAACTCAGCGGATTTGTGCTGGATGATACCAACCACAGCCAGTTTACCGACACCCTGCTCATTCCCATCAGCCAGTCCGGCACCACCGCGGACACCAACCGGTGCGTGGACATGGTCAAAAAACAGGGCGCCCGGGTCATTGCCATTGTCAATCGCCGGGATTCGGATCTTTCGTTTAAATCAGACGGGGTGCTGTACACCAGCAGCGGCCGGGATATTGAAATGTCAGTGGCCTCCACCAAGGCCTTTTATTCCCAGATCATTGCCGGGTCCCTGCTGGGACTCTACCTTGCCCAGATCTCCGGCCTGCGCAACAGCGCTTATATTTCCCATGAAATCAAAGAAATGATCGCCCTGCCCGGGCACATGGAAAACGTTTTGGCCGCCAAAGCAAAAATAGAAGCATCTGCCCGGAACAATGCCACTCGGCGCACTTACTGGGCCGCGGTCGGGAGTGGTCCCAACAAGGCGGCAGCAGATGAAATCCGGATAAAGCTGAGCGAGCTGTGCTACAAAACCATCTCGTCGGACTATGTGGAAGACAAAAAACACATTGATCTGTCTTCCGAACCGCTGATTGTAATCTGCGCCGCCGGCACCCGGCAAAGCGCCCTTGGCGACATCATCAAGGATACTGCCATTTTTCATTCCCACAAAGCCCTGCCCATTGTCATCTGCGACGCGCACGAAGACCGGTTTGACCCCTATGCCAAAGATATTATTCATGTGCCCCTGGTGAGCGAACATTTCGCGCCGGTGCTGAACACCCTGGCCGGCCATTTGTGGGGCTATTATGCGGCCCTTGCCATCAACGACGGATCCCGGTTTTTATATGATTTCCGCAGGGACCTGCGCGGTGCCATGGACCGGTTTGCCGCGGAAGGGTTGGATATTTATGAAATCGCCCTTGAACAGTCCTTTCGGGAACGCATTATCCGGTTTTACTATGAATTCCGCAGCCGCCAGGACCAGCACCAGATTTCCGCGGTCATCGGGATCACCACCGCCACCCACCTGCTGCTGCTGCTGAAATACCTGGGGGGAAAACTGCCCCTGGCGGATTTTGAGCTGGATTTCGGCATCAAGGGAACAGCGGCCAATATGTTCAACCAGCTGTTTGAAACCTTAAACGATGCCATCAACCGGCTGGCCCGGCCGGTGGACGCCATCAAGCATCAGGCCAAAACCGTTACCGTGGGCACCAGCCGGATTGAAGAAAAAGCCGAAGGCCTGCTGTTCGACCTGCTGGCGGAAAAAGGGTTTGCCCTGGCCCAGCTCACCATCAGCAACATTCTGGTGTTAAAAAATCTCCAGAAAATTATCGCCCGCATCAACGGCACCACCCTGTACCGCATCGCCGGCATCTCCCTGCTGGGAGACCCCACGGATGACACCACCATTGAACTGATGGAAAAAACCGGCTCCTCCGCTGCCATGCCGTCCCGGGCCGAGCAGGACAATCGCCTGAAAGGCACCAAAAAAATCATTGTCCGCCGGGGCAATGTCTATATCGGCAAGGGCCGCAAAGACGACCGGAGCATTCTGGTGGTGCCGCTGATGTCCGGGGACCCGGCCCGGCCCCATATCATTGAATTTCTGCTGCTTCTGGATATCGCGTTCAACCCGGCGGTCTCCCTGGCGGACAAGGTCCGGGCCCTGGGCGGCAAGCATGAACACATTAAAAATCTGGTGCAGGAAAATAATATGGTATGGCAGGACAAGTTTCTGGACCGGGTGGAGATGGCTGATCTGTTTGGATGGTCCGCGGAAAAAGTGGCGGAAACGATTATCGGTGCACTCAACTAAAACACGCAGGAAACCCGCAACCCATGAGCCAAATCAATAATAAGAATTCCAGATTTCAAGTGTGGAGTATCAGAATCGCTTTCCCTGACACCCTGAACATAGACACCTTATTCTACCCATTCCCCATTGCTTCATTACCAAACAACTTCGGTCATCTGCCGAACATTAAAGGAGATCACTGGCCAAATCCGCCAATTCGGACCGTTCTCCCTTTTCCAGGGTAATATGGGCATACAGGTGCTGACCCTGCATTTTTTCAATCAGATAACTCAGGCCGTTTGAAAGGCAGTCAAGATACGGATGGTCAATCTGAAACACATCCCCGGTGAACACCACCTTGGTTCCTTCTCCTGCCCGGGTTATAATGGTCTTGACTTCATGCGGCGTCAGGTTCTGGGCTTCATCCACGATAAAAAAGATTTTCACCAGACTCCGGCCCCGGATATAGGACAAAGGGGAAATCAAAAGCTTTTCTTCTTCCAGCATTTCTCTGATTTTCTGGTGCCGGGCGTCATTTTCCGAAAACTGATTTTGAATAACCGCCAGGTTGTCATATAAGGGCTGCATGTAAGGATCCAGCTTGGCCGGGATATCACCGGGGAGAAACCCCATGTCCTTATTGCTTAAGGGCACAATCGGACGGGCCATTAAAATTTGACGATACTGCCGGCGCCTCTCAAGGGCTGCGGCCAGTGCCAGCAGGGTTTTTCCGGTGCCGGCTTTTCCGGAAATACTGACAAGATGGATGCTTGGATCCATCAATGCGTTAAGGGCAAATATCTGTTCCGCATTTTTTGGCAGAATGCCATAAGCCGGGGTTTTGTCCACCCGCCGCAAGTGCGCCATTACCCCGTCATAGCGGGCCAGGGCGGATTTTCTGCCATTGCGCATTACCAGATATTCATTGGCAATCAGGGGCTGTTTAACAAGCATACGGGAAACCGGTCAAGAAGCATGGCACGATTGCCTGAAAATATCTTTTCTAAGCGGGGGCGTCTTCGGCCAAAATTTCGCTGATTTTCTGGGACAATTCCTGAATACTGAAGGGCTTCTGGATAAATCCCCGGCATCCCTGCCGGAGAATGGCGGATGCCTGTCCGTCCATGCTGTAGCCGCTGGAAAGCAGCACCCGGACATCCGGATTGATGCGTTTAAGCTGGTCAAACACATCGCCGCCCCCCATTCCCGGCATGATCAGATCCAGCACCACCATATCAATTTGGTCTTTTTCCGCCGCATAGGTTTCAACGGCCGCTTTTCCGCCCCGGGCCGTCAGCACCTGGTATCCCAGGGCCTGAATCATTTCTTTGGCAACGCTTAAAATAATTTCCTCATCATCCACCAGCAGGATGGTGCCGGAACCTTTTTGGACCGCTTCACTTTCTTTTCCTTTTTTTTCCGCTGTTCGGGAAGAGGCGGGAAGGTAGATCGAAAAAGTGGTGCCTTTGCCTTTTTCACTGTACACCGTGATAAAGCCGTCATGATTTTTAATGATGCCATAGGCTGAGGCCAGTCCCAAACCCGTGCCCCGCCCTCTTTCCTTGGTGGAGAAAAAAGGTTCAAACACCCGTTTGGCCGTGTTTTTATCCATCCCCGTGCCGGTGTCGGTAATGGAAACCCGGATATAATCACCCGGGGTCACATCATAGGACCCGGCCATTTCCGGCCCCAGTTTCTGGTTCTGGGTCCGCACATACAAATCCCCGCCCCGGGGCATGGCATGGGAAGCATTCACGTAAATGTTGAGCAGCACCTGATCCATCTGGCGCTGATCTACCTCAGCGGTGTGCAGGTCCTCCGCAAAGGCCTCATGAATAACGATTTCCTTGCGGGTGCGGCCAAAAAGCTGATTCTGGGTATGAATCAGGTTATTGATATCCGTGGGGACCACCTCGTATTTGCCGCTTCGGGCAATGCCCAGCATCTGCCGGGTCAAATCCGAGGCCCGGAAAATGTATTCCTCCATCTCTTTAAGGTGTTTGTATTCAGGGGAATGAAGGTCTTTGTGAAGCAGCAGCAGGGACAGCCGGCCCTGGATTCCCATGAGCAGGTTATTAAAATCATGGGCAATGCCCCCGGCCAGCGTGCCTAAAGATTCCATTTTCTGGGCCTGGGCCATATGATAATGGTAGCGCTTCATATCCGTAATATCCCGGAGAATCAGCAGAATGCCGGCCACATCCCCGGCATGATCCAGGTACCGCGACGCGCTGAGACTGACATCCAGAAGCCGGCCGTCTTTGGTGTACCGCTGGGTTTCAAACCCGTGGGTGGGGTGATCCTGGGCCATGGTTTTTTCCAGCAGTGCGGTAAACCGCTGTTTCATGGGTTTGGGCACATACTGATCATAGTGCTTTTTCATTTCAGCAAGGGTCCACCCGAAAATACGGACAAAAGCGGGATTGACAAACTGGATTCGAAAATCCGGGTCCAGCAGCATAATGGCATCCGCGGAAGAATTGAGCAGAGACTGGTACAGCTCTTCCGCCTTGTGGGCTTCATTGTACAACTGCCGGTACCGGAGCCGGCTTTTTTTAAGGGCTTCTTCGGTTTTCCGGTAGGCGGATATATCCCGCAGCTCCACCACCCGGGCACGGGAGCCGTGGTAAAGTATATTTCTGGCATGAATTTCAACAGGCAGGCGGTCCCCGTTTTTCCGAAGAATGGCGATTTCATAAGCCTGTTCATCATCTGCCTGAACTTTTTTTACCACCTGGTTCCGAAATTCCGGCACACAGAAACGGATGCCGTCCGTGCCGATGATTTCATCCCGGTTGTACCCGGTCATGCGGCACAGCTCCCCGTTGCATTCCCGGACAATGCCCTTCTGGTGAATAAAAATGCCGGAAAAGGAAAATTCATTGAGCCGCCGAAACCGGTCTTCGCTTTCCAGCAGTTTTGTTTCCGCCTCGATTTTCGCGGTCACATCCCGGCCGATGCCGCAAAACCCCGCGGGATGACCGGCATTATCCCTGACCAGATACGCGGAAAGCTCCAGGGTCCGGACCTCGCCGTGGGTGTTCAAAATTTTATAGTCCGTAATTTCAGCCGGTTCGCCGGTTTCATAAATCCGGTTAAAAATCCTGAACATTCGCCTGGCCGTATCCGGCGGGGCATATTGCCGGTTGTTCATTCCTGTCAGCGCTTCCGGTTCGTATCCCAGCAGGGCGCACAGGGCGGGATTGAAGTAGACCAGATCCCCTTTCAGGTCCACTTCAAAATACACCTCTTTCATGCTGTTGAAAATGGTTTCAAACCGGTGTTTGTCGGCCTGCAGCACGGCATTTAATTTTTTCAGGTGCTGAATTTCTTCTTTAAGCGCATTCATGCGTGCTTTTAATTTTTTTTCACCGCCAGTTTCCGGCATAAACACGACCCATGCAGTGGTTCAGATTGTTTGTTTTAAGAAAAATAAAAATTCTAAACAAAAATAAATCTAGACTAATTTTTTATATGTGTCAAGAAAAGGGAATCTATCTGATGACAATCAGGGCATCCACCGCCACGGGCACAGTCCCGGCGCAGAGCAGGGGATTAATATCGATTTCCCGGATTTCCGGATGGATCAACGGCAGCCGGCTGATCACCGATAAAATTTCCGCCAGAGCCTCCAGGTCCATTGCCGGCATTCCCCGGTAGGCGGCCAGAAGTTTCTGGCTGCGCAGGTCCGATATCATCTCCCGGGCATCCGCCGTGCTGAGGGGGGCCACCCGGTAGGTGATGTCGTTTAAGGCTTCGGTGAAAATACCGCCGACCCCAAACGCCACGCAATGGCCGAACAGGGCGTCCCAGGTGATGCCGGCCAGAAATTCCCGCTGGCCCTGAATCATTTGGGCCACCAGAACCGGAACCGAACGGCCGGCCGCCTGCAGCACGGCATCAAAACAGGCTGCCGCAGCCCGGGCATCACGGATGTTCACATGCACCAGCCCCTGGTCGGTTTTGTGAAGAATGGCCGGGTCACAGGCCTTTATCACCACCGGGAACCCGATATCCGCTGCCGCCTGCGCCACCTGATCCGCTGTATAACACAATCTTTCCACCGGCACCGGCACACCATAGGCAGCCAGAATCTGTTTGGCCTCAACTTCATCCAACGATTTCCGCCCTTCTGCCGCGGCCCGGGCCAGAATCTCCACAGCGTGATCATTTGCCGGAATCTCCGAAAAGAGCTCTGCCGGTCCCCGGTCCTGAACGCCCTTGTATTTTATCAGGGTTGCCATGGCCCGGGCCGCTTTTTCCGGAGCGTCAAACACGGGGACATTATTGTCTTCATACGCTTTTGTATAATGGTCCGACCGGTCAAAAAATGCAGACACCGTCATGGGCATATGGTTTTTAAAGGGCATCCGGACAGATTCCGTTATGTCTTTGGTCATTTTGCCAACCAGGTCTTCCAGGCGGGTTTCCGGCATAAGGTCTTTAAGATGGGGAAATACGGTTTTTATCCATCCCGTGGACATGGCACCGTGCATGATAATACCGTCCACTTCGCCGGAGTTCATCACCAGATCGGGAATGTCCCGGGTCATCACGTCCATGTCCAGGGCAAAGGTCAAATCCACGGGATTGCCGCAGGGGGCATGTTCCGGAATCAGGGGCTTGATTTTATTTTTCAGTTCCTGGGAAAACAACGGCACATCACCGCCCAGGCTGTCCAGGGTATCGGCAATGGCAGACCCGGGACCGCCGGAATTGGTGATGATCCCGATCCGGTTGCCCCGGATGCGCGGCTGGGTGGCCAGGGCCCAGCCAATGCCGTACAGGTCCTCCACGGAATGGACCCGGATAATGCCGGCCTGCCGGAACAGTCCGTCATAGAGAAAATCCTTGCCCGCCATGGCCCCGGTATGGCTGAGTCCGGCCCGGCCCCCGGCTTCGGAACCGCCGATATACTGGGCGATCACCGGCTTGTGCGGGGTAATTTTCCGGGCTGCGGCCAGAAATCTCCGCACATCCCGGACCGCTTCAATGTACATGGCAATGGCCGTGGTGTTCGGATCGGCTCCCATGTATTCCAGGGCATCAATGATATTGACATCTGCTTCATTGCCCAGGCTCACGGCCTTGCCCAGGCGGATGCCCCGTTTTTTAAGATAATCAACGGTCTGGGCCACATAGGTGCCGCTCTGGGAAATCAGGCCAAGGGGGCCGGCCGGCCCGGTAATGGGCGATACCGATGTGTTCAGGTTGATGTCGCGGTTGACAATGCCCATGCAGTTGGGACCCACAAACCGGATATGGTGTTTTTCAGCCAGGGCTTTTAATTCCGATTCCAGGGCAATGCCCGCGTCTCCGGCTTCCTTGAACCCGGCGGTAATCACAATGGCGTATTTTGTGCCGATCCGGCCGAATTCATCAAATACTTTCAGCAGATACCTTGCCGGCAGCACAAACATGGCCAGATCCGGCACCTCGGGCAGATCCAGAGGGGATTTATACGCCTTGTGCCCCAGCACCATCTCTTCAGTGGGATGCACCGGAAAAAATTTTCCCTGAAATCCGTCTTTTAAAATGCTTAAAGCGTGCATGGTCCCCATTTTCATGGGATTGTTGCTGGCGCCGACAATGGCAACGGAGCTGGGATTCATGAACGCGTGAAAAAATATTTTGGGCATTGTGTGTCTCCTGAAAAAATTATTCGGTAATTCCCATAACGGGAATCACCAGAAACCATCATTTGAAAAATGAATTTAAAAAATACAGCTTAACAGGCAGGCCCCCGGCTTGCAATAAAAAACCGAACGCTCGTTCTTTTTTGAATCCCGGTTTCCCGGCCGCAGGTTCACACGGTAAATTTGTTCTGCCTTTTTTAAGGCAGGCACGGTGGCCTGCCCTACGAACCGGTCAAGGTCTCCACGCGTCGTAGGGGCGGCCACCGTGCCGTCCTGCAATATGACAAAAGACCTATGGTTATAGGCTTTGGGGGTAGAACAAATTTACCCTGCGCAGGTTCATCAAATCATGGCATTTTATAAAAAACTCTGGTATGGAAATTTCAAAACCGGATTTCATTATTTAATTATCAATTTTATTCTTAGGGAGAAAAGATATGCCAGCACCTGTTTCCATTCAAAAATATGAATCCAGTCCGGACTCTCTGCAAAAGGCCGTTGAACTGTGCCATGGATTTAAAAACCTGAAACCGTCGGACCGGGTGGTCATCAAGCCCAACCTGGTGGCATGGGACGATCAGTTTCCCATTGCGCCCTTCGGGGTCTACACCACCACCCGGCTGGTGGAGGATCTCATCATCTGCCTGAAAGACTTTGGGTGCAGCGACATCACCATTGGCGAAGGGTCCGTGGTCATCAAAAAAGGCATTGGCACTGCCGAGGCCTTTGCCGGACTGGGATACACCGCCCTTGAAAAAAAATACGGGGTCAGACTGGTGGATTTCAACAAAAGCAACAGCAAAATTTTTACCTATCAGGGAGACCGGGAGCTGCTGATTGCCGAAGAAGCCGTGGCATGCGATTTTTTCATTGATTTTCCCGTGCTCAAAACCCATGGCCAGACAAAAGTATCGTTGGGCATGAAAAATCTCAAAGGATGCCTGAAACAAAAATCCAAACGCCAGTGCCACAACCCGGAATCCGGGCTGGAATTTTCCTTTTCCCATGTGGCGGAATTTGTTAAACCGGCCCTCACCATCATTGACGGCATTTACGCCCTTGAAAAAGGGGCCCTGCATTTTGGAAAGGCGTACCGGAAAGATCTGATCATTGCCTCTACAGACATTCTGGCCGCGGATCTGGCCGGCGCGAAACTCATGGGATATGATGGGTCAGACATTGCCCATTTTCAGTATTATGCCGAACGCACCGGTAAATCTTTCGACTTGGGCGATTATGAAATCAAGGGAGAAAAAATCGACGACCATATCCAGCCCCTGAAATGGGACTGGACCTGGACCGAAGACAACACCGGCCCGGGCATTTTTGCCAAACTGGGGGTGACCGGCGTGGCCCTGCCCAAATATGACGACACCCTATGCTCGGGCTGCTCGCCCATTGCCAATATGAGCAATATCCTGGCCCTGTCCGCCTTCAAAGGCAAGCCCCTGCCCAAAGTGGAAATCTTAAACGGCAAAAAAATGCAGGCCCGGCCCGGCTATGACAAGACCGTTCTTCTGGGAAACTGTATTATCCGGGCCAACAAAGACAACCCGAACATCAACCAGGCCGTCAAGGTCAAAGGCTGTCCCCCGGCGGAAAACGATGTGGTGGAGGCCATGAAAGCCGCGGGCCTGGACGTTAATATTCTGGCCTATCATGGCTATATGAAGCAGCAGGCGGAAAAATACCAGGACAAGGAAGGGTATGACCCCGCGCTTTTTACCGCCTGATGATCCGGTTTTTTTCAGATTATCCCCTTTTTTCAGGTTGAATCTTGAAAATCGAAATCGGGATCGCTATCGGGATCGAAATCGATCCCGATCCCGATAGCGATAGCGATCCCGACAAACCAAGACAATACCAGCGCAGAAAATCATCAGAGGGGGTTTTTTAGCCCTTACCAACTCAAAAATTAAAAAACATCATGAAATACCCGATAACTTTAAAAGACGCAGTCAAAACCTTTACCGGAGATCAGGACAAAGTGGTCTCGCCGGAGCAGACCCTTGCTACGGTGCGGGAAAAATTCAGGCTTCTGGATATTGATATTCTGAAAGATACCGTGCGCATCGACAACGGCCGGCTGGACATTCCCGTCTATTTCAGCGTGTGCGGCCGCGACGCGGCCCGGCTCACCGGCACAGCCAAACAAATGGGCAAAGGCGCCACTCCGGTGCAGGCAGAAACCAGCGCGGTCATGGAGCTGGTGGAACGGTTCAGTTTTTATCATTTTTCAGAAACCCCGGACAACTTTATTGTTGATACCTTAAACAATCTCAAAGATCGGGCCATGCCCTTTGACATGATTGCCCGATCCGTGCACGACACGTCAGCGGATCTCGCCATTGCCCGGGATATTTTTGCCAGCCTTCCCCTGCGCTGGACCCCGGGTTTTAACCTGACCACCCGCCGGGAAATGCTGGTGCCTTTTGACTGGTTTTTCGCCATCAATGAATTTAACGGCACGTCCGCAGGCAATTGTGTTGAAGAAGCCCTGTGCCAGGGAATCTGCGAAATTGTGGAACGTCATGTATCGGCGATTGTGTGCCGGGAGAAAAAAATGGTGCCCGGTATTCTTCTGGATTCCGCAAAAGATCCAGTCGTCCGGGAGATGATTAAAAAATACGGCAAAAACAAAATTCAGCTCTATGCATCGGATTTCAGCCTGGACATGGGCATTCCCACGGTAGGGGTCATGGCCTGGGACCCGTCCACCTTTCCGGAAAAAAGCGAAATTGTCTGGACCGCCGGCACCTGCCCAGACCCGGAAAAAGCCTTCAGCCGGGCCCTTTCAGAAACCGCCCAGCTGGGCGGGGATTTTAACACGGGCTCCTGTTTTGTGGCTTCCGGGCTGCCCAAGTACCGAACCCTTGAAGCGGCCGGATACATCACCCACCCGGACCAACAGGTCAGCATCCTTGACCTGCCGGATATTTCAGATGCCAATATCCGGGTTGAAGTGGAAAACACTCTGGCCCGGCTCTCCGAACGCGGATTTGAGGTGATTACCGTTGCCACCACCCATCCCCGGCTGGGAATCCCGGCGTTTTACACCATGATCCCGGGTGCCCATTTCCGGGAGCGGGCCGCGGCCACCAGCGTGGGCATGTTCTCCTGCAAACTGATCGTTGAAAACAATCCCCCGGCCGTCGCGGTCCGGAAACTCGCAGACATTGCAAAACGCCTGCCCCGCAGCTATTACGTCCCGTTTTACCAAGGCCTGGCCCACCTGAACCTTGAAGACCCGGAAGCCGCCTACCGTTATTTCGTCCGGGCCCTGGAACTCAATCCCCATCCTCAGGATCTGGCCAGTGTTTATTCCTACATGGGGGTGTGCCTGAAAGATATGGGGGATTATGAATCTGCTTTGAATGTACTGGAAAAAGGCGCGGCCGCGGACGACGAACGCACGGATATCTATAATCTCATGGGATTCTGCCGGTTTATGAGAAAAGAGCACGAACAGGCCATCCGCTGCTTTGAAAGAGTCATCGCGCTCAACCCTTCGTCTGCCATTGATTACGCCAATATCGCGTCCAACTACCGGGACATGGGGGATACGGAAAACGCCATTGCCTACTACCAGATTGCCTTAAGCATTGACCCGTCCATTGCGTTTGCGAGGACAAACCTGGAGAAACTGGCGGGAAAAAATGATGAGGGATGAGGGATGAATCATTGAAAGGAAGTTGGAAAGGGTTCCGGTCTTCAAGGTTAAGTCTTCAATATCGGGTTATTTACAGAATAGAAAGAAACCGTCTGTATGTTCAGGTGATCGATATTACCCCTCATGATTACAGGAAAAAATAAAATGACTGACTTTACAAAAGCAAAAAAAACCGTTGATGTCTCTGTCGAAGAATCCGTAAGAATAATCAGAGAGTTACAGGAACTTTCCCAGGATGACCTGTCACGGTTAACCGGGATACCGCAATCAACCATTTCCGCCATTGAGAATGACCGGATTCAGCTGGGTGTTGAAAGGGCGAAAGTTCTTGCAACCGCCCTGAAATGCCATCCAGCGGTCCTCGTTTTTCCGGGTTGGCAAATGGATAAGCAGTCCGCGGCCTGATTGAACTTTTTAGTTACTTTTCTTTGGCGGGCAAAGAAACGTAACAAAAGAAACCCGCCCTGCAACACAGTTCTCCTCGCTCAAACGGTTTCCATGGCGGGATCAAAAACTCGCTTCGCTCAAACAATTTGCTCCCTTCTCCCATGAAAACCGGTTGCAGGTTGCAGGTTCCAGGTTGCTGAGCGGGCCATGCCCACGACAGGTCGGCCAGAAATTCATTGAACGGCTGAAAATTTTTTAAATCAGAGGGGGCGGGCGCCACATGCGCCCCTGGAATAATCCAGAGGCAAAGAAAATGCGTTTTCGCTATTTCCGATTGCGCGAAAACGCATTAACGCAGCAACTGGACTAAAACCAACAGCCCCAGTTTAATTAACCTGTCAAATTGTTGTTAAGTGCTTCAGATTTTCTCGACATTGGCATCAGAAGAACCCGCCTGCTTTTCACCATAAGCTTTTGCAGCATAAAAAATCTCATCAACTGTTTTATCGGCCCAAAGATTCTGTTGCCATTGCGTGTAATCAAAATTTTCTCTTAAAATCAGACTGATAAATTTTTCTGTTTCAACGATATCCAGTTTCTCACGAATGGCTTTCATGCCTTCGTACATGATGATTGTATCTGTTCTCATTTTTCCTCCAACAAAGCAATAAACGCCAATGGACTCAACACGTTGATTTCTTTTATAGGCTTTGCTTTTTTTATAAGAACCTTGTCAGTTGTAAGAAAATATTCACATTTTGCCTCAATCGCACATGATCACCCGACAAAGAGATCACCACCACATTCCATGGTTTTCATAAACAACATTCCTATAATATACGCATTACACCCAATAATCAAATATTTCTCTTTGCGATGCAGTGGAAGGCAGCAAAGGAAGGCGGAAAAACAAAATCCATTGCGGATTTGAAAATTGAATGACGAATGACGAATGCGGGAGCGGGAAAACGGTTGCAGGTTCCAGGTTACAAGTTGCAGGTTTACGGCCGGCACGGTGGCGGTCTCTGCGACATCCGCGTTAATCCGCGACATCCGCGTCAAAAAACCATTATTCTGTCTTCCGTCCTATGTCTCCTGTTCCACGATCTTGATTTCTTCGTCCGTCAGGCCGTATAGTTGATACACCAGATTATCGATTTGGCGGTCCAGGGCGTCGATCTGACGTTTTATCATGATTTGAGATTGAGGGGCTTTGGATTCCCTGAAATTGTTGTTCAAGTCAATCAATTGAACGACACGATCAATCATCTTTTTCTGATCAGCCTCATCACTCTCGGGAATGATGAGTTGTTCAACATGTTTTTTCTTTACTTCTGCTAAAGCCTCACCTTTTTCCGGATTGATGTATGAATAAACAAAATCCGTCAATTTTGAATTCATTACACCCATGATAAAATAAAGGTCATATTTTTCATTTTGCGGCAGAATAATATGAAGATTATTTCTCATGATAAAACCAGCCTCAACCATCGTGGCAATTATTGAGTCCCCTGTCTGACGAACGACAATTTTTAAGGGTGCTTCAAAAATTTTCGGGTCCCTGGGCGCGGCCAGCCATTCACCATATTGAATCCAGTAATCATGGTTCCATAAATTTGTATATCTCTGGATCAAGCTCCCTCGCAATAAAGGACGCCATGAATCCCCTGAAACCTGACCTTTCTGAACAAAAGGTTTTTCTTTCATTGTTTTTGCGTCTTGCGGCGGGTTGCCTTTGCCTTTTTCAAATGGTTTAACCCCATTAAAAATTTTACAAACTGAACCCAGATGGGTTGATCTATCAGATAATTTTTTAAATAACGCCTGACGTGTCGGAGAAAAAATAACGTTTATCGCATCGCCGTTGGTCGGAATATCCGCCTGTTTCAATTTGTGCAGTTCTGAAAAGGCTCCCTCTTTTCTTATTTCGACGGCAATTTCATTGTAAGATGTTCCGTCTTCGCTTTTTTGAAAAATCAGAACATGCGTATCAACAACGGCTTTAAAGACCTTTTCGGGCAGTAATAAAATTTTTCGCCAACAAAAGCTTGTTGAAAGATATTTCCGTATATTTGTAAATGACAAAGATTGCAGCCAGGTATTTGAAACAATCACACCCAGCATTCCTTTTGGAGATATCAAGAATTCGTATCGTTCCAGAAATAAAAGGTATAAGTCCTGCTGATAATTCTGGTACCTGTATTTTCGGGAAAAATACGCTTGCTCACCCTTTGCGGAAACATTCACATAAGGCGGATTGCCGATCACCGCGTCAAACCCGCCGTCCGCCATGATCTCAGCAAATTCCGATTTCCAGTCAAACGCGTTGATGCGGAAAAAATTCTCTTCCTCGTTCATCATTCCGCTTTCATCATTCATCATTTCATAATAATCCGGGCCGATCAGGGAATTGCCGCACTTGATATTGTTCTCCAGGTCCGGAAGCACCCGTTCCTGCCAGAGCACCAATTGTTTCTGGATGCTCTGCCCGTTTTCCCCTTCCAGCACTTTCAGCAAAAGGGACAGCTTGGTGACCTCCACGGCCTGGGGATCGATATCCACCCCGAAAATATTGTTGATGAGAATCCGCTTGCGCTCGTCCGTGGTAAGCCGCCATTCCCCCTTATCGGACCGATACAACCGGGGATTTTTGCCTTTGGCCCATTTTTCCGGATCATCTGCCACGTACTGGGCCAGGTGCCAGTCCAGCAAAAACTGGTACGCACCGATCAAAAAGGAACCGGACCCGCAGGCCGGGTCCAGAATCTTCAATTTGCTCACCCCGCCTCTGGGACCAGGTTTTTTGCCGTGTACCAGCTTGCCCACGGTATTTTTCACGATGTAATCCACAATATAGGTAGGGGTGTAATGCACGCCCCCGGCTTTACGGACCTCGGGCTTTTCTTCTACTTTTGCCTGATGGGACGGAGTCAGACAGATGACTTTGCCCAAAAAATTTTCATACACCTGGCCCAGGATATCCGCCGGCAGCACGGAAAATTCATAGGGGCTGTCCGGATAATAGAGGTTTTTAAAAATATCTTTGAGCACCCGGTCGTCAATGGCCAGATCCGGACTCAGGCAATCCGCGTTCGGCCGGCCCTTTTCCGGCTTAAAATAAAACAGGCCGGAATTGTATCTGGCATCCGCCGTTTTAAAGAGTTCAAACAGGCGAGGGTAGACATTGGCCCCGTTTTTCAGGGCCTGAAGCCTTCCGTAATTTTCAATGCCCCGGTCCTCACAGATTCTTAAAAAAATAATCCGGTCAATGGTCTGCTGGACCGCGAAATTGAGCTCCCTTTGGGAGAGGCCGGAATTGCGCAAGGCAATGTTGCGGGCCAGCAGCTCCCGCCACCGCTCGATTTCCTGCAAAAACGCGGTATCTACTTCCGTGGTGCCTTTTTTGACCTTGCTGGATGCCACATACCGGTCAAACGACCCTTTGTATACGGCCTGTTTTGAAAAAATGCCGCTGATTTCCGGCCATTTATCGATATAATCGGTGTACCGGTAATAAGCGATGCGGGAATGGGACACCTTGTCGGTTTTGGCAGGCTTGATCCGGCAGTCGTAGACCGCGAATTCCTCAAAATCCGTGAGCACGGACAGGGGCAGCTTGGCGCTCCAGGCATACCGGCGAAGCTGAAACGCGGGATGAATGTCGTCTTTGATGTTTACAGAGGGTTTTTTGGCTTCCAGAAAAAACTTGCGGGTGCCGCCGACGCGAAAACAATAATCCGGTGCTTTGGTCACGCCCCCGACCTTGATGGCATCTTCGTGGATAACGTCTTTGTAATTTTCCGCGTACCCCTGCCGGTTGTTCACGTCCCAGCCGAGTGCTTCAAAAAACGGATTGATGAATTCCAGGCGCACCTGGGTTTCGTTGTACATCCCTTTTTTATAGGATGCCAAATTATTATCAAAGGTTTCGATTAATTCTTTGATTCTGTCGGGTATGCTCATATTCAAGCCTTGCGTTGCAGGGGCAGATCTGCTAGTCCGCCCGATTTGGAAACGTCTGTTTGCCGGCACAAACGGACACTCCCGTCCGTCCCGACAACATCCGCGTTAATCCGCGACATCCGTGTCTAAAATTCGCGGGCGTGGCCGGCCGTGGTCGTATTGAACATGCCGGTTCGCGTATATCAGTAATGATACCGGGCCTGGACAAAATCGATTCTGTCATGACCCACCACATACACAAGACGGTGTTCCTGTGTGATTCGACGGGACCAAACACCCGATCCAAGAAATTTTAGCGGTTCAGGCTTGCCAATGCCCTGAAACGGATCACGCATTACCGATTCTATCAATTGAAAAATGCGAAGTGCGGTTTTTCGATCCGTTTCAACCCAATGTTTTAAGTCCTCTCTGAATTCCGGTTGAAATACTGATTCTCTTTTTATTTTGGTACTGGATCGTTTTTGGGGGGTTTTACGCAACACCGACCTCACTACGAAGGTCATCAATGGTTTGTGGCACGCCTTCGCCTTTTTTAACCCGGTTAATTGCCGTTAAAAGTCGTTTTGCATTTTTCGGCGACCGAAGAAGATGCGCTGTTTCAAGCACCCCGGCAAGCTCATCAGCGGTTATCATGGCAACATCTTCTTGCCCGCGCCGCTGAATAATAACGATCTCCCGATTCCTGGTAACCTCATCCATTAAAGAGGCCAGGCTTGCTCGCGCTTGCGTGTATGTGGTTTGTATGGCCATATGTCCCTCCTGTTTATATGTACAGACATACAGTACATATGTTCAGTGGAAGTGTCAATATTGAATCAACCAGTTCCTTTGAAAGCCATTTTATATCAATATCATTTGTTTGATGGATTTTTTGGGTCAACATGGCTGTAATTGGTAACGTCTCCTTCATTGGCTTCTGCTTTTTTCGATCAGTTAAATTGGCATTGTTAGGAATTTTTATAAAAATCTGTAACGAACGGATAGATCCACGCACTTATAATCATGTCGCCACTAGTGTGCATATAAAACAATGCAACGCCCTTCATCTTCTCTATCATCCAACGATAACTTGAACCCCAGGATTTTTCAATGTAATCAATTTCTCCGGAAATAAAACCGGTTTTTTTTAACTGTTCCCAAACTTCTGATTTTTGAATAGTCCATAAAATCATTATTTCATGCTACCTTGCTTATTTTAATACCGGTGCCTCGGTGTGAGACGGATTATCATGCCTAAAAATCGTTCACACACCTGTCCCAGAATATCCGCCGATAAAACGGAAAACTCGTAAGGACTTTCCGGGTAATATAAATTCCTGAAAATCTCCTTTAACGGCTTGTCATCGATTTGCAAAAACGGCGTGAGATTGCGGTCATAATCCGTTATCCTCATCAATATGATTTCAGGGCGATCTTCCTTTTGTAAAATAATTGAAAATAGCAAAATAGCGGCAAGGGGACAATGATATAAAATTTGAGGGTCGGAAGAAGACAAAGACACGGAACGTACAGGGCTTGATGGGAGAGATTTGTCATTCGTCATTCGTCATTCGTAATTCCTTAATATATCTTCCCGGCACCGGCGTCACCCGCGGCAGGTTGTCCAGGGGATTTTCATCCACCAGCAGGGGGCAGCCGTAAACTGATTCCAGAATATCATAGGTGAGCACTGTTTTCGGCGGCCCCACCCGGACCAGGCACCCGCTTTTCACCAGCATCAGGGTATCCGCGTACATGGCGGCCAGATTCACGTCATGGGAGACCATCACCACGGTGATATTTTTCTCCTGTTTCATTTTCTCCATCATGTCCATAATCCGGAGCTGATGGGCGATATCAAGGGACGCGGTGGGTTCATCCAGCACAATAATATCCGGATTCTGGCAGATGGCCCGGGCAATAAACACCCGCTGACATTCCCCGCCGGAGAGCTGATTCAGGCGTCGGCCGGCCAGGTGTTTCACTTCGGTAAAGGCCATGGCCTGATCCGCCAGACGATGGTCCTGGACAGATGTCAGCCCAAAGGTGCCCAGATGGGGGGCGCGACCGAACAGCACCACGTCCTGCACGGAAAAGGGAAAATCCGTGGGCACCTGCTGGGGCACAAAGGCAATCTGCCGGGCCAGATATTTTCGCCGGATGGCGCCGATGGGGTGTCCGCCAATTTCAAGCACTCCGTCCAGGGGCCGGATCAGGCCCGCAATGAGTTTCATGAGCGTGGTTTTGCCGGAACCGTTGGGGCCGATAACAATAAAAATCTCCCCTTTCTGCACACTGAAAGACAACTGATCCAGCACCCGGGTGCCGTCATAAGCATAGGTCAGCCGGCTGGCATTCACCGCAATCCGGCTCATGGCTGGGTCCTTTTCAGCAGAACAATAAACAACGGCGCACCCACCAGCGCCGTGATCACACCGGCAGGCATTTCTCCCTGCCCAGGAAGGGTGCGGGCCAGCAGATCACACAGCACCAGATAGGCCCCCCCGCCAAAAATACACCCCGGCACCAGCACCCGGTGATCCGCACCGAACAAAAGCCTCAGCAGATGCGGGATCACCAGCCCTACAAACGCCACCAGGCCGCAATAGCAGACCGTGACACTCACCATAAAAGACGTGATCACCAGAAGGGTAACCGACACCCACCTGACGTTAACCCCCATGGAAAGGGCCATTTCACGGCCCATCAGCAGCAGGTTCATGGTATTGGCCCGCCAGAAAATGACCATAAAACAGGGCACCATCATGCCGGCCATGATCAGGGCTTCTTTTTTCCCGCCCGCAGACAAATCCCCCATGAGCCAGAACATGATATTGTGAATCCGGGCGTCCTGGGTCATGGAAATAAGAAACATGATCACAGCGGAACAAAAAGCATTGACCATCACCCCGGACAGCAGAAGGGATTCTTTTTTCATCATGGTTCGGCCTGAAGAAATAACCAGCACCAGAAACAGGGTGGCCATACCGCCGGCAAACGCCGCCAGGCTGACCCCGGGAAACCGGGCAAAACTCAATAAAATCCCGATAATGGCACCGATGGCGGCCCCGCCGGAGATGCCGAGAATATAGGGTTCCGCCAGGGGATTGCGCAGCAGGGCCTGAAACACCAAGCCGCCCAGAGACAGGGCTGCCCCCATCAAGGCCGCGATCACTACCCGGGGAAACCGGATTTCCCAGACAATGGTGTAATACAGACTCTGGGGATCCGTCAGTCGGGAAAAAATTTCCGTCAACGACAGGATGCCGTCATCCGACGACCCCAGGCTGATGCCAAGGAGCATGACCCCGGCCAGAAGCACGATCATGCCGCTGGAAACCGCAACGGCTTTTTTTAATACCGATGCCATTATGGGCCCCTGTCTGCCGAGTGGCCGTCAAGTTCCGGATGAATGAGCGATATCAGGGTTTCCAGCCCGTCGAGCAGCCGCAGGGTGGGCCGGTCAAACAGGTCAGAATCCACCAGATGGATCCGGTTGTTTTTTACCGCCGGAATAGCGGACCATCTGCACCATTTCGCCATGACCTGATCAAAAACCTTTTCCCTTGCCATGGAGGTAATAATCAGGACTTCGGGCGCGCCCACAATGACCTCTTCCGTGGAATACCGGGGATACGCCCTGTGAGGGGCCGCCATGTTGACGCCGCCGGCGGTTTCAATGAGCTCGTGAATAAAGGTATCGGATCCCACAGACACAATCGGAGAGACCCCAATCTGAAAAAACACCAGGGGCCGGGAATCCGCGCGTGCCGCAAGGGCACGGACCCGGTCGATCCGGGCGTCCATTTCCGCCACCCGTGCGGCGGCATTTTCCACTGCCCCCAGCAGATCGCCGATCTCCAAAACAGTGGTGCGGATGGTTTCAATACTTCTTGGATTTACGGCATATACGGGAATCCCCAGGGTTTCGAGCCGCATAACGGTCTTTTTGGGATTGCCGTCCTTAATGCCGATGCACAAATCCGGATTCAGGGAAACAATTTTTTCCAGATCCAGGGCCACATAGGAGCCGACTTTGGGCAAATCTCCGGCAGGGGCGGGATGATCGCTGTAAAGTGTGGCCCCTTTCAGCCGGTCTTCACATTCCAGCGCATAGATGATTTCCGTAATGCTCGGCGCAAGGGACACCACCCGCCGGGGGCATTCCGGCACATCCACCACCCGGCCGGTCTGGTCCGTGAGCATTTTTCCGGTTGCCGGCAATGCCCCGGCAAAAACCAGAACCAAAACCAGGCAGCAAAAAAACAATTTAATTGATAATGTATACTGCATTACTGACAAATTTCAGATTTCCCTACAAACAAAAAAATCCCTAAGCCGTAACAGCTTAAGGATTGCACCCGGTTTCTTCATCCCTGTTTGTCCGAATGCACATAACGATGTTCGTCCACACTCACAGCGGCGGGACCACGACGGATTTTCACCGTCTTCCCTTTTCAGCCGATATCGGCACCTGGGGGAATAATTGCATTTCACAGAACCTTAAATCCTAAATTTCCGGCCGCATGTCAACCGCAAAAACCAAAAGGCCACAGATACATCCCGGAGAAAACAGAGATACCCCACAGACAATCCACAGGGAACCAGCGGACAACCACCGGACAAATTAATGTTTTACTTGAAAAAACCCATGCAATAACCTATCCTTAACAAAATTTACCCTGTACTTACAACCCTCGACCGGATATGGCGCTGACAAACGGAAAAATGACAGAAACTGCTTTTATCATTTTCACCCTTGACCACCAGCCCTATGCTTTACCCGTAGATTGCGTTAAAACCGTTATCCGCGCGGTTCAGCTGACGGAGCTGCCGGATGCGCCGGAACTGATGACCGGCATCCTGAACATGGGAGGGGTTTTTATTCCGGTAATGAACATCCGCAAGCAATTCGGTCTGCCGGAAAAACCGACAGACATCCGGGACAGAATCATTATTGCCGACATTTCCGGTTATACCATTGCCTTTATGGCGGATGCGGTCAAAACGGTGGCGGTACTTGAAACCCGCCCCGTATCCCGGGCCGCGAACATCTATCCGGGCATGGAACAGTTTCTCTCCGGCGTCTCGGCCTGCAACGGCGTCACGGTTCTGATTTACGACGCCGCCTCGCTGTTTTCCGAAACCATGCTTCAGCGGGCCGCTGAAGCAGTAGAAGAAATCGACGCATCCCTATGAACCCCGCGCTCCCCTCCCATATGCTCCCGGAATTAAGCCGCCTGGTGAGCCTGCACACGGGATTGTATTTTCCGGAAAACAAATGGCGGTTTCTGAAGAGAGGAACCGCGGCCGCCATCCGGGATCTGAACACGGACATCCATCATCTGATCCGCTGCCTTTACGGGGCTCCGTCCCGGCATATCATTGATGCGCTGACCACCCATCTCACGGTGGGAGAAACCTATTTTCTCCGGGATAAAAATTTCTTTCAAATCCTCCAGGATCATATTCTCCGGGGCATTACCCGCTACCCGAAACGGGATGAAAAAAAAATCATTTTCTGGAGCGCTGCCTGCGCCACCGGAGAAGAGCCCTATTCCATCGCCATTCTGATGGATCAGCTGTTTCCGGCGATTCAGGACTGGGACATCACCATTGTGGCCTCAGACATCAATCCCAATGCCCTGGAAAAAGCAAAAACCGGAATTTATTCCACCTGGTCCCTGCGGGGTACCCCTGAAAAAATCATCAAAACCTATTTCACTCCCGGCCCGGGGAATTATTTTAAACTTTTGCCGCGCATCCGGAACATGGTGCGCTTCCACCAGGTTAACCTGATAAAAGGGCCGTATTCGCCCCTGCTCAACTGCAACGACCCCATTGATGTGGTACTCTGCTGCAACGTGCTCATGTACTTCAGCGACGCGGACAGAATCCGGGTGCTCCGGAACCTTTCCGGCATGATTATTGATAACGGCTGGCTGATTACCGGGCCGGCGGAATCCGGATTTGTCTCCCTGCCGGAATTTTCACCGGTGCGGTTTCCCAGCGCCCTGTATCACCGGAAAGGCCCTCCGCGATATGCACCGGAAGATCACCCCAAACCGCCGCCGGAAGCGCCGGTAAAAAAACATCCCATGACGCCGGCGCGGCGCATTGATCGTTTCTCCGGGGCCAGGGCCTGCGCAGAAAAATTAAACCGCCGCATTACCGATACAACCGCGGTCCTGCCGCCGGGCACCTCCCGGTATGAACGCTACCAGGAAGCCGTGGCAGCCTATAAACAGGGGTATTACGCCCAGGCCGTGGAGCATCTGCTGCCCCTGTTTAATGAAACTGCCCTGAGCACAAAAACCCAATCCAGCGACAAAGCGGTAAATAATGACCGGCCGTTTCTGATGAAAACCGAATCCATGATTCTGCTTGCAAAAGCCTACGCCAACCTGGGCGATCTTGACCCGGCCATTGGCTGGTGTGAACAAGCCATTGCGGCTGAAAAACTGAACCCGGAAATCTATTATCTGCTTTCCTCCATTCTGCAGACGGCCCGGAAACTTGACGACGCCATCAAACCCCTGAAACAGGCCATTTATCTTGATCCGGAGTTTATCATGGCCCATTTCACCTTAGGCATGCTGCAGCTCCAGAACCAGATGATCCCTGAAAGCCGCAAAAGCATGCAGAATGCCATGATGCTCCTGGAAATGAAAGATCCGGACGAGGTGCTGCCGTTTTCCGAAGGCATGACCGCCGGCCGGCTGCTTGCAACCCTGAAATCCATGCAGATGAACTGATATGACCCGACTCCCTGACAACAACCCGGCAACCCGCGACGCGATCCTGGCGGAACGGGCACAGCAACTGGCCAGACAGGCCGCGGATGCCTCCCGGTCCGAAGCCGTTCTCACCGTGGTGGTCTTCCGTATGGCCCATGAAACCTATGCCCTTGAAATGCGCCGGATCCGGGGCATTCACCCGTTGGCGGATATCACCAAAATTCCCGGAGTGCCGGACTTTATCCGGGGGATTCTTAATTTGCGGGGAGAAATTATTTCCGTGGTGGATTTAAAAATTTTTTTCGATCTGACGGATGACGCCCCTGTCCGGTCTCCCCAGGTCATTATTCTGTCCTCTGATGACATGGAATTCGGTATCCTGGCAGACGACATTCTGGGTATCCGGGACATACCGGAAACCCGCATCCAGAAATCCCTGCCCACCCTTTCCGGGGTGCGGGCAGATTACCTTAAAGGCATCACCGCCGGCGGCACCGTTATTATAGACGATGCAAAGCTGCTGTCGGATAAAAAAATGTGCATCACGCTTTAATTGACACTGACTCGGCAGGAGGAAACGCAAGCATGAAAATCCGGTCCATATCCAAAAGCATAATGGCGAAACTGATCATCCAGTTTCTGATCGTGGGGTTGATTCCCCTGATCGGCATGGGCACTCTGACGTATCTTTTCGCCAGAGATGCCATGAAAACAGAAGTTTATAACCATCTTTCATCTGTTAACAGCATTAAAAAAGTCCAGGTGCTGGAATTTCTGGAAGACCGGATGAAAAACCTGACCCTGCTTTCCCGGACCCAGCATATCCGGAATATGCTCAACAACAAAACCTACCAGGAAATGAGTCCGCTGTTCGATTATTATATGAAAGCCTTTGGCTACAGCGACATCCTGCTCGTGGATAAAAACGGCCAAACCGTCTATTCCGCGGCCGGCAATACGGAATACACCGCCGACACCCAGGCGGCCGTGGTCACCCGTGATGCCACCGGGCCCCTGTGGGAGGCCATCATGAAAACGGAAACCGCAACCATGACCGATATTGTCAGCTACCAGGAAAACGCTCCTCCGGCCCTGTTTATGGGCGCGCCGGTCTATACGGACATCGGTGAAATGGGGGCGGTGCTCATTTCCCAGATCACCGCGGCCCGCCTGAACGTGTTAATCGCCGGCGAGACCGGCATGCGGGCCTCCGGCGACACTTATATTGTGGGGCCGGATTATCTGCTCCGCTCCAATTCGCGTTTTCTGGACAACAATACCATATTGCGCCAAAAAGTGGATACCATCAGCGCCCGTCAGGCATTCAAGCATCCATCCGGTTTGGCCGCCGGCAAGAACTACCGGAATGTTGATGTGCTGAGCGCCTACGCCCACCTGGATCTGCCCCGGCGCATCGGCACGGATTTTGACTGGGCCATTATTACGGAAATTGCGGAAACGGAAGCTTTTGGCCTGCTCGAAAAACTGAAAATGAACACCTACTGGGGCATGGGGGTCCTGATTGTCCTTGTGGGAATTGTGGGATTCATCCAGTCTCGAATGCTGTCCCGGCCCATCAATGAACTCTCCTACCATATCGTACGGCTTAATGACGGTGACTTTACCACGGAAGTGCCCCTGACCCATCCCAACCGGAAGGATGAAGTCGGCCTGCTGCTAAGGACATTTAATGACGGCAGCAAAAAATTCCGGCGGCAGATGAAAAATCTTCTGGAATCCACCAACCTGCTTTTAGATGCCATCAGCCGCATCTCCACCACCGCGTCCCAGCTTGCCACCAGCGCGTCGGAAACCTCCAGCTCCATCAGCGAAGTCACCACCACGGCCGAAGAAGTCAAGCAGACTTCTCAACTGGCCAGTGAAAAAGCCGAATACGTTGCCCAAAGTGCGGATTCCACCACCCGGATTTCCCTGGCCGGAAAACAGGCCACGGAAAACACCATGATCGGTATTGAGCGCATCCGCAAAGAAATGAACCATATCGCCGAGAGCACGGTAAAACTGAGCTCCCAGACCAAAAGCATTGAAGACATCATCAATACCGTCTCTGATATTGCGGACCAGTCCAATATCCTGTCCGTTAACGCGGCCATTGAAGCGGCAAAAGCCGGTGAACACGGCAAAGGCTTTGCCGTGGTGGCCCAGGAGGTAAAAACCCTGGCCAATCAGTCCAAGGAAGCCACCAACCAGGTGAGAGAAATTTTAGGAGATATCCAGAAGGCCACCAGCACGGCGGTCATGGCCACGGAACGGGGCACCAAAACCGTTGCCGAGGCAGTGGAACTCTCAGAACAGGCCGGCGACGCCATTGACCGGCTCTCCAATCGGGTCACTGAATCCGCTGAAGCGGCCATGCAAATTACCGCGTCCAATCAGCAGCAGCTTTCCGGCATGGACCAGCTGTCCCAGGCCATGGAAAGCATAAACGACGCCACCCAGCAGAACCTGGATGGGGTAAAACAGCTGGAAGATGCCATCAGAGGGCTGGAAGAAATGGCCCAGGCACTGAAATCCTTTACCGCCAGTTATAAAATTTAAGTTCAGGCCGGAGACATGAATCAAGAGGAGTTACATCAGCAGCTGCTTGAAGCCTTTAAAATTGAGGCCCAGGAACGGATCGCCAGCATGTTTGCCAGCCTGACGGCCCTGGAAAAGGATACAGATGGACAAGACAGCGGCACGATTCTGGAAACCGTGTACCGGGAAGCCCACAGCCTGAAAGGAGCGGCCCGGTCGGTTAATATTATTCCGGTGGAAACCCTGTGCCAGGCCATGGAAAGCCTGTTCAGCGCCCTGAAACAGGCATCTGTCGGTTTTTCCCCGGAAATTTTTGACACCCTGCACACCTGTGTGGGGGTCATTGAAACCTATCTCTCAAAGGATGACGCGGGCCGGGCGGAGATTGAAACATCCATTGATGCCCTGGCCGCCCGGTTATCTCTTTTCAGGGAAGGCAAGAGCGCGCCGGCGCCGGCGCCTATGGAACCCCTGCCGCAAAATCCCCCAAAAACACAACCGAAAACCGCTGCTCCCCCTTCCCTTTCAAATGCCCCGGAAACAGGTGCTGCTGAAACCGATTTAACCGCTCCCCAAGAGATGTCACAGACCCCGCCGATTCCGCCGCCGCAGGAGAAAAGCCATGCTGGCAGGCCGGCAGCCGGCAGCGTGCTGATGGATACGGTCCGGATTTCAACGGCAAAACTCGATGCCCTGCTCTTAAAAACCGAAGAGCTGATCATTCTTAAACAAATTATGAATCAGCATCTTGAAAAAATCGACACCATCGCAAAAACCCTTCATCACTGGAAAAAAATTTCAGAAAAATCCAAAAAAGAACTGCAGGACATCCGGGACCAGCTGCCGGCCCAGGGGAACCTGAAAAAATTTTTTGAACTTTACGACATCAATCACGATCAGATCCGGGATACGGATCACCAGCTCAGGGAAATGGCCGCCACCATGGATCACAGCAGCCGCCGGCTGGGCGGCATGGTGGATGACCTGCTCTATGAAGTCAAAAAGACCTCCCTGCTGCCCTTTTCCACCCTGTTCTCCCTGCTGCCCCGAATGGTGCGGGAAATTTCCCGGGATCTGGGCAAAAAAACCGACCTTGAGATTTCCGGCGGGGACATTGAAATTGACAAACGAATTCTTGAAAACTTAAAAGACCCCCTGCTGCATCTCATCAGAAACTCCATTGATCATGGCATTGAACCGCCGGCAGAGCGTTTGAAAAAAGAAAAATCCGAATGGGGACAAATTCTGGTTCAGGTATCTCAGCCGGAAAGCAACAAGGTGGAAATCACCATCACGGATGACGGCAAAGGCATGGACCTTGAAAAAATCCGCGAAAAAGCCGTCACCGCCGGGCTGCTGGATCAGGGCACCGCGGACCGGCTCACCGCCGATGAAACCATTGCCCTGATTTTTCAATCCGGCATTTCCACAAGCCCCCTGATCACGGAAATCTCCGGCCGGGGCCTGGGCATGGCCATTGTCGGGGAAACCATTGAAAACTTAAGCGGCCTGATCCGGGTGACCCCGGACCCCGGCGGCGGCACCACCTTTACCATCACCCTGCCCGTGTCTCTGTCCACTTTCCGGGGAATAATGGTATCGGCGTCCGGAAGTGATTTCATTCTGCCCGTGGCCCACATTGACCATACCCTCCGCATCCGGCCCGAAGACATCCGGTCAGCGGAAAAGCAATCGATTATTGCTTTTAATGACCGCCCGATTTCCCTGGTCAGCCTGTCCGACCTGCTGGGACTGCCCCATACCCCCCTGCACGAAAAAAACGGGAAAGAAATTACCCTGCCCGTGGTAGTTTTCAGCAGCAGTGAAAAAACCATTGCCTGTATTGTGGACCATATCATCGGTGAGCAGGAAGTGCTGGTCAAAAACCTGGGCAAACAGCTCAAAAAGGTTCCCAATATCAGCGGCGCCACCATTCTGGGCAACGGCCGGGTGGTGCCGATTCTCAATGTGGGCGACCTCATCGCCACGGCCGCCGGCAAATCCATGGGGCGTCCCCTGAGCCAGGAAATCGAACAAAAGAAAAAAGAAACCCCCAAATCGCTTCTGGTTGTGGAGGATTCTTTTACCTCGCGCACCCTGCTGAAAAATATTCTGGAAGCCACGGGCTATCGCGTCAGCACGGCCATTGACGGAGAAGACGGCCTCCAGCAGCTCAGGGCCGGTGATTTCGACCTGGTGATTTCAGATGTGGAAATGCCGAAAATGAACGGATTTGATCTGACCCGGAATATCCGGGCGGACAAGCGCCTTACCCGGACGCCGGTAGTGCTGGTGACCAGCCTGGATTCCCGGGAGGACCGGGAACAGGGAGTGGATGCCGGGGCGGACGCCTATATTGTAAAAAGCAAATTTGACCAGAGCAATCTGCTTGAGGTATTGAAAAGATTGTTGTAGGGTGATGATTCAATTTTTTAATCCCTGAGCCGGAAAGTCCCATTGACTTCTGAAGGAAGCGACACGCATACATGGAAAACAACATTGAAGTCCTGCTGGTGGAAGACAGCCGTACCCAGGCCCTGAAATTCAAACTGATGCTGGAAAGTCACGGGTACCACGTCCGTGTGGCGCAAAACGGGCTGGAAGCCATGAACATGCTCTTAAACAGCCAGACTTCCATTGTCATATCGGACTGGATCATGCCGGAAATGGACGGATCGGAATTGTGCCGGGCCATCCGAAAACATGATTTCGGCAATTATCTCTATATTATTCTGTTAACCGCCAAAGACTCCAAAAATGATATTATTGAAGGCCTGGAAGCCGGGGCCGACGATTATCTTACCAAGCCCGTGGATGACGCGGAACTCATTGCGCGGCTCACCACGGCCGAACGGGTGATCCGCCTGGAGGCGTCTCTAAAGCAGCGCAACAAGGAAATTGCCCTGCTGTCCATCACCGACCCCCTGACCCAGGTATTCAACCGGGGATATCTGAACGAAAACCTGCCCAAAGCATTTAAACGGGCGGTGCGCTATCATCAGCGCCTGACCATTATGATCGGGGATATCGATCATTTCAAACGCATCAACGACCGTTTCGGCCACCAGGTCGGCGACCAGGTGCTTCAGTCCTTTGTCACCCTGATCAACGATTCTCTGCGAAAAGATCTGGACTGGATGGCACGATACGGAGGTGAGGAATTTATTATCGTGCTGCCGGAAACCGACTTGAAAGGGGGAATGGCCGCGGCAGAGCGATTTCGTACCAGCGTGCGGGATCTGGGCACCCGCGTCGGGGACCAGGACATCCGGATCACCGTCAGTTTCGGCGTTGCAGCGCTGGATCCGGAAATCGACCAATCCTGGATGACAACCGATGACCTGATCCGGGCCGCAGACCAGTGCCTTTATCAGGCAAAGGACCGGGGCCGCAACCAATGCGTCGGAACTACCCTATGATCCGTGTTTTAATTGTTGATGATTCCTACACCACCCGGGAATTTCTCAAACAGATCATAGATGCCGATCCCCGGTTCCAGGTGGCCGGAGAAGCCGCAAACGGCAAGGATGCCGTGGAAAAAGCCGCCACTGCCCGTCCGGATGTCATCATCATGGATCTTCAGATGCCCGGCATGAACGGGTATGAAGCCACCCGGGCCATCATGGAAACCCACCCGGTGCCCATTATTATCCATTCTACCCTGGTGGCGCCGGAACAGACGGAAAACATTTTTAAGGCCATGAAAGCCGGGGCCGTGGCAGTTTCTCAGAAACCCCCGGGAATGGGGCATCCTGATTTCGCACCCCTGGCGGAAAAACTGCTGCGCACCCTTCAGTTGATGGCGGAAGTCAAGGTGGTCCGCCGGCTTAAACAAAAAATCGCCCCGGCCGGAACGACCGCGGCTGTCCGGCAGCTGATCCGGCCGGCATCCTCCAGCCGGCTCATTGCCATCGGCGCCTCTACAGGGGGGCCGCCGGTGCTTCAGACCATTCTCTCGCAACTGGATCCGGCCTTTGCCATTCCCATGGTAATTGTCCAGCACATTGCCGAAGGATTTCTCGAAGGCATGGTGGAATGGCTCTCCCACAGCACCCACCTGACCCTGACCATCCCCAAAACCGGGGAATCGGTAAAAAACGGCCATGTTTATTTTGCACCGGAAAATCATTATATCACCATCTCACCGTCCCGCACGTTCCGGATTTTCCGGATCAACCCCCAGGAACGGTTCAAGCGGCCCATTTCTTATTTGTTTTCATCGGTGGCGTCGATTTACAAAAAAAATGCGATTGGCGTGCTGCTCACAGGCATGGGAAACGACGGGGCCGCCGGGCTCAAGGAAATGAAAGACCAGGGGGCCATCACCCTGGTGCAGGACGCGGAAACCGCCGTGGTGTTCGGGATGCCGGGGGAGGCAATCAAGCTGAACGCGCATTCGTTTAAACTGCCGCCTTCGGACATCACGGTATTTCTCAACAAGGCGGCCCGGGAAAGCCGGCCCCAGCCTTTGAAATCCCATTGACGGCAACACGGTTTTTCAATATTTTTTGGACTGAAATAATCAAAAACAGAATCAGGCTCTAACCAAACGGTGTCCTAAAAATGACAGCATCGGACTATCACATCCTGGCGGTTGAGGACAGCATCACCCAGGCCCTTCGGCTGGAAAAAATTCTGGCGCAGAACGGATTCTCCGTGACAGTGCAGCATGACGGCGCCGCGGCCCTGGCCTGGCTTGAAACCCAAAAGCCGGATATGATCATCAGCGACATCATTATGCCGAAGATGAACGGATATGATCTCTGCCGGAAAATCAAAACCCGGCCCCACCTGAACCAGATCCCGGTGGTGCTGCTGACCAGCCTGTCGGACACGGAAGATGTGTTTAACGCCCTCTCCTGCGGCGCGGACAGCTTTGTCACCAAGCCTTACAGCGAAAACATCCTGATTGACCGGCTGCGGACCATTATCCAGAATACGGAACATCGCCGGCAGACAGGATCGGATAATGGAATTGAAGTTGTTTTCAAGGGGAAAATCCACAAAATACGGAATAATCCCTATCAGATTATTGATCTTTTGTTTTCCACCTATGAAAACGCGGTCCAGCGCAATGCCGAGCTGGAACAGGCCAACCAGGAAATTTTACACACCCAGCAGCAATTGTCCCGGGCCAAAATCATGGCCGAGGCCGCCAGCCAGGCAAAAAGCGAATTTCTGGCCAGCATGAGCCATGAAATCCGTACTCCCATGAACGGCATCATCGGCATGACCGATCTGCTGCTGGATACCCGTCTGTCGCCTGAGCAGCGGGAATACGCCGCCACCATCAAAAGCAGCGCCAATGCCCTGCTGTCCATTATCAATGATGTGCTGGATTTCTCCAAAATCGAAGCCGGCAAATTCCGCCTGAATCCGGTTTCCTTTGATCCGCGCACCGCGGTGGAAGCCATTGCCGAACTGCTTTCCATCAAAGCCGTTGAAAAAGGACTTGATTTCACCTGCATTGTCAGCCATGAGATGCCGCCGGCAGTGATCGGCGATCCCGGCCGGCTTCGGCAGGTGCTGCTGAACCTGGCCGGCAATGCCATTAAATTTACAGAAAAGGGCAGTGTTTCCATTACCGCGGATGTCAAGCAATCCCGGGGGAAAAACGTCACGGTTCAATTTCAGGTGACGGATACCGGCCCCGGAATTCCAAAATCAGACATCGACCGGTTGTTTCGCTCATTTTCCCAGCTGGAAGACGTCACCCGCCGGAACCACGGCGGCACCGGCCTGGGACTGGCCATCAGCAAAAAAATCGCGGAACTGATGAACGGCACCATCGGCGTGGAGACCACGGAAGGCAAAGGTGCCGCCTTCTGGTTTACCGCCGTGTTTGAAAAAGACGATACCCCGCCGGCGGCCTGGGAAAAATTGCCCGATGTGCTGGGGGGAGTAGACATTCTCGTGGTCTGCCCGGTTACGCTCCATTGCCGGGAAATTACTGAAATTCTGAAAACTTTAGCCATCCGCCATGTTCTCGTTTCATCTGCCGCGGCCGCCATGAAAAAACTGGCAGCGGCCCGGGAAGTTGGCAAACCGTTTCACGTGATGATCATAGATGAGCAGCTGCCGGAAAAAACCACCGCTGACTTGTGCGGCGCCGTCACGGCTGTCACAACAGCAGCAGACAAGCCAAAAATCATCCAGCTGACCCAGAAAAGGGAAAAAACAAATCAACATGCCGCCATCCGCAACTTCATTTCCAGCTATCTCACCACGCCGGTAAGACGGGATGCGCTGCATCACTGTCTTGTGCAATTGTGTCTTCCCTGCGCTGATCAGCACCAGGAGCTTCTGCCCGCTCCTGATGACCCAAAAACCGGCCATGCCCACGGCCGGTCCGTGTCCATCCTGATCGTGGAAGACAACCGGGTCAACCAGATGGTGACCGGGAAAATTCTGACCAAACAGGGATACGAAGTGGAAATTGCCGCAAACGGGGTTGAGGCCATTGCCACACTGGAGACCCGGACATTTGATCTTGTACTCATGGATATTTTAATGCCTGAAATGGGGGGATATGATGCCACACGGCATATCCGGTCCTCCAAAACCGGCAGCATCCGCGCGGACATCCCCATTATTGCCCTGACGGCCGGGGCAATGGCGGAAGACAGAAAAAAATGTCTGGATGCGGGCATGAATGATTATATTTCCAAACCGGTCAAACCCCAGGAACTGCTTGAAAAAGTAAAAAAATGGCTGGCAGCGGCAACCGGGCCGGAAGATTGAACATTGAATAAAAAATGCCGCAACAGAACCCATTTATCCTGCCTGAACAGCGCCCTGCCTTGACCTGAATTGTTTTTGTTGTTAAGGATAAATGAATTTGATTTGCGGACGACCTGGTGCCCCAAACAGGTGACCGCATGACCCTTTTTTTGTCTGGGCTTTTGTCGGGGCTTTTTTCGGGACCGGATCCGGATTTTCACAGGAGAAAATATGTACCGCGAAAATTATATCAACTCCCTTCGGGCGGAAATGGTGGCCATGGTCAGGGAAAACCTGACCCCTGTGGCCAAAGCATACGGCTACAGCGACGTATCACTGGAATCGACCATCAAATGGCGGCCCATGGTGCTCATCCTTGGCAATTATTCCTCTGGAAAATCCACCCTGATCAACGAATTTCTCGGCGCAGACATTCAGGCTGTGGGCCAGGCTCCCACGGATGATTCCTTTACCATTATCACCTATGATGATGAAACCGAAAGCACCGACCCGGTGCACGTCACCCAGGAGCGGGACGGCAAATTTCTCTTAAATGATCCGGACTATCCTTTTGAAATCCTGAAAAAACACGGCCAGCGGTTCGCGGCCCATTTCCGGCTCAAAAAAGTCAATTCTCCGTTTTTAAAAAACCTTGCCCTCATTGACACCCCGGGCATGCTGGACAGCATTACGGAACGGGACCGGGGATATAATTACCAGGAAGTCATCGGGGATCTCTCCCAGCTGGCAGACCTGGTGCTGGTGCTGTTCGATCCCCACAAAGCCGGCACGGTGCGGGAATCCCATACCAGTGTCAGAGAAACCATTACCACCCGAACCTTTGAGGACCGGGTCCTGTTTGTGCTGAACCGGATTGACGAATGCGCGTCCCTCACGGATCTCCTGCAGGTTTACGGCACCCTGTGCTGGAACCTGTCCCAGATCACCGGGCGCAAAGACATCCCCACCATTCTCCTGACCTATTCCTCCCGGGCCGCCAAAAACACGGTGCCCTGCGAAGACCATCAGGGGTTTCTCTCCAATCTTGAAAACCAGCGCCAGAAATTAAAAAACGCGGTCCTGGAGGCGCCCCGCTACCGCCTGGACAACCTGGCCGCTTTTGTTGAAACCCATGCCGAGCGCCTGGATCACCTTCTTGAAGCCCTTTACACGTATCGAAAACGCCTTAAGCGTTTCACCTTTCGCTGCAGCGCCATTGGTCTGCTGGTGAGCCTGATCGCCGGTATGGCCGCCGTGGTGGCCGGGGCCTCCGCCGGTATTCTGGGCGGATTGTACGATCCCATGGCCATGGGAGCCGGAGCCGGCGCGGCCATTTTGTTTATGATTTTCTGGATCATAGGGCCCATGCGGTATCTCAAATCGGTTTTTCACCGCAATTATCTGAAAAACATGGACCGCCTCATCTCACTGGACACCCAGACCCGCCGGGACAGCTGGCTGGCCGTTAAAAATCTGGCGTTCCGGTATCTTAAAAAAACCAATGGCAAATTTTCCCTGTCCGCTGTTCGGCAGCAGTACAATACGGTTCACCATATTTTTATCCAGGGCACCCGGGATATCCGGAAAGCCTTGAATGAAATTGCCAACATCAAGCCCGGCGACGACCTGCCGGACGACTTGTCCGAAAATCTGGTCAGCAATATCGCCGAAAATCCGGCCGACCGAAAAAATTCAGGCGCCCCGCCCCTGCCTGAACAGATTCCCCCATCCGGGCCATAAAAACCGGAATTGCGCAAAATCTGCCATGCCGGATGTCATTACCGCCATCACTTGTCAAAAAAAAATCCCGGACCGGTTTAACATTTTTATTAACGGCGACTATGCATTTTCCCTGTCCCGGGAGCTTGCCCTTCAACTGACGTGCGGCGATTCACTGTCCCCGACTGAAGCCGACCGCCTGAAACATCTGGATGCGCCGGACCGGGCGTTTCAGCGGGCCATTTATTTCCTCAATTTCCGGCCCCGCAGCCGAATGGAAGTGGAATGTTATCTCAATGACAAAGGCTTTCCCCAAGCGGTTGTCAAAGAGACCATTGCCCGGCTGGAATCCTTCAACTATCTCAATGATCCTGAATTTGCGCGCCTGTGGATTGAAAACCGGAACCGCCTGAAACCGAAAGGCCGCTATGCGCTGACAGCAGAACTGCGGCAGAAAGGGATCAAAGAAGAAATCATCATAGAATCGCTGGCCCACCTTGATGAGAGACGTCTTGCCTGGAAAGCCGCGGCCCCGAAGCTCCGCCGGATGAAAACCCTTGAAAAATATGAGTTTATCAAAAAAATGGGCGATTTTTTAAGCCGCAGAGGATTTTCTTACCCCATTTGCCGGGAAATCTGTGAGCAGGCATGGGATCATCCACATTCGTCAGAATATCCGCCAAAATATTCGCCAGAGCATCCAAGCCGCTGAAAAAAGAACCAGAAAAATACAATGGACGGAATTTTTATATGATTTCTAAAAACACCAAAAATAATAACAACGAAAACCGCTATATATTGTGGCTGTCTGATTTTATCTGAAGTGCCGCATGGCTATTCTTCAGTGGATGGATTGAGTTTGGAGGTGAGCACTTTTGGCAGCTCATTAAAATAACGAGATTGATAATATAATCGATAGTACCCCTGAGACCAGAACGCAAAAAAACAACTCCCACTTGGGTATCCCTTTGAAATCCAACTTAGCAATTCTTTTCATGCGCATCATACTTTCATGGTATGTCAGGCTATAAAACATAAATACCATAAAAAGAATTATAAAAATTAATATGGCAGCGAGAGATGACTTCATTAGTGAAATATTTAACAAATCCGATAATTATTAGAATGCCAATACAGACCCATGCAAATCCCTTCATCCTTCCAAAAAACAAAGCCATTGAATCATGAAAGCCTATGACTGTCATTTGTATGGTGCGTAATTTTCAAGTGGCCACAATACTGTCGCGAGTATCACGCAGTCCTAGGAACGCCGGGTTCGCGGCGAGAGGATCGAGCCTTCCAGAAACTTATGGTTATGGCACTTTAACTTGATTTGCTATTTTATACCTGTCAATCATAAAGCCAATAAGCAACGAGGCAATTAAGACTGCACCCCAGATTATTGACCATGCCTGAGCCCTTGAAGATGCATTCATTATTATTTCAATACTTTTTCTAATTTTTGAAGTTTTGAAAGTCGGCTTATATTCGATAATTTCATCGCTATCATTAAGGTATGTTGTAACAGTTCCTGTCTTCAAATAATTAACTTCAGCACCAATTTTTCTCAATTGGTTTTTAAGATCAGGTCGTATATTTTCTTTATTTGATCTCGATTCAATCTGAACCAGCACTTTGTCTGATATCATCAATTTTTGGACAAGATTAGGTAATAAAAATGAGACAAGTAAATTCAATCCGATCAGAATAATTATACCAAAAACTCCGTTAGTTATATAGGATATCCCTTTTTGCTTTAATGCCGGTATCCTTAATTTTTGAATTCCTGAAATAGTCATAGCACATGTTCCTATTCCTATTCCGATCATTTCAAAATTATCAAATATCATTAAACGATCAAATAGAGGTAAAAAATCATAATCGGGATTAGAAAAAATTAGAACTCGCCTGAAAACATAAATGACGACTGAAAAGAGCAGCCCAATGGCAACAATCCAATCTGTAATATTTTGAGGTCGTATATATGATTTCATTTATTTATTGTGGCCATCGCGCATAGATTTCAATCATTGTCCCACCCATTGATACCCAATGATTAGCGAATCAAGTCTACTGAATATCAATGATTCAAAAATATAGCGTTTTTATCACGCTTGGTTGAATCATTTAAAAACAGTCAGACAAAAAATTCGGCTGTTTTTGTGTAGACTTGGAAAGATTTTGGAACTGATCGTTTTAGGATAGAATTATTTTGAATTTTCTTCTCCCCTGAATACGATATATTGTGAAGTCTCGATCTATTGTAGCAATGGTATTCAGATTGAGTTTCTCGGCCAGATACACAAGACATGAATCGGCAAAATCCATTGGTAAGTCACGATATTTTTCCGTTAGCTCTCTTAACCTATCAAAATCTCGGTTTTCAATATTATGTATTTCGACTGCGCCCCTATGCACCCAATCCAGGAAATCTATCTGCGCATTTCGATTAAAATCCAATAAATGAAGAGTTTCTGTAATCGATGCAAGAGTTGTAACCAAAGGGTATTTATTTGTTTTTATGAAATTAAGGGCTTCTTGGTGATACTTGTCTGATGAATCAAACAAGGCTATTAACGGACCAGAGTCTATTAGAATTTTTTTCATTTTCTTTTAGCCCTGATTTTTTCCTTTACAATCTCTTTTCGTTCAGTTGACAGGTTATTAAGACCACTTGAGTATTTACCGAATAGGTCCTGACCAACCTCCCATGCGTTTGCCGTATCAAGCTTATTAAGATATTCAAGTATGCTCTTTCGAATCAGCTCAGACTTAGTAATCCCAAGATTTTTTGCTGTATTATTGACATCTTGCTCAATTTTTGGATCAAGTCTTAATGTAATCATTTTATCACCTCCGTATTACGTATCGTAATACAAAATTCCCATGATGTCAACTTTTTTTCTTCATAGCAGATCCAATACCCGGATTCATCCACTCCTGAAATAATTTATGTTATAAAAAAATATCAAAGAGTCGACAATAGACTTGTGGCTACAGTCCTCGGGGAGAAGAAAGACGATAAACCTTGGATTGTCATTTTCAGTCTACCATTTCGGAAAAAATTTTTCTGCTGCTATGAATTGTTAAAAATGACAGTATTCCTGAAATTTTTCAAAATGCACCTTGTCGATAAGCCAAATCAGCATTCTTCATTTCAACAGACCACTATATGTTGATTGAAGGTTTGTCCGATTTTTTTGGAAAGACCTTTGAAGATGATTCGACCGGCAGTAAAATCCGAAAAGTGGTGCCCTCTCCCTGACGACTGTCGACTTTGATGTCGCCGCCGTGGTCTTTTATAAAGCCGTAACAGACGGACAACCCCAGACCGACCCCCTTGACGCTGGATTTGGTGGTGAAAAAAGAGTCAAAAATCTTATCCAGGTTATCTTTGGCAATGCCCACACCGGTGTCGGCAAACTCGATGGTGACAAACCCGGCTTTGGCATAAATCCGGACCGTTAATGTGCCGCCTTCGGGCATGGCGTCCCTGGCGTTGGAGACCATATTCAGAAACACCTGGCGCAGCTGGTTGGTTGACGCATAGACATCTTCCAGTTTTTCGGCATAGTCTGTCTTGATTTTGATGCTGTGCTCCTGAAGCTGCTTTTCATGAAGCATGAGGATTTCATCCACAATGGTGACCACATTGACCGGCCGCTTGATTTCCTGCTCCGGCTTGGAAAATGACAGCATTTTTTTCAGCATATCCGCCAGCCGGACAATTTCGGAAAGCGACATGTCCAGGAGCTTGCGGCGCTTGTTTTCCCGCGGAATTTCGGTTTTCAAAAGCTCCAGGGTATTCATAATCCCGTACAGGGGATTGTTGAGTTCGTGGGCCACCTGGGAGGTAAGCCGGCCCATGGCTGCCAGTTTTTCAGACTGCAGGAGCTGCTCCTGGGTTTTGCTGAGCGCCCGCTCCATTTCGATCCGTTCGGTCAGATCCACAAACGACCCCACGGTTGCGGCTTCATTGCCGTCATCATCATAAATCATGGCAGCAGACAAATGCCCTTCGATAATCTTGCCGTCCCGGCGCACATAAAGCACGGGCTGGGGCGGAAAGACTCCCAGCCCCCCTTCTTCCGTGCTGCGAAGCACCTTCATAATCTCATAGGCCCGGCCCTCGGGATAAACTTTGGTGATGTGCATTTTTCCGATGACCTCGGCCGATGTATAGCCCAGCGTTCTTTCCGCGGCCTTGTTCCATATGATGATATTGCCGGACAGATCCGCCGCCATGATGGAAATGGGCGCACTCTGAACAATTTTGTTCATGAAATCATGGGCCTCCCTGAGCTTTCGCTCCATCCGGTACCGCTGGGTCTGGTCCACATTGATCCCTTCATATCCGATCACGTTTCCCTGATGGTCGTACCGCACATGGCTGGTCATCAGCACCGGAATCGGAGAGCCGTCTTTCCGCTTGAACTGAACTTCATAGTCCACCACCCGGCCGTCGCGTTCGATCATTTCCTGGAACATGCGCCGGTCCTCCGGAAACAGGTACAAATCCTTAATGATGTCTATCTGCAGAAATTCTTCTTTGCTGGAATAGCCGAGCATATCCAGCATGGCCTGATTGGCATCCACAAACTTTCCTTCCTTGGTGCTGATGTAGACGCCGACGGCCACATGCTCAAAAATCCGGCGGTAATCTTCCACGGAAGATTTCAGCCGGGCTTCATGCTGTTTGCGCCGGGTAATATCATGATAAATGCCAAGCTTGAAAATTTCCCCGTCCAGATCCTTAAACGGCGACGATGTGATTTCAAAAGTCCGGTCAACTTTTGGGATATAAACCTCCCGATGAAAAGATTCTCCCGCAAAAACCCGGTCGCTGCGGCACCAGGGGCAAAGGGCATTGCTTTTGTTGATAACCTCATAGCATTTTCGCCCGAGCCCCTGCCCGAACATTTCAACCATTTTGTCGTTCATATAGGTTACCGTAAAATCCCGGGAAATGACGTAGATGCCGTTTTCAATGGCATTTAACACAGATGCGAGCATCGCCTTTTCCTTGTCTGTTTCCCTGCCCATGGCGTTCCTCTTAAATTTGGTCTTGGGGTTTCAATTTGGTCCGATCAATTAAATTTTATCAGAAATTTTAAAATAATACAGTTTCAATTTTTAATCTTGACTCAAAATATACCGATCGGTATATTTCGGGCCATGAATGAAAAAGATCAGAACAAAGCCCACCGCACCCGCCGGCACATTATTGAAAAAGCCGCGCCGATTTTTAATAAAAAAGGCATTGCCGGCACCTCCCTGTCCGATCTCACAACCGCCACCGGACTGACCAAAGGCAGTATTTACGGTAATTTCAAAGACAAAAATGAAGTGGCGGTGTGCGTGTTCCAGTACAATGTGGATAACCTCACCAGCTACCTGAACCGGGCCATAGAAAAAAAATCCTCCTGCGTTGACAAACTCCTTGCCATCCCCGGCGCTTACCGAAAACTCTACAAAACCATGATTGAATATGGCGGGTGCCCGATTTTAAACACCGGCGCGGAAGCTGACGACACCCACCAGGCCTTGCGCCGGATGACGGCGGACGCCGTTGAAGCATTAAAAACAAAAATTTCCACACTGGTTGAAGCGGGAAAACAAAACAAAGAATTTCACGGCTGCCTGGATGCGGAAAAAATGGCCCATATCACCATGGCATTGATCGAAGGCGGCAGCATTCTCTCTAAAATCACCGGAAAAAAATCCTATATGATGAATGCCCTGGAACAGATTGAAAATTTGATCCATTTATCCGTCCTGCCCCCGAATAAACCGGACAAAGCAGCCAAATAATGCAAAAGCAGCAATTGTGAAAAAAATTAATAGGGTTATCTGCTTCCCTTAAACTGCCGTGTTTTTATCGGGATCGGGATCGAAATCGGTATCGGGATCGGATTCGATAGCGATTTCGATCCCGATACCGATTTCGATGGCTGCCGGTTTTATGCAGATTACAGCATTAATTTGAGCAGATAACCAGAAAAATGAATCAAGACGGTTTTGCAAAAAAAAATTTGACTTCAAATGGCAACATAAAAAAAGGACGCACGCAACATGAGCAACCTGTTTGAAACCACGCAAATAAACACAATGACCCTGGCCAACCGGTTTGTGCGGTCCGCCACATGGGAAGGCATGGCCGGAAACGACGGTGCAGTCACCCCGAAACTGACCCGCACCATGACGGATCTTGCCAACGGCGGCGTGGGCCTGATCATTTCCGGTCATGCTTACGTCAGCCCCGAAGGTCAGGCCGGCCCATGGCAGCTGGGGCTTTACAAAGATGACCTGATCAGCGGATTAAAAGCCATGACCGATGCGGTCCATGACGCCGGCGGCAAAATCGTGGCCCAGCTCGCCCATGCCGGACATTATGCCATGAGCGCCCTCACCGGTCAGCCGCCCTGGGTGGCCTCAGAAATTGACGGATTTTCCAGCGACCCCTGTCATGAACTGACCCAAGACGACATTCAAACCCTGATTGCCGCCTTTGCCCGGGCCGCGGAACGGGCACAGGCAGCCGGTTTTGACGGGGTGCAGATGCATTCAGGCCACGGCTACCTGCTCAGCCAGTTTCTGTCACCGGCATTTAACCGGCGCAATGACTACTACGGCGGGCCCATTGAAAACCGGACCCGGATTCATCTGGAAATACTGGCGGCCATCCGGAAGGCCGTGGGCAGCAAGTTTCCGGTTTTAATCAAACTCAACAGTGAAGACTGTATTGAAAACGGACTAACGGTAGAGGATTCTCTTGCCGCGGCAAAGCTGCTGGCGGATGCAGGGATGGATGCCATTGAGCTTTCCGGCGGCACTGTTGCTTCGGGAAAACTGTCTCCCAGCCGGACGGGCATCCACCGGGAAGAGAAGGAAGCCTATTTTGAAGAAGCAGCCGCGGCCTTTAAAAAACACATCCATGTGCCCCTGATCCTGGTGGGGGGCATTCGCTCGCTGAGTGTGGCAAAACACCTTATTTCCAACGGAATCGCGGATTATATTTCCATGAGCCGGCCCCTGATCCGGGAGCCGGATCTCATCAACCGATGGCGCTCCGGAGATACCCGGCCGGCCCGGTGCAAATCCGATAACCTTTGTTTTGGTCCGGCCCTGGAAGGGAAAGGAATTTTGTGCGTGGTGGAAGAAATGGAAAAGAAAAAACAATAATTCATCAACCGCAACCGCGCAGACGATTCCTTGTACTTTTTTCTCAAAGGGCTCTGTGCGTGTGGTTCTTTTTAAATTTTTAAAATAAAGGAATACACCAATGACCCAAGACATCTACCGCCAGCTTCAGGAACGCCTGGACAAATACAGCGTCGGTTTTCCGGCCACGGATTCGGGAATTGAAATCACCATTTTAAAATACATGTTTTCCGAAGCGGACGCCCAAATGTTTCTGGCCCTGACCCCGATTCTGGAAACACCGGCCGCGGTTGCCGAACGCCTTGGCCGGCCGGTTGAAGCGGTGGCGGCCCAGCTTGAGGACATGACCCGGCGGGGCCTTTTATTTCATCTGAAAAAAGCAGATTCCGTCAGATACGGCGCCATTCCCTTTGTCCATGGTCTGTTTGAATTCCAGGTAAAACGGCTGAACAGGGATTTTGCCAATCTGGTGGAAGAATATTTTGACGCGGAATTTTCCCACACCATGGCCAAAAACGCGGGCGGGTTTTTGCGCACCATTCCCATTCAGCAGTCCATTGACGTGACCCAGCGGATCGCCGTGTATGATGATGCCTGCGAAATCCTCAAAAAACAGAAGCTCATTGTGGTCACCGACTGCATCTGCCGCAAACTCCGGGCCACTACGGAAACCTGGTGCGGCAAACTCCTGGAAGCCTGTTTTATGTTCGGCTCCATGGCCCAGTATTATCTGGATCACAATATGGGCCGCCAGGTAAGCGTTGACGAAGCCCTGGAAATTTTAAGCGAAGCCCACAAACAGGGACTGGTGACCCAGCCGGCCACGGCCCAGAACCCCGGCGGCATGTGCAACTGCTGCGGGGACTGTTGTGGAGTGCTCAAAGCCCTGAACAAATATCCCAAGCCCGCGGAGCTGGTGTTTTCCAATTATTTTGCGGAAATCAGTGAACAAGACTGTGTGGGATGTGAAACCTGCATTGAGCGCTGCCAGATGGGGGCCTTGACCATGAATGCGGAGGAAAAGGCCGTGGTCAACCGGGACCGGTGTATCGGCTGCGGTCTGTGCGTCACCACCTGCCCGTCGGACGCCATTAAACTGGTGCAGAAACCGGAAGACCAGTTAAAAACACCGCCAAAAACCAGCGGCGAGCAGATGATGAACATGGCCATGAATCGCGGCATCCAGTTTTAACAGCTTCGTAAAAAAAGGAACACAAAAATGGGAGAATGGCATAAAACCGGATGCGTGCTGTGCGCCCAGAACTGCGGCCTGGAAATCCTGGTGGAAAACGGGCGCATGAAAAAAATCCGGCCGGACAAATCCAACCAGAGAAGCCAGGGATATGTCTGCCGCAAGGGCCTGAACGTGATGCACCACCAGTATCCCAAAGACCGCATCACCCACCCCCTGAAACGGATCGGAAACAGGTTTGAACCCGTTTCCTGGGAACAGGCGGTCACTGAAATTGCCGACAGGCTGAAATCCCTTGTGGACACCCACGGCCCCCGGTCCATTGCCTATATGGGAGCCAGTTCCCAGGGCGGACATTGTGAAGGGGCCTTTGGGCTGTCCATTTTGCGGGGGCTGGGGTCGCAGAATTTTTACAATTCCGGGGGCCAGGAATTTTCCAGTTCCTGGTGGCTGTTCGGCCGCATGCTGGGCAAACAATACAATGTGGCCGGGCCGGATGAACACGGCGCTGAAATGCTGGTGGGCTGGGGATGGAACGGCATGGAAAGCCACCAGATGCCCCAGGCCCCGAAGGTGCTGACGGAATTTTCCAAAAATCCGGAAAAACTGCTGGTCATTGTTGATCCGCGGCCGAGTGAAACCGCTGCCATGGCCAATCTGCATTTGCCTGTCCGGCCCGGCACGGATGCGCTGCTGCTCAAGGCCATGATTGCCATCATTGTGGAAAACCGCTGGGAGAACACGGCCTATATTGCCGAACATGTGGAAGGATGGGAAACCCTCCGGCCCTGGTTTGAAAATTTTGATGCCAGGGCGGCTGTCGCCGTCTGTCAGCTTGATTACGACCAGGTGGCGGACCTCTGCCGGCTGATGACCACCCGGCGCTGGTGCATGCATCCGGATCTGGGCATTTACATGGGCCGGAACAGTGTGATGAATTCCTATATGATGAACATTCTCATGGCCGTCTGCGGAGTTTTCTGCGTGCCCGGAGGCAACGTGATCCCGGGAATGGTGGTGCCCCTGGGATATCACGCGGACGAGCGGGACCCCAAAATCTGGAAAACCCTGATCACCGATATGCCGCCGGCAGCCGCGGGCGCATTTCCGCCGGCCGTGATGCCCGAAGAAATTTTAAACGATCATCCGGAACGGCTGCGGGCAGTGTATGTAAGTGCCTGCAATCCCCTTCGGGCCTATCCGGACACCAAAGCCTATGAACGCGCCTTTTCAACGCTGGATCTGCTGGTGGTCAACGACATTGTCATGAGTGAAACCGCCCGTCTGGCCCACTATGTGCTCCCCTGCCGGACCTATTACGAAGCCTGGGATGCGACCTTTTTTCCATGGACCTTTCCCAAGGTTTTTTTCCAGATACGGCGCCCGGTTGTCCCGCCGCCTGACCAATGCCTGGAAGCGTGCCAGATTTTCACCCTTGTGGCGGAAAAACTGGGACTGATCCCGGACATTCCCGATGCCCTGTACAAAGCCGCCGCAGGGGACCGGATGCAGTTTGGCGCGGCGCTCATGGAATGGGCCGCAGCCGAGCCCAAAGCGTTGGCAGCCATGCCGTTTGTGCTGGCCAAAACCCTGGGAAAAGAATGGGACAGTGCGGCCCTGGCCGGTCTCTGGGGCGTGCTGATGACGGCTCCCAAAACATTCCGGAAAAATGCGGACCGCATGGGATTTGCGCCGGGCCTGGATCAGGGAGACCGGATTTTTCAGGCCCTGCTGGATCATCCGGAGGGCATTTGGGTGGGAAAAGCAGCGCCGGATGAAAACTTTACCGCCGTAAAAACCCCTTCGGGCAAAATAGAACTGATGGTGCCGGAGCTTGAAACCGCCGCCAGAGATCTGGATGCGGCCGGTGAAGCAGCGGCGTTGAAACTGCCGGATGAATTCCCCATGATCCTGAATGCCGGCCGCCATACCCGGTATAACATCAATACCATGATCCGGGGCCAGGAATGGAACAAGGGCAAACGGGCCTGCACAATCGCCATTCACCCGAAGGATGCAAAAACCATGGGGCTGCACAATGGCCAGAAAGTAAAAGTGACCACCGCGGGGGGACAGGAAACCGGCGAGCTTGAAATTTCAAAACAGGTCCGCAGCGGCACGGTACTGATTCCTCACGGATTCGGCCTGATTTACGGGGATACGGTGTATGGTCTGAACGTCAATCAACTGACCCGAAATACCCACCGGGATCTTCTGGGCACGCCCATGCACCGGTTCGTGCCCTGCCGGGTGGAAGCAGCGTGATCGGGTTGGAAGCTGGAAGATAGAAGCTCAAAGCTCAAAGCTGAAAGGGGAAAGCTCAAAGGGAAAAGCGGAAAGGGGAAAGCGGAAAGGTGTCAGGTGTCAGGAATACCTCCTGAACACCGACACCTGACCACTTTTCACCTAATTACGATTGCCGATGGTTCAAACAAATGATGGTTACCCGGCGGTTTTGCTTCCCCACACCGCATACACCGGATCAGATTTGAGAAACTGCGGATAATACTTGTCGGTTTCCGGCCGGGGCCAGCCCCGGGATGAAACGGTCTGAAGATCGGTAAATTTTTCCGACTGAAGAAAATACTCCAGCACCAGTCCCATCCGCTCAAATTCATGCAGGTTCTTCCACAACTTAATGGCCTTGGGCGGGAACCACCGGTTGGAAAACGTCACCACAAACGCCCCGCCGGGCCGCAGCACCCGGGCCACATCCTTAAATACCGCTATGGGGCTGGTGAGATATTCCACGGAAACCGTACAGATGACCAGATCAAACGCATTCGCGTCAAAAGGCAGCCAAGGCGCTGCGTTCAGATCATGCACCTGATAATCCGTGAGCCGGGGATTTTCCGCCATTTCCGCCCCGTTCATGCCCAGCCCCACCAAGGATTTCAGATCCGCACTGTCCGGAACATGGGACCGCCAGCTGCTCATCAGATCCAGCACATCCATGCCCGGCCGGACAAACGTCCCGTAAAGATCGGAAATGGTGGTGATGGCCTGGTCGTCAATGTGATTGACAAACCTCGGGTTCTGGTAAAACACCGCATCAGCTGCCGCATCTTCTCTCGAAAAGGCATCTTCAGAGAAAAAATCCGTGGGCCGTCCATTGGCACGGACCTGCATTCCCGGCCCGTCTGAAAGGCATTCCATGACCATGGCGCATTCACCGCCCCGATCATAGGGTTTGATAAAGGCATCATGCACCAGAGCAGACACCGTCAGGTCATAACCGGCCAGCGGATGCTTCAGGGTTGCCTCTATACTTCCGTTTTCAATGCCGGTTACGCGAAACGGCCGGGTGTTCTGGGGAAATACATTGGAAACCCCCTCGAGCCGCCCCAGAGGATAAAACCTGCCATAGCCGGGTTCAACCATACCGGGCCGGAACTGGCTGCGTTTTATCGTGATCCGGCTGGCCGGGCCAGCAGGCAGAAGAGTTTCGCCCCTGCCGCAGGCAACCGGGCCGATCCGGTCCCCGGGCATTTTTCCCAGGAGTTGATCATAAAAACCAGGCGGAAAAATATCCCGCCACAGATTAGTGGTGGTAAACAGTCTTTCTTCATGAGTGCCGTAACTGCTCTTCCAGTTCAGCTGAAACTCAACCTCTGCCAGGCTTTCTTTGGTAATCGTCTTCATTTTTGGACCTCGCATTCAAATGGTTCATCGTCATTATTACGAAGCCCGGTCCAGGAAACCCCTGTGGTTTGATTCATTTATAACCACAGTAAGATTAAAAATAAGATGAATTTTAAAACAATCAATGCAAAAAGGGAAAAAAGCGGTTGAAAATTCAGCCGCAAAGGGGATGTCAGGTTTAAGGTTGAAGGTAGAAGGTGGAAGGTGGAAGGTAGAAGGTGGAAGGTAGAAGGTGGAAGGTTTAATCTTCCAAAGACCGGTTCAGCCGGCCCGACGCAAAGCCTTCCATATCCAGCAGAACATAACGAAATCCGATTTTCCGAAACCTCTCTATGACATGCTGCCGGACCGGCCGCCGCATAAGGGCTTTCATTTCCAATTCCGGCACTTCAATTCTGGCCATATCTTCATCATGCCGCACCCGGCACTGGGGAATGCCAAGATCGACCAGCACCTGTTCCGCGGCCCCTATGCGGTCCAGTTTTTCCGGGGTGATGGACTGGCCATAGGGAATCCGCGTGGCCAGACATCCGGAAGCGGGTTTGTCCCACACCGAAAGCCCCATTTCCCGGGAAAGCAGCCGGATATCATGTTTTGTCAATCCGGCCAGGGCCAGCGGCGCAAGAACGTTCATTTCAGCGGCTGCTTTCAACCCCGGCCGAAACTCTTTTTCATCATCTTTATTCACGCCATGGGCCACTGCCGATATTCCGGCTTTTTCAGCGACCTCGGATATCCGGGCAAACATAATTTTTTTACATACATAGCAGCGATTCGGCGTATTTTCCAGAAACGCGGATGATGACATCTCCTGGGTATGAATTGTTTGGTGGCAAATATTATTCTCCGTTGCAAACCGCTTTGCCGCATTGATATCTTGAGCCGGGTGCAGCCGGGACGCGGCGCTGAGCGCCAGCAGGCGATCGCAGGTGGATTTTTTCCGGAACACTGCCATGGCGGCAGCCAGCAGAAACATGCTGTCCACCCCGCCGGACACCGCCACTGCCAGGCTATCATAGCCTGCCAGCAGTTCATCCAGGCGGTTTTTTTTGCGTATCCATTCATCCATTTTGAATTAACCTTAAAAAGGCGCCGGCGCTTACAGGCACGGGAGCACCCAGGGTAAATTTGTTCTACCCCCAAAGCCTATAACCATAGGTCTTTTGTCATATTGCAGGACGGCACGGTGGCCGCCCCTACGACGCGTGGAGACCTTGATCGGTTCGTAGGGCAGGCCACCGTGCCTGCCTTAAAAAAGGCAGAACAAATTTACCGTGCGGGAGCACCGGATCTGTTAAAAAACTGTTTACAAAAAAACCTGGGTCTTATATAAACTGTGATTTAATAAAATATCAAATTTTTAAGTGATTATACCAAATCTCAGACAATAGCAAAAGAGGTTTACATGGGAAAAAAAAGCTTAACCAAATCCACTTCAAAGAAAAAAACCACGGCCAAAAAAAAGACAACCGCTAAAAACGCAGATGTAAAAGCTGCAGCGTCTAAAAAGAAAACCGCAAAACCAGCGGCCAAAAAAAAGGCACCGGCCAAAAAACCCACGTTAAAATCCATTCTGAAAAGAGATTACGGAACGTGGGCTCCTGAAACGCTCTTTGCCGCAACACCGGACAGTGATCTTCAGTCTGGATTTACCGCTCCGCCGGCCATTGACCCATCAGATGATACCGCGGGCAAAGAAAAGGCCAAAAAAATCAAAGCGCTGCTGGCCAGACAATTTGATCTGACAGCGACGGGAACAGAAAAACCGCCTGAAAAACCAACACCGGCAAAAAAGGCGGCAAAAAAGGCTGATTCGACTGAGAAAAAACCCGCGCCAGCCCCGAAAAAAGCCCTTTCCCGGTCTGAGATCCTTCATCTACAGTTTGATGCCTGGCAGCCGAAAAAATTGTATTCCCCTGCCCCTGGCACTGATTTTGAAAACGCATTTTCCGCGCCACCGGCTTTTGAGACAAAAGACAAGGCAGCGGCTGATCGTATCCGGGAGCTGATAAACAGAAGCTTTGACATGCGCGATATTGAGGCCGCCGCAAAAGCCAGAGCAGAGAAAGAAGCCCAGGAAAAGGCTAAAGCCGAGGCAGAAGCCAAAGCCAAAGCGGAAAAGGAAGCTGCTGAAAAGGCCAAGGCAGAAGCAGAGGCCAAAGCCAAGGCGGAAGCGGAAGCGGAAGCCAAAGCTAAAGCAGAGAAAGAAGCCCAGGAAAAGGCTAAAGCGGAGGCTGAAGCCAAAGCCAAAGCGGAAAAGGAAGCTGCTGAGAAAGCAAAGGCGGAAGCGGAAGCCAAAGCCAAGGCAGAAAAAGAGGCCCAGGAAAAGGCCAAGGCCGAGGCTGAAGCCAAAGCCAAAGCCAAAGCCAAAGCCAAAGCAGAGAAAGAAGCTGCTGAAAAAGCAAAGGCTGAAGCAGAGGCGAAAGCCAAGGCGGAAAAGGAAGCTGCTTCCAAAACCCCGGCCCCGCCAAAAGCCCCCCCGCAAATACCCATGAATCAGGACCCCCCGGAACCGCCCATGAACACCGCCGTCAAAGCCTTGATCGCAGCGGTGGCCGGCTTGTTCGCCCTGCTGCTGATTGCCAGCATCATGAACACCGGCAACTATTATCTCCAGCCGGTGGACAACGGAATCGAAATCTGGCAGGGAAAATTTTCACCCACCGGCAAAAAACTGCTGCTGCTTGTTCCCGGGGCAGGCGTTGAAGAACCGGTTAAAGACGTCTATTCCAAAAAAGAGGCCCTGATTCCGGCTTATAATTACTACATTCAGAAGGCTGAAGCGATTTCCGAAAAAGAAGGCCACCCTGATTTTGACGCCATTAAAGACAATCTTTACAACGCCATTGATTTTGCGCCGGATCTTGAGCACAAAAAAGAAGCCAAAGCCCGGTTGAATAAAATTGATTTTCTGTTTTTGGTTTACAAGGCAGACGTGGCGGCCGGCAAAAACACCGTTGAAGGGTATGAAAACGCCATCAGCCACCTGCGCAATGCTGTGGCACTATCGGACAGCACACAGCGGGAAATCCTTGAAAAAAAGACAGCTGAAGCAACCCAAAAAATGAAGATGCTGAAAACCCGGATGGCGGACGAGGCTGCAAAAAAAGCCGAAGCAGAAAAAAAAGCAGCGGATGAGGCCATGAAACAGGAAAAACAGCTGGAATCCCCAAAAACCGGCAAAAATAAAGCCAAAGAAACCCCTGATCCGGAACAAACAGCAGGTGAACCCCATAATGCCAATGCTGCGAAAAAGCATTAGGGGAATAGGCTGAAGACTGAGGGCTGGAGACTGAAGGCGGAAGGCTGAAGGGAAGGAATAAAAAAGATCAAAACCTTTCAAGAATCTTAAGGTTCTGAAAATCAATCATATAATAAGCCAACCGGCATCTGGCACAAAATCCCAGATGCCGGTTGGTTTTTTGTTCTGTTATATTAACGGGTTTTGGCGTTAAAGGTGTAGTCAAAGGAAAGCCCTTTGAGCACAAAATCCACCACCATCCGTTCCAACTGATTCAGATCCGTATCTTTCTGAATAATCATAAAGTAAAGCAACGTCCGTTCAAACAGGCCAAACAAAAATACGGAACCGATCCGGACATCCTCAATATGGATTAAGCCCCGGTCCACGGCCTTTAACATCTGCTCTTCGATCAATTCCATAAACAGCAGAAACATGCCTTCATAAATTTCCTTGAAAATTCCCCCATTGCCGATACCTTCGCGAAACAGCAATTCCGCCACATCCAGGTTATCCTGATAAATCCGGAAAATATCCCGGACCACCTGCTGCACATTGGCAATCACCTCTGATGCAGTATCACCATCAAAAAAGTGCTCGCTTCTTTCAAGAAACTTACTCTGCACTTTTTCGATGAATCCGCTGCAGATTTCTCTGAAAATTGCTTCTTTGGACTTAAAATAGTTATAAAAGGTTCCCTGGGCCACGCCGGCATCAGCCACAATATCCGATACCCGGGTCATCTGAAATCCTTTTTGCCGAAAAATCCGGATAGCGGATACAATCAGAGCCTGTTTTGTGGTGAATTCTCCCATGTTAATTCTCCTGCGACCAGTTCGACTGACATGTCAGTCAAATTACGGCATTTTCAACATCAGGGGATGCGGACAGCGGTGCTACCGGGCCATAAATTCCCGGGCCAGCGCCATGTAATCCCGGGCCCCGTAGCTGCTGCGCCGGTAAAACACCACCGGCCGGCCCTGGTCACAACTGTCCGTAATGGTGGTATTGACACGAATGGCAGTATCATAAAGCAGATCTTTATACCGGTCGTCTGTCTGCAGCCGTTCCAGAATATCCCGGCTGATTTTGGTGCGCTGGTCAAAAAACGTGGGCACAATACCGGATATCCGGATATCCGGGTTAATTTCTTCCCGGATGTCGCTGATGGTATCAAACAGATCTTCCAGGGCTTTATAGGCATAGGGGTGGGTCTGACAGGGCACCACCAGTTCTGATGCGGCAGCAAACACATTAATGGTCAACAGCGAAAGACTGGGAGGCGTATCCATGATAATGGCATCATAATCATCTGCCACCTGGGAAAGCACCTCCCGGAGCCGGTTTTCCCGCCCCGCTTCATCCACCAGCTCAATTTCAGCCCCGGAAAGATCAATATGCGAGGGCAGCAAATGGAGTTTTTCCCATTGGGTGGCGCAGATGGCTTCTTTTGCCGCATATTCCGCACCATTGGTGATAAGATCATAAACACTGAGACCGTCATCTTCCACATCAATCCCCAACCCGCTGGTGGTGTTGTGCTGCGGGTCCATGTCCACAATCAGCACATTCCACCCTTCCAGAGACAGAGCCGCCCCCAGATTGACCACTGTGGCGGTTTTTCCGACACCGCCCTTTTCATTGGCAACAGCAACAATGCGTGTATGTTTTCCGGCCATTTTACCTCCACTTTGAATTTGTAAAACAGATCAAAACATCATTAAACCTGCTTCTCCATCTGCTGGTCGAACCGATCCATCGACTTGGACAATTCTTCTGAGCGTTGCGCCAACTTGTGAAAAATCGAAATAATCCGCTCCCGGTCTTCCTGGCTTTTGTCCATGGCATCCGTGAGCCGGACCAGATCCCGGGTATAATCATGAAACCGCGCCATCATGGATTCGGCAATACTCTCCGAAAGGGCCTCCACTACCTGAAAAATATACTGAAACTTGAGGTTTTCCCGAAAATTTTTAAAATGAAATACAATGCTTTCCCGGATTTCTTTTTTCATCCGCCGAACCGCATCGTTCAGGGCCGCCGCGTTATCACCGGTATCTGCCGCGGCCGGACGCCGGATCAGCCGCCGCAGCTGGCGGATCACTTTATAAGCCCCCAGCCGCAGAATGGCTTCGGTTTTAATGGCCGTGCTGTAGTTCATTGTCGCCGCTGATGAAGGAAATTCCAGTTTTTTCTTCTGCTTGATCGCATCCACATCGATTTCCATCGACGGTTTGGACGGTTTCGGCGCCGCCCCCAGCCCCATGCGCGCCATGGATTCGTTGTACTGCGTCAGCGCGTCATGCACCATGACCTCATAGGGACCGGTAATGGTTTCAAAATTTTCTTTTATCTTTTGCTCTTCATTTTTCACAAAACTGAAAATCCGGGGATTGACATGTTCCGTCATAAACGTATCAATGGCCAGTTTGAGCTCCTGAAACACCAGATACAGTGTACTGGAAAATCCGTCCGCGGTCAGCTGGTCCTGATACCGGGAGCCAGCGATATTATAACTCTTAACAAATTCCATAAGATCCGGCACCACATCCCCTGAGCGGTGATCAAAAAATCGATCCACATCCATACGGATTTCCCGTTTCATCTGCTGCACGGCCCCGTCCAGGGTGCTTTTCACCATGGATTTGACACGGTCGGTTTTCTTTTGCTGAGATTTAATTTTTTTCAGCATCCGGGCCGCTTCTTCGGCACTGCCGCCGGCCATCTCCTGATTGACGCGGATCCAGTGGGACAGGCCGGACAACATCATTTTCAGGCGTTCAAAATGATTCTGGAACAACAGGGCATGACGCCGGCGGGTGACAATGGTTTGAAGCCGCGCATTGAACTGGTGTTCCTGATCAATGGAAAAATCGGTGATTTTCTTCTCTTTCTGCCACTGCAGCAGGCGCTGGCGGTCTTTTTCCGGAAGGGCCGACGGGCTGGCGCTGAAAAGACTGAATAAGGCGGAATAGGCATAGACTTCCGGCCGGGATTTAATTATTCCGAGATCTGCTTTTACTTTTTCCACCACCCGGCTCAGGTCGTCAAAAGATTCATGCTCGGACAGATCACAATTCACCACAAAAATCGTGTGATCGATAATGCCCATTTTTTTTATCACGGACAAAAAATTGATGTCTGCCTGACGAATGCCGGTGCGGCTGCTGATCACATAAATGAGAAGATTGGCCTGATGCAGGTAATCCTGAATCATGGCCATGTGCATGGGATTCGGGGAATCGCTTCCCTGGCAGTCCGCGATTTCAATGTCATTTCTACTGTCATTTCTACTATTTTGGGCAATGCGGCCGGAATTAATTTCCAGACAAATGTCTTTCAGGTAAAAAGCCAGCACTTCGTTGCCGGAAAAATTCCGATGCGCGGAAAAATCGTTCCCGGTAAATTCCCGGGTCAAATTTTCAGCATCCAGAAAATCCTTCACCTTCTCATAACCCTGGAGATAGGATGACAGATACAGGCTGTTCAAATTCCGCGTGTCATTTGTCAGTAGCTGGCCGTCCCCCAGGGAACTCAGGGCCTGGACCAGATCCGCCCGGTCAGAGGACCGCCGGATATCAAAGGGCTCTTTGCGGGAGCGCCATTCCAGAGACGGAAACAGCACCAGGGCGCGCCGGATGTCTTCGTTTACCGCGTCCCAGGACTTGAAATACAGGGTTGCTTTGAGTTCGCGGCCATACCGGGCCCGGGTCACCATAGAGGTGATGACGCCGGCCCCTCTTTTCATGTAATCGCCGGCAAACAAGGAATTGATAAGGGTTGATTTTCCGGATTTAATGGTGCCGATCACCGCCACCCGGACCAATTCACTTTTTAACTGACTTTCAATGGTCCGGCAGATGTTTTCCCAGTCAGCAAAGGAATGATCAGAGGTTTCGGGCATTGCACTGATCTGTTCCAGCAGTTGCGACATATTCCGGTTAATGGTTGACAGTTCTGCTTTCAGTTCTTCATACGTCCGCATGGTCAATATCCGCTCCTCAGCAATCCCCTGATGTAAATTTCCTTGTTTAAGGGGATTTTATGACATTCTGAACCCTAATTGTCAAAAGGATTTAAAGAAATTGGGCAAGTTTGATAATATATCATGCGTTTGCTGCTTGTTAATTTCAGGTTTTTATGATATGAAAGGCTCAAAATGCTAAAATTGTCATTAAAAAGGGTTCTCATCTATGTCTAAAAAACATCCGGAATGTCCGTTATATAATCCGCTGAACTGTAAGGAATACTATAATCCCAAGCTCTGTGCATTTGTACGGAAAGACAAGGTATGCCTGAAAAAGAAAAAACCCAAACCCAAAAAAACCGCCGCTAAAAAACCCGAAACCGAGAAACCAGACACGGGAAAACCAGATACAGCAAAACCGGAAACCGGAAAACTGAACACCGGAAAACCGGAAAAAAACACCCCGGCAACGGCCGCGCCGGAAACCCCAGCCCCCCAAAAAACGGAAAAAGCCGAAAAAAAATAACTTCTCTGGCATCATAGACTGCTTTTGGCTGAAATCTTTTTCCATGCATGAAGATCAGCAACGACTAAACAGGCTGCGTCAGGATGCGCTCGCTGTTTTTAATTCGGCGCTGGTTGCGGTGAACGGATTTGATGCGGTTAAACGCCGGTGCCGGCGCAAAAAAAATACCCTTTATATCGGCCGGACCCCGTTTTATCTGAACCGGTTCCAGAATATTTTTATCATCGGCGCGGGAAAAGCAACCGCTCACATGGCCGCGGCCATGGAAAGCATCCTTGGGGAAACCCTTACCGGCGGTCTGATTGTTGTCAAATACGGCCACAGCGTTCCTTTGAAAAAAATCCAGACCATTGAAGCCGGCCATCCAGTACCCGATGCCAGCGGCGCGAACGGGGCCCGCCAGATACTGGCGCTGGCGGAAAAAGCCACAGCCTCGGATCTGATCATCTGCCTGATTTCCGGCGGCGGCTCTGCCCTGCTCCCCCTTCCCGCCCCCGGGCTGACCCTTGTGGACAAACAGCAAACGCTGAACATCCTGCTTGAATGCGGCGCGGCCATCCATGAAATCAACTGCCTGCGCAAACACATGTCCGCCATCAAAGGCGGCCGGCTGGCAAAAACGGCTTTTCCCGCCACCCTGGTCAGCCTGATGATTTCAGATGTGCCGGGAGACCGGCTGGATGTTATTGCCTCCGGTCCCACTGTGGGAGACCCTTCCACATTCAGTGACGGCCTGGCGGTTTTAACCAAATATCATATCCGGCATCACATTCCATTGTCTGTGCTGAACCATATGCAAAACGGGGCAGCCGGCATCCTGCCGGAAACCCCTGACCCGGATGACCCGGTTTTTAAAAACTCCCTGAACCTTATTGCGGCATCCGGCAAAGATGCCCTGGCCGCGGCTGCAAAAAAGGCAGCGGTTTCAGGGTACCATACCCATATTCTGGGGGCGGAAATTCAGGGCGATACCCGGGCCGCGGCCCATTTTCATACTGCCGCGGCCAAAAAAATCCAGCGCACGGCAATGCCGGCACCGGCACCGGCCTGTCTGTTGTCCGGCGGCGAAACCACGGTGGTAATCCAGGGGAAGGGGAAAGGCGGCAGAAACCAGGAATTCGCCCTGAGTGCGGCCATTGACATCCGGGATGAACAGGGGATGGTTATTTTAAGCGGGGGCACGGACGGTACGGACGGCCCCACAGACGCTGCCGGCGCTGTGGTGGATACCCGTACCATTGAAAAAGCGGAAACCGCCGGCCTGAATCCGGAACAATTTCTCGACAATAATGACGCTTATCATTTTTTCAAAAAAACAGGGGATCTGCTGATCACCGGACCTACCGGCACCAATGTAATGGATATTCGGGTGGTGATGGTGGGGGAGGGAGAAGCTGAAAGCTCAAAGGTGAAAGCTGAAAGGTGGAAGGCAATGTCATTAACTTAAGAGGTTTCAATGTAGGGGAGGGGTTTACCCCCTCCCGTAAAAAAGGCGACCCATGCCGGGAGGGGATAAACCCCTCCCCTACGCATATAGCCTAAGTTAATGACATTGAGGTGGAAGGTGAAAGGTGGAGGGCTGATGGTGGAAGGAAAAAAAATGCCGGATCAGCCTTGTTTGCAATCGGCTGATCCGGCATTTGGCAAAAATTGCTGAAGCTGTTTTTAGATATCCGCGAGCATCGCCTTTGCCTGGGCATTCCAATAAGGATTATCCGAAATCCTGGGCACTTCTTTCAAGAGCCGAATCGCCTCATCTTTCGTCTTGCGGTTGTCTTTTAAAAGATTGGCAAAGTAAACATGCACCTGCACCGTGTCTTCCTTGCCGAAAAATTCCGTTTTTTCATATTCCCGGAAATATTCCATGGCCTTGTCCTTGTCTCTTAAAGGCCACGGCAAAACCGACCAGAATTTCCCCAGCCCCGCAATGGCACCGGCACGTTCGTAATATTTATCAATTTTATAAGCAGTTTCAAAATTCTGCTGGGTTTTGTCTTTCAACCCTTCTTTCAGAGCCGTCAAAATGCTGACGGCATCCGCGTAAATTCCCACATTCATGCCATACCAGAAATACCCTTCCACCTTTCTCGGTTCAAGGTTGGTGGCTTTTTCAGCATAGGCCATGCCTTTTTTACCGTATTCCCGACAGATATCTTCCCAGCCCGCCACGCCTGTTTCCTGGGCTTCCACGCCATACAGGCGGCAGGCCCTGGCCGCCATCCAGTTGGCTTTATAACTGTTGGGATTTTCTTTAAGCGCTTTCTCGCACAGGGAAAGGGCTTTTTTATAATTTTCTATCCCGTCGCCATCCAGCAGCTCCGCGGCAATGGTCAGATCATCCTTTGGGGCCGGCACCACTTCCGCAACGACTTCTTTAACTTCTTCAACCACCGTCTCTGCGGCTTCCGTAACATCCTCTGTTATTTCTTCGGTCATTGTCTCAGTTGCTGCTTCCACTTCGGCAGCCACTTCCGCTGCTGTCTCCGGGGCAGCCGCTTCTTTTTCAGGCGCGACAAATGGCGCTTCTTCGGGCACCTCAGGGACGTCAGCCGCTGTCTCTTCGGACATTGCCGGCTCAGAAACCGTCAACGGCAACGCCGGAGTCGACGACTCCCCCGGATCTCTTCTGATTTCAGAATCCCCTGCCCATGAGCCTGATGCGCATAAAAAACAGACCAACATTATCAAAACCACCCTTTTTACAACTCTTTTCATGCCGCCTCCTTTTGTTTGGTTTTTACCAGCAATTTATATAACAGAACTTTACAAACGAAACAGTGATCACCTGATTTGAAAATTCATATAATTTTATACAGGGTTTATCAAGGAGAAAATTCTGGGAGGAAATTCTATGGGAAATTTTTTAAAAACTGAAAAGAAATAAAAAAGGGCTTCGCCGAATCCGGCTGAAGCCCTTGTCATCTAATGGAGGCGGCATCCAGATTCGAACTGAAAATATAAAAAATTCATAATGTAATTTAAGTCACTTGTAAAGCAAAAAATAACTCAAGAAAAATTCTGAAACTGTTCTCCCCGAATCCCCTTATCATTTCAAAAAAATATTGTGATGGTTTGTGGATCAGGTTATTAATGTAGTGAGGATCTCGACAGTCCAAAGTTCTGTCATTCCTGCGAACGCAGGAATCTATACATTGCCGATTATTCTGGATTCCCGCTTTCGCAGGGATGACACCGTGAGATTATCGGTTTCAATATAAAATTAGTAAGTTAAGCATAACTTTGGACTGTCAAAATAAACGACTCAGAAATTAAATCCGTAGCATCCCCGTAATAGATGACGGGGGTGTCGCTGATGCTTGTGTTTTTAATATATTGGAATGTAAATCAAAACAACAGAGAGGCGAACTTTATGACAGCTACAACGGAAAAAGTCGTCAATGATGCGCTTAACCTGCCGCCCATCGAAAGGGCCGAGCTGATTCAGCGTCTCTTCCAAAGTTTCGATGTCCCCGGGGATAACCACATCGATACTGCTTGGACGGAAGAAATTGAACATAGGATCAAAGCATACGACAAAGGGTTGCTTTCAGCTTCCCCTTTAGAGGACGTCCTGGGCAGGATCAACAAACGATGAACATAATTGTCCTCTCATGTGCGGAGGCCGAATTCGCTGAAGCCGTTGACTACTATAATAAACAACGCCCTGGTTTGGGTTTTGAGTTTGCTGCTGAGGTACAGCGTACACTCGAGAGAATTCGAAATCATCCACAGGCATGGCCGGTGTTTTCATACCGATCCCGGAGATGCTTCACTGACCGATTCCCCTTCGGTGTGCTATACCAGGTTCGCGGTGACTGCATCTTGGTAGGCGCTATTATGCATCTCAAGCGTGACCCAACGCATTGGAAACAACGAGTAACCAAAACTTTCATTAAAAAAACGCCTTAGTACTTTTATGGATATCGAATATTTGTTGCTGCCGGTGGATGAATGGCCCTGTGGCCCGGCCGCGGAAAAAATGAAAAAAAAAACGGGAAAAAAAATTCCGGGCAATCTGGTTATGACCGCCCGGAATTAAAGTTTTTGATGGAGGCGGCATCCAGATTCGAACTGGAGAATAGCGGCTTTGCAGGCCGTTGCCTTACCACTTGGCTATGCCGCCAAAAAAAATGGAGCGGGAAACGAGATTTGAACTCGCGACTTCGACCTTGGCAAGGTCGCACTCTACCACTGAGTTATTCCCGCTCATTGAAATTTGTAAATTAAAGGTCCGCGAGGATTTTGTCAACAAAAAAATAAGTTTTTTTACGCCGGAACAAAATCCTCGGGCCGCACAGCCTTGAGCGCAATGGCATCTTCCGGGCAGGTGACCTGACAAAGCCCGCACCCCATGCATTTTTCCGCAATCACGACCATGGCATCCGCCTGCTCTTCAATGGCGCTGAAAAAACACCGGTCCAGACAGGTGCCGCAGAGGCTGCACAAATCCGGATCGATTTCCGCCACGTACCGGCTGGGATCCAGAATTTTCAGGCCTTCTGAAATCACCAGGGGCATCGCCTGGCAGCAGCAGGCGCAGCAGTTGCAGATAAAATGGCCGGCATGGGCCTTGTTCATGGTCACATGCACCAGCCCTTTTTCCTCACAATCCGCCAGAATTTTCAGGGCTTCTTCCTTTGATACGGCCCGGCCTGTTCCCCGGTCCAGGGTATACCTGGCCGCATTTCCCACCTGAAGGCAGACTTCCAGGGGCATATCACACTTATGGGCCGTCATCCGGCAGGTGCATTTGGTAACCGCTATGGTATCGGCATTATTGATAATCCGATTGGCGCTGTCAATATCCAGGACCTGCTGATGGCCGGCATCCACGGCCTGCTCCACCGGAATAATGCGGGTAAAGGGCTTGGGAAAAAACTGCTCCGCCAGCCGGGCGAACGCGGGCCATTCTTCTTCCATAAATTGCTGCCACAGGTCATGATAGCTTTTTGGCGCCTCCGGCCACAGAATGGTGGCGTCATGAAACTGAATCATGTCCCGGCACATTTTATATCCCAGGGCACCGCCCCTGAAAGACTTGAACGCCAGGCCCTTGTGATAGAGGGCCTGGCAGGCAGCGGTGACATCTTCAAGGGATCTGCCGGTTTTTTCCGCCAACGCTTCCGGGGTTCCGGGCATGGCCATCAGCAGTTCCGCCTCGGCTTCATCCGCGATCATGCGAAACAGTTCCGGGATCATTTTGGAACCGGTCAGCATGATCCGGTCTGTCATCTGCTCGTAAATATCTTTGCTCATGAACACCCCCGCAGTATTTTAGGGTCTTGATTGTATCCCTTATCGACTTTGTTTTCCCCCATCGAAATCGCTATCAGGACCGGAATCGGGATCGATGCCGATAGCGATGGGCAACTTGACAAGCAATATTCTGAATTATTCGGTTAAAAACTTTCTGAACCGGATAAAATAATCCACCCCGGACCACACCGTCACCACCAGGGCCGCCCACAGCAGCACGGTTCCGATGGTATGAAAATCAATGCCCAGATATTGATAATGAATGAGCAGCGGAATAATAGCGCTGATCTGAAATCCGGTTTTCCATTTGCCGAGCATGGATGCGGACACATCCTCGCCTTTGGCGCTGAGCACATTGCGCAATCCCGTGACCGCCAGTTCCCGGCCGATGATAACGCAAATCAGCCACGCCGGCACCCGGCCGTGGGGAATCAGCATGATAAACGCGGAAGATACCAGCAGTTTATCCGCCAAAGGGTCCATGATTTTGCCCAGGCTGGACACCAGACCAAACCGCCGGGCCACATACCCGTCAAAATAATCCGTAATCGCGGCCACGCTGAACACAATGGCGGCAAAAAATCCGCTCCACTTGGACGGCGACAGCATCAAAAGAATCAAAAGGGGAACCGCCCCCACCCGGAACAGGGTCAGGCTGTTGGGGTGCCCCAGGCTGTCCTTTAATTTTTTTTTGATATCCATTTTAATTTCAGCCCTGACCTGTCTTATTTATTTCTTTTTTCCCAGTCCGCCATAAATGCTTTAATGCCTTTGTCCGTCATGGGATGGGATGCCAGTTTCGCCAGTACGCTGAACGGAATGGTGGCAATGTCCGCGCCCATAAGGGCGGAATCCAGCACATGCAGGGGATTTCGGACGCTGGCCACAATCACTTCGGTTTCATAATCATAGTTGTCATAAATGGTCACAATCTGATCCACCAGCACCAGTCCGTCCTGGGACAGGTCATCCAGGCGGCCCACGAAGGGACTGACATAGGAGGCACCGGCTTTGGCTGCCATAAGCGCCTGAAGGGTGGAAAACACCAGGGTCACATTGGTTCTGATGCCTTCTGAAGACAGGGTCCGCACTGCTTTCAGGCCGTCAATGGTCATGGGAATTTTGACCACGATATTTTCATGAATTTTGGCCAGTTCCCGGGCTTCCTTCACCATGCCGGCTTCTTCCAGGCTGATGACTTCCGCACTGATGGGACCGTCCACAATCCCGCAGATATCCGTGATAATTTCCTTAAAATCCCGGCCTTCTTTGGCGATCAGGGACGGGTTGGTGGTAACGCCGTCCACCATGCCCATGTCATTGGCTTCTTTGATTTCCGCGATGTTGGCTGTATCAATAAAAAATTTCATTCAGATTCTCCTTTGGTCGTTGTTTTTTTTTAATTGGTAAATGATGATGAAACCGTAAAATGATTATGTTATAAATAAGTTCTGTCTGCTTATTTTTTCAGGATCGATTTCGATCCCGATTTCGATCCCGATCCCGATCCCGATTTCGATCCCGATTTCGATTTTGATGCCTGGAGATAAATACCCGCTCGTTCTTAACCGGATGTTCTTAACCGGGCATGGCTTCCACCGGCAGGCATTGCTGATTTTCATCCCGCAACACCTCCAGCATTCCTGCGATGCTTTTGCAAAACACCGGATGCATCAGATCCGGCGCAATATCCCGGATGGGCCGGAGCACAAATTCCCGCAAATGCATGCGCGGATGGGGCAGGATCAGGTACGGGGTATCCACGATCAATTCATTAAAAAAAATAATATCCATGTCCAGGGGCCGGGGGCCGAAGCGCACCCCGCCCGCCTTTCGGCCATAGTCCGCTTCCAGAGACTTGAGAATGGCAAGCAGCGCTGCTGGTTCCGCGCTGGTGCTGATTCGCGCGGCCCCGTTCACAAACCACGGCTGGTCGGAATATTCCATGGGCGCGGTAAAATAAAACCGGGATACCGCCTCAACCCTCACGCTGTCCATACGGTTTAAATCTGAAAGCGCCCGCTGGCAATTTTTCAGTTTATCGCCCATGTTGGCGCCAATGGCAATATAAGCGGTATTGGGCAGCCGCTGTTTCAAAAACAGAGATTTTTTAATTGCCAATATGTTATCTTTTTGCACCACCGGCTCCTTTGGCCGTGTTAATTCGACTTTTTAGAAGAACAGCAACATTTTTGCCCCTGTTTCCTGCGGCGGCACGGGCGGGGCTTTTTTCCCACAGGCGCTCAGAGACAGGCCCGTCAGCAGCACCAGAACCAATAAAAAAATCAGGCAGCGGGGCTTTCCATAGCAGGGCCTGTGGAGTATCTTCAGAGGACTCATCTGTTTCCTTGTTTTTGGATATTTTGAAATCTCCGGCCAAGCAGGTTGGTTCCGGCGCTGTATTTACGCAGATTTTGTTATAGCGGCCAGTTCAGCTTCCACCATTGTTTTTGCCCGGATGGCCGCTGCCCGGACATTTTCCGTTGCAGTGCCGCCATAGGAGGTGCGCCGCTCAATCATCCGGGCCGTGGTCAGGGCCGGAAAAATGTCTTTTTCGATCAGATCGGAAAACCGGCGCAGTTCATCTATGGTAAATTCATGCAGCTCTTTTTTGTGATCCAGGCCGTAGCTCACGGCCCGGCCCACGCACCCGTGGGCTTGGCGAAACGGCATGCCTTTTCCCACCAGATAATCCGCCATGTCCGTGGCATTTAAAAAGCCCGTGGACAATGCCTTTTGCATGACCTCCGTATTGACCGTGATGGCCGGCAGCATGCGGATGTAAATGTCAATACACGCGCTCAGGGTTTCCGCCGCGTCAAATACCGGGGGCTTGTCTTCCTGCATGTCCCGGTTATAGGCAAGGGGCAGGGATTTCATCAGGGTAAGCATGGCCATGAGGCTGCCCACCACCCGTCCGGTTTTGCCCCGCACCAGTTCCGGTATGTCCGGGTTTTTCTTCTGGGGCATGATGCTGCTGCCCGTGGAAAACGCATCTGACAGGGTAATAAAATTAAATTCAGACGACGACCATAACACCAGCTCTTCTGAAAACCGGCTGAAATGCACCATGCACAGACTGGCGGATGCCAGAAACTCAATCACAAAATCCCGGTCCGAGACCGCATCCAGGCTGTTTTCGCAAATTTTTGGAAAATCCAGAAGCTGCGCCGTGTAAGCCCGGTCAATGGGATAGGTGGTGCCGGCAAGGGCGGCCGCGCCCAGGGGCATGACATTGATCCGGGAAAGCCCGCTTTCAAACCGCCGGGTATCCCGGGTAAACATTTCATAATAGGCCAGCAGATGATGGGAAAAAAGCACAGGCTGGGCCCGCTGCAGATGGGTGTAGCCGGGCATGACCACATCCATGTGGGTTTCGGCCATTTCCACCAGGATTTTCCGG
>JAABSH010000070.1 GCA_011390465.1 Desulfobacteraceae bacterium
CATGAGTTCATCGGTTGTCCGGATCATCAGGCCGGAAGGGATGTTGCGGTTCTGGGCGTAGATGGCCCCGGTGACCTGGTCAATGGATAATCCGTATCGGGCCAACCGGTCCCGGTCGACCGTCAGGCGGATTTCCGGAACATATCCCCCGAACACCTCCACATCCGCAATGCCGCGAACCCGCAAAAATGCTTCCTGGATTTCATTGTCGCACAACTGCCGCACCTTTGACAGGGTGAGCGCGGAATCCGGCTTTGGGAAAACCGCCAGGGTCAGCACCGGGGCGGTGGCATCGCTGATCCGGAAAATTCTCGGGGGCAGCATCCCGGCAGGCAAGGATGGCATGATGCGGTTTAACGCCGCGTTTACATCCGATACCGCCGCATCCAGGCTTTTGATATAATCAAATTCCACTTTGACCGCCGCGGTTTCGTCCCGCACCGTGGATTTGACGGTCCGGGTGTGGTTTAAGGCGGCCATTTCCTTTTCCACCTGCCGGGAAATTTTATCCGCCACGTCTTCGGCAGACGCGCCCGGCCAGATCAAAAGGATGGATATCTGGGGATAATTGGCATCCGGAAAAAGATTTAAGGGCAGGGTTTTAAACCCGATAAACCCGAATGCCACCCCCAGCAGAACCAGAGCCGTGACCGCATGGGGCCGTTTAAGATAAGCAGCGATAAAATTCATTTGGCCGTCCCAGAAACTATCCCGGAAACAACCCCGGAGACCCTCCCGGCAATCGGGGCCACGCGCCCGTGCCGGCTGAGCTGCAAAAGCATGGATTCAGGGCCTGCGGCAAGCATCATGCCCGGGGATACATTCCCCTGTACAACGGCCCGATTCTGATGCCGCCCGAGCACAGTTACCGGCACCGGCCGGACCGCGCTGCTATCCGGTTCAGCGCCCGGTTCATGTTCCTGGATTTCAAAAACAAAGGAGCCGGATTCCTGTTCAAGAATACAGTCTGAATCCACCAGAAATCCATCCGGTGCCGCGGTCACCAGTTTCACCCCCACCGTGGCATAGGACGGCAGATCAAAGGGCCGGGACGTCATCCGGATTTCCACCGTTGCCAGATTGCCGCTGGCAATGGACGGATGAACCCGGAAAACCACTGCATGGGTGGCGTTGTCTCCGGAAGTCAGTTGCAGGGGCATGTCTTCTGATATGCCGGCAGCGGTTTCCGGAGGCACCCTGGCCAGAACCTTATAGCCCTGGGCCGGATTTTCCACCCGGAACACCGGCGTCCCGGGCATGAGCAGATCCCCGGGATCTTTCATGCGCTCGGCAATCACCCCGTCTGCCAGGGACCGGATGCTGACAAATGACAGAGAAACCGCTGCGGCGTTAAGTTCCTGCTCCAGGCGTGCAACACGGGAAACTGCCAGGGCATGGGCCAGTTCGGCTTCATCCAGGGATTCAACAGAGGCGGCTTTGGACGCCACCAGCTCCTGACGGCGATCCCGGATTGATTTCTTTATTTTCACATCTTTCCGGGCGCCCGAGAGTTCGGCTGCCAGGGCATTTTTCTGGCTGGCTGCCAGCCGGTTGTCGATTTCCGCAACCGTTTCTCCGGCTGTCACCAAATCCCCCACATCCTTTTGCATGGAGACAATATAGCCGGTGGCCTGGGCGGACAAAACCGCTTCCGCCACTGGCACGATGGTGCCGAGATAGTGCTCGACCACCGGAAGGCTCCCCTTTTCCACGGTTTTAACGTGCACCGGAACCGGGCGGGCCGGCGGCGGCGCAAGATCAGCCAGTTGGGATTTCCGGTGGCGGACCAAAAGAATCGCGCAAGCCGCCACTATAATGACGAGCAAAATAACCATCGAAGGTTTGATAAGTTTTTTCATAAAGTCGTCTTCCGCCAGAGGTTAATGTCTTCTGTCTTCTGTCTTCTGAATTCTGTCTTCTGTCTTCTGTCTTCTGTATTACCCCTTTTGCGGCCCTGTTGCTTTGACTTAAGTCAAAACCCGATTTTTCTTTAAAAAAAAGAACCCCCTGGCTTATGAAATCATAAATCAAGGGGTTTTTATGCCTTTCCGACCTGAACGCTGTCAGGCCGGCATCTGCTGATAATTCAATATTGCCGGAAAAAACCGTCCGGCACCCGGCCATCTCAAAGCGTGACGGCTATTGTTTCCACTCCCACTTCACAATTTGCCCGTAAACATCTTTGGGGATTTTAACCACGCCGATAAGCACCCGGGTCTTGCCAGGGGGAATGGTGCCGCCCAGGGTGGCGTTATGCAGCTCAAATCCATTACTGTCTAATGCCACAACATTAAGGGCAAGATTGTCCGACGGGGAATTGTTTTTAACAAATGCCTTTAATGACACGGAATAGGTGTCGCTTCCCTTTTCCATCACCAATGTATCAATTTTCAGGACAGAAATCCCGTCTTCCGCCATGGCACCGGTGCCGGTCAGCAGCCCCGCGACCATTAAAAATACGCATACCATCCAAATATTACGTCTCATTCTTTGCCTCATTCTATTTGATTTTCATCCGGTTAACATTTATTTGGCCATAACTGGCTGCCGGTCCGCAATGGGATATGCGTCCCCTGGAAAGCCTTTTTTACTTTATTAAAAATACCTGATCATCAGGCGGTTAAACGTAATTTTTGCTCCCAAAGCTACCGTATAGATTTTTTTTCCACGTGACAAGAAGTATATTTCGGATTATTATCCGGACGTTTTGCGCCCTATCCATCAAGGCGGTGAAAACAAAAGTTCCGCCAGATAAGGAAAATGATCTGAAGGATAACGGCCGTCAACATGATCATGAACAACCCGGGTATCCGTCACCCTGAAGCCGCAGTCCGCCAGAATCCAGTCCATGCGGGACACCTGGGGGATGCCGTTAAATCCATGACGGGTAAATGCTTTTCGGGATTCTTCCTGTCCCATGGTTTTCCAGGTGTCGCACAGACGGGTGTCAGGTGATGTCAGCACCTTATAGGGGTTGGAATGAGGCGCATCATTAAAATCACCGGTTAACACAACCGGATATTTCTGATCCTGTGCCCATTGGGCGATAATTTTTGCCTGCTGCAACCGGGCCTCCACGCCCATATGATCCAGATGGGTGACAGCGGCAACAATTTCCCGGCCGGTTTTTTCAAATCTCAGTCTCGCAAAACTGAGCATCCGCGGAAACGCACTGTCCCAGTCTTTGCTCAGATGCACCCCGGGGGTTTTGGACAGCCAGAAATCTTCCGCCGCCAGCACCCGGCAGGCGGATTTCCTGACAAAAAGGGTGGCGCACTGAATTTTTTTATCCGGAACCCGGCCCGGCATCACAACCTGGTATGCGGACAGGCTTTCATCCAGAAAAACCAGCTGATCCCATTTGCCTTCCTGGGTACCCAGAATATCCGGTTCATACCGGTTGATCACATCAACCACCATTTGGCGGCGATGAATCCAGTTATTATCGCCGTCGCGGTCGTTCTCAAACCGCAGATTAAATGTCATGATCTTCATAATAGTATTACCCTCATAATTCTTGCATGTGGCTGAAAAAGACAGTAGTATAAAATTTCATCCGCTGATGCGCAACAGAATACCCTTGCCTACCACAATTGCCCGAATGACACAACGGGTGAAACAGGCGGAGAAATATGTGAAAAAATACCTGGAAAATAATCGGAAACGGAATAAATGCAAGGACATTTTGCCTTGTTGACCTTTTGGGGGGGGAGAAGCGGTCTGAATGGAAGATAATACGCGATTTCGTCACTTGGGTCTTCACCTGTCCGCGATAAAAGCCCATTTTGCAAATACCGCCCATTTTTTAGCTTCGCTCAAAACCGCTGCGCTCGCCCACCCGGCCATTGAATTTTTACGCGGCCTGAGCCTTTCCGGGCGATCGTTGTCCAGAAAAAACCCGATCATCCGATACCTGCACAATCTGATCAGCACGATAATCGAAGCCGGTCTTCTAGTTGCGGCTGTCGGGGGGTTATGTTTTATCCTCTACTATGTCATGGACCTGATGTGGTATCTGTATGTCAGTACGCCAATGGGCGAAAAATTCATCACGCTTCATCCCCAACGGACAGCAACCCTTTATGAACTTTCAAATCTGGATCTGATATATTTCTGCACGGAATTAACCTTATCAGCGTTTGCGCTGTGTTTTCTCATTGCTGCGATATGTCAGTTTACCCATATCAGCCACTATTTTTATCTTTCCCGGGGATTCTTTGGAAAACTGATATGCTGGGGTGCCCCATTGACAGGTGCGGTTGCTTTTTATATTCAAAAAACTTACGGATTTTCAGACTGGCATGTTGTCGCGGGTATTGTTATGATCCCAACACTTCTTATGTTTATGAATTGTTTTAAATACTCTCAAAAACTGATCCCCGAGGCCGGTGAACTTATCAATGTGACACGGCCCTGGGTCAAAAAATGCTGTCACATCAGTTATAACAGAATCAGCACCTTCATCCGGACCTGCATAAATCCCTGAACAGGAGTTTTCCATGGAATGTAAAAAACAAGAAAACCTGGCAGCATGCAACTGCACCTATGAACCCTGCGCCAGAAAAGGCATCTGCTGCGAATGCATCCGCTATCACCTGAAAAGCCGGGCCCTTCCGGCCTGCTGTTTTCCAAAAGACGCGGAAGCCACCTATGACCGTTCTTTTGAACATTTCGCGCGGCTGGTGATGGACCGGAAAATCTGATCCGGACGTAACACCCTTAATCTCTTAAAAAACGGCCTTGCCATGCAAAATATTGACATCATAACCCTTGCCGACCGCATCATCGCGGATGAAACAGATACAATTTCCACAGAAACCGCCCTGATGCTGACGGCGCTGTCCGGCCAGGGCCTCATTGACCTGCTGGCCGCAGCCAGCCGGATTCGACGCGCCTGCCTGCCTTCTCCCATATTTACCTGCGCCATTTTAAACGCCAAATCCGGAAAATGCTCCCAGGACTGCGCGTTCTGCGCCCAGTCCGCCCATCACCACACCGGCATTGACACCTATCCGCTCATGAAAAAATCCGCCCTTGTCGCCAACGCCCTTGCCGCGGATGCACATGGTGCAACTTTTTTTTCCATGGTCACCAGCGGGGAACGGCTGTCAGATGAAGAAATCGACACCATCTGCCACGCTGCAAGTGAAATCAGGGAAAAAACCCGGCTTACCCTCTGCGGCTCATTAGGGATGCTGAGTGCCGGACAGGCAGCGGCCCTTCGGGAAAGCGGGTTGAGAAACTATCATCACAATCTGGAAACCGCGGAAAGTTTTTTTGATCACATCTGCACCACGCACCCCTATGCATCGGATATTGACACCCTGCGGGCGGCCGGGGCCGCCGGCCTTGCCGTCTGTTCCGGCGGGATTCTCGGTCTTGGAGAGTCCTGGGCCCAGCGGGTGGAGCTGGCCTTTACCCTGAGAGACCTGAACGTCACCCGCATCCCCCTTAATTTTTTAATTCCCATTGCCGGCACCCGGCTGGCCCATCAGCCGCCCATAACCCCCATGGACGCCTTAAAATCCATTGCCCTGTTCCGGTTTATCAATCCGCGGACCGACATCACCATCTGCGGGGGCCGGGGCCACGTTCTTCAGGATTATCAGTCATGGATTTTCATGGCCGGAGCCAACGGCGTCATGGTGGGCAATTACCTCACCACCCCGGGCCGTGATCTTGAAGCAGATCTGCGGATGATCCAAGCCTGGGAAAATACCTTTGCCCAAAAATAACAACCGACTTTCAGAGTCCGTATTCCTTTAAAAATCAAAATTTTAAAAAATCAGGTTTTTCGAACCCCAAAATCAGGGTTTTCCCTATTGAATTATCTTCATAAAGGTGTACGCTGTTTACAAAACTGATTTTATGCCAAAGCCAAATCCGCTGCGAGGCGGAGACGGAAAGCCACGGATCTCACGAAGACCGCCGGGTTACCTTAAAAGGAACCCGGTTTTTTATTTTTAAAGGCAATATAAACCAACAAAAAGGGGGAGACCATGAAAAAAGCAATCTTGATTTTAACTTTACTGGCAGTATGTGTAGCGTTTGCGGCGGGTCCGGCTGGAGCAGCGTATCTAAAAGGCATGAAATACGGCATTTTCAACATTTTAGGAATTCAGGCAGACCATACCTATCACTGCGCCAATTCCAGCTGCTGGTCATGGACCGGCGGTGAATCCGGGGGCAACTATATTGCATATTCCGGCGGATACGGCGACTATGGGGATGCCAAATGTACCTCCTCCAACTGGGGATGCCGCTACATCTATGCGGTGCAGGGGGTATGTCATCAGGAAGCCAACCGCGGCCTGTATACCTCCGGAAAAACCATTGCCAAGGGCGGCGTTGGCGGATACTGGCTCACCGGCCCGGTTTTCGGCACCTATGGGGAATGGTCTTCCTGGACGGCCTGCAAAACAGCATGCTGGCTGTGGTGGTAACCGCTATTTCAGACAAGCAACTGCAAATCCTATTTTAACTCATCGCGTTTATTGACAAACGCCTTTCTTTGGCATAACAGATTACCCATCTGGCCAAAGAAAGGCGTTTTTTACGTTCCGCCCCTCACGGACGCCAAAGACCAATGACCTGCAGGAGCAAAAATGAACAAGCAGAATAAAATTCTTTTTATCGTTTTATTTTTCGTCTGTTTTGCGGCCCTGGCCCTGGGCATTTATTTTTATCCTGATGCCGGCCCAACGCCGCCGCCCGGTTTCACCGCAACCGACAATCCGGCTGCCGCAGACAAGACCAAACCGGATACCGCCAGTCTCACACCGACTGCTTCATCAGCGGAAACCGGTTTGCCCGCCAAAGCAGCCTCCCAGGCAGCGGAAAAACATTCTCCAGATGCTTCAAAGGATGATGATGCGGATCCGTTTGTGTCTTTTCCGGAAGACCTGATGGCACTGCTTGACATTGATTTGGCAGCACTGGAACAGGGACGGGACGCTTTTAAAAACACGGTGACCCATGTAGGGTGGATGGACCGCATCAATGATGTGCTGAAAAACCTTGATTCGGCCAGAAAAGCCGCCATCATCAAAAATCACACCACCCTGCTGTATGTAAAAGACCGGCTCAATGAAGCCTATCTCACCGGCCGGATCAATCATGAAACCTTTAAAAAAGCCATCACCGATCTGATGAAATGGCACCAGCACACTTACTCCGCCATTTTGAGCACGGCGGAATACGAAGCCCTGTTTGAGATCTCCCCGGAACTGGTGGATGATACCATTGAAGAAATTATCAACCAGGCTCCGGAATACAGTTTTGTGCTCAACCCGAATATTTCAGAAAAAGCCCTTAAAGAGCAGGTTCCGGGATACAAACTCGAGGAGGTGGATTCCCATTTCAAAAAAATGATCCTTACCCGGGACCAGATCGGCAAACAGATCAATGCAGGCAAAATGAACCTGGATCAGGCCCGGGAATCCATGGCCGCCAGCCAGCATGAATTTATCCAAAAATGCAAAGAGATCCTCACGGAGGAGGAAATCAACACCATTTTTGGTTCCGTCACGGCCCTGGAAACCGGTGCGGTGCAGACCGAAGCGCCGGCCGTGCTGGGAGATACGGATAAGGTTGAGTTGGGATTTGAAATTGAAAATCCCGCCACCTCCATTGACAAGGTCAAAGAAACCGTTGATCCGCAAAAAATCGAAGACATCCGCTTTTTTTACCAGGAACGGGAAAAAGAACGGGAAAAAGTTATCGAACAACTGGATGCGGGTGAAATCCCGCCGGAGCAGATGGAAGATATTTCCCGGGAAATAGATGCCGCGTTCGAAGAAAACTGCCGGGCGGTTCTCACCGGCACGGAATATGACCTCCTTTTTGAAAATTCTGATGCGGACCCTCAGGAAACACCCGCTGACGCTGAAACGGAAAATGACAATCCAGCGCCCCAACCCGCAGCAGAAGGTGACGACGCACAATGAAGATAAAAAGCATTTCAACGTATGGCGGGCATGGCATCTTCATCTTCCTGGTAATGTGCGTCCAAGTCATGACGCAGCCCCGGCTTCCGTCATCATGGGCCGCTCAGCAGGCGGCCCTCCCGGCCGCCGCCCAGGCCGAACCCCGTGCCGCAATTGACCAGCCGGTGTTTGCTTTTGCCCCGGTCATTGCCGGACAGAGCGTCACCCACATCTTCACCATCCAAAACACCGGGGACGCGGATTTAACCGTCCCCGGCGTATATGCCGGGTGAGGCTGCATGGCAGCCGATTACACCCGGCTGGTCCCTCCCGGCGGGACGGGACAAATTACCCTGAAACTCAGCACCCACGGCAAGGCCGGCGACACCATCCGTCATAAAGCCACGTTGTACACCAATGATCCGGAAAATGCCGCCCTGGAACTGACCATGACCGGCGAAGTGATCCCGCCGGCGGACATCCAGCCCCAATCCGCCCGACTCATCGGACCGGCAGGCGCGGCGGTCAGCACCCGGATCACCATCACCCCGCCGGCAGCCAATCTGTTTCACATTACCGGGGCACAGGCAGCAGACGGAAAAAACATTACCTTTTCCATCAAAAAATCACCGGATGACAAAACCCTTTGCTTTATCCTTGAAGTCACCAATACCCGGAAAACGCCGGGCCGGTATTCGGACCAGATCACCGTTTCCACCACCAGCCCCATCAGCCCGGAACTGACCGTGCGGATCTACGGCATCATGCGGGAAAACTGACACGGCCCGGTCTATTTTTATAACGGACCCGTTCTATAACGGCCCCTTTATATAAACCGTTTCATAATCTCGGCAATCATCTCATCCACATTCTCAGGCGTTATGCCGTACTGCCGGCACACCTGTTCCGCCCGGCCCCTGAGCTCCCGGTTGTCCAAATCGCTTAAACGGGAAAGCAGGCCCATGCGGCGGCCCACCTGATACAGCATCCGTTCCTGCGGGGTCATGGCGAGAAATTGGGTAATCACCCCGGTGATCCGGTCTTTGTCCTGGGGCAGTCTGCCTTCGACTTCTTCAAACAAATTGAGAATGTGATCGCTTTTAATGTAACTGGTGATCCCGTCCAGATTTTCCAGAAGCATCAACAGTTCCCGGGCGCTTTCCATGTCCGTGAGTTTTTCAAACCGGCCGGCGGTCCATTCCTCATAGAGGGGCACGGCATTGGGAATGGCCAGGGTCCGGATCCGGATAAAATCCGGATTGATCTGGTTCAGGGCGTCCGCGGTTTCCCGGGCATGGATTTCAGAAAATTGCTTGCCCCCCAGCCCGGGCATTACGTATTCGGACAATTCCATGCCCGCGTTTTTAACCTTCTGCCCTGCCTTGACATGGGTTCTTTTATCGGCCCCTTTTTTAACCATCGCCAGCACCGCATCGCTGCCGGATTCCATGCCGATGTGGATCCGGTTCAGGCCGGCCCGGGCAAAAGACATCAGATCGTCATCTGAGATTCTGGCAACCGTATGGGACCGCGCATAGGAAGTGATCCGCCGGGTCCAGGGAAAGCAGCCCATAAGATGTTCTAAAATCCGGGTCAAATCCGTGGGCTTGATGATCAGGGAATTGGCATCCTGCAAAAAAATGGATTCCATGCCCGCGGCAAACCAGTTTACGGCCGCGTGAAACGCCGCCTGGTCTGCCGCACCCAGGGAGCTGTGATACTTGGTCAGGTCGGATCGGGAAATACGGCGGCCGTCTGAGGCCATGTCCCGCAAGACTTTTATATGGCGGTTCACACTGTCAATATCTTCAATCACATGCTCCGCCGGCCGCAGGGAAAACGCTGTTCCCTTGTACACCGGGCAAAACGCGCACCGGTTCCAGGGGCAGTTCCGGGAGACACGGATCAGCAGGCTGTAAGCTTCGCTCGGCGGCCGGATCGGCCCCTGTTCAAAACCGTTATAGGGTTGTTCCTTTTTTTGGGTACTTGTCATTTTATCATTTCCTCCAAATGGACCGGCCATCTTTTTTGCTTTATTCTTTTAAGTGATCGTGCGAAAAATAAGCTGCATTATCAAAAAATGCGTTACGGGTTTTTATGTGTCTTAAATCATTAATATAATAAATATTTTCAGATTGTACAGGGTTAAATGAAAAAAAAACTGATCATGTTATTGGCTGCCGGAGTGTTCATTATCGGTGTTGCAGTGTCTGTTGCGGCAAACATCTATCTTTTTGCCAGCCAGCCGGCGGACAAATTTGCCACGGAAACCATCATATTCAAAATTTTGCCGGGCCAGAGTTTCAATCGAATCAGCGATCACCTGCATCAGCAAAACCTTATTTCCTCGCCCCTGAAATTCAAGGTAATTGCCAGATTCAACAACCATGACCGCAACATCATTGCCGGAGAATATGCCCTTTCACCTGCCATGACCCCGCTTCAAATCCTGAAAAAACTCTCGGACGGCATTGTCGAACTCTACCGCCTTTCCATTCCCGAAGGATACACCCTTCATCAGATTGCGGAAAAGGTTGAAGCCGCGGGATTTTGCGACCGCCGGACGTTCATCCGTGCCGCGGCCGACGCCACAGAAACGCAAAAGCTTGGGATTGAGGCAAACACTCTGGAAGGATTTCTGTTTCCGGACACCTATTATTTTTCCGGCGACATCTCCCCGGAACAGATCATTTCCGCCATGGTGGAGCGGTTCAGGCAGGTATTTCTGCCGGAATGGGAAAAACGGGCCGAAAACATGGGATTCTCTGTTCTTGAAATTGTGATCCTGGCATCCATCATAGAAAAAGAAACCGGGGTGGCGTCTGAACGGCCGGTGATTTCATCGGTTTTTCACAACCGGCTGAAACAAAACATGCGCCTTGGCAGCGATCCCACGGTGATTTACGGCATTGAGGCGTTTGACGGCAATATCACCAGAAAACATCTGACCACCCCTACCCCGTACAACACCTATGTAATCAGAGGACTGCCGCCGGGCCCCATTGCCAGCCCGGGCGCGGCAGCCCTTCATGCGGCCCTTTTTCCGGCAGACACGGATTATCTCTATTTTGTGGCCAAACCGGACCGGACCCATTATTTTTCAAAAACCCTTGAAGCGCACAACCGGGCGGTAAGGAAGTATCAGTTGGGGAGGTAAGAGGGGAAAGGGGAAAGGGGAAAGCTCGAAGGGGAAAGCTGAAAGCGGAAAGGCTGAAGACTGAAGGGGAAAAACCTGGCGGGAGAAAATTCGTAATTCGTAATTCTTCACCTTTTTCCCCGGGAATACACATCCGCATTCAAAGCATCTGCCGGCCGGGCCGGATCTTTTAAATAATAATAACCTGATGCCGCGATCATGGCGGCATTATCCCCGCACAGCCCAATGGACGGCAGAAACAGGGTCAGGCCTTGTTTCCGGGCGGCAGCAGTCATCTGGTCCCGCAGCCGCCGGTTGGCGGCCACCCCGCCCACCAGGGCAATATGACGGCATTTTCTGGCCTTTGCCGCGTGCATCATTTTAAAGCTCAGCACATCCACCACAGACTGCTCAAATCCGGCCGCAATATCCGCGGCCTGGTCCTCGAAATCCCCATGGGTCTGAACGTAGCGGTTCACCGCACTTTTTAATCCGCTGAAACTGAAATCAAAGGCATTTTTATCCAGATAGGGCCGGGGAAAAGCAATTTTTTCCGGGTCCCCGGCTTTTGCCAAATCTGAGATCACTTTTCCGCCGGGATATCCCAGACCCAGCATTTTGGCGACCTTGTCAAAGGCTTCGCCCGCCGCATCATCAAAGGTCTGGCCCAGGCATTCAATATCGGTATGGGATTTTACATAATACAAATTGGTATGGCCGCCCGAGGCCAAAAGCGCGATAAACGGGAAATCCGGTGACGGCGATTCCAGAAACACCGAGTGAATATGCCCTTCCAGATGATCCACCCCCACCCACGGGATATCCAGGCCATACGCAAACGCCTTGCCAAAACAGAATCCCACCAGCAGCGCACCCACCAGTCCCGGTCCCCGGGTCACGGCAACCGCATCCAATTGATCCGCTTCAAGACTCGCCCTGGAAAGCGCCTGCCGGACCACCGGCATGATATTTTCAATGTGTTTACGGGACGCCAGTTCCGGAACCACTCCGCCATAGGGGTGATGCACCGCAATCTGAGAGGCGACAATGGAAGACAGCACCCTTACGCCGTCTTCAACCACAGCGGCAGCGGTTTCATCACAGGAACTTTCAATACCCAAAATTTTCATTGCAAAATTAAAAAAATCCCTTTGACATTCTTGCAAAAAGTTGAATTTAGACGGCAAAGAAAAAAGTGTCAAATTCGAGGCGCGCAAATCCCCAGCAATGAGGCGTACTTGGCGTACGTTGAAGCAGCTGGGGATGCAGCGCAACAAAGAATTTGGACTTTTTACGAAGCCGTCTTTTTTAACAAAAACAAAAAAGCCGGTGACCTGAAAAAGATAGCACCGGCTCTTTAATTGATAATTGCCTTATGGCCTTTCTAAACTGGGCGGCGGCCCGGCCGCCTTTGCTAAATCCAATGCACCTTTTTGGCGTCTGCCTTGCCGGCCCGGACCACTTCGCCGATAATGTAGGCTTTTTCATTCATTCCGGCCACGCGCTCCACCACATCCTGGGCAGATGCCTCCGGCACCACGGCAATGAGACCGATCCCGTTGTTAAAGGTCCGCCACATCTCAGATTCCTTAATGTTGCCGGCTTCCCTGAGAAATCCGAATACCGGCGGAATTTCCCAGGTGCTGGCGGAAATTTCCACATCCACGGAAGACGGCAGCACCCGGACAATATTTTCTTCAATCCCGCCGCCCGTGATATGGGCCAGCCCGTGAATGGGCAGATCTTTGATCAGGCGCAGAATCATTTCCGAATAAATTTTGGTAGGGGTGATCAGCTCTTCGCCCAGGGTTTTTTCAAATTCCGGCATATAGGCGTCCACTTTAAGTTTCAGCACATCAAAACAGATTTTCCGGACCAGGGAGTAACCGTTGCTGTGAAGGCCTGAAGAGGCAATCCCCACCAGCTTGTGGCCCACCCGGATTTCCGAATTGTCCACTATCTTGTCATTATCCACAATGCCCACGGAAAAACCCGCCAGATCATATTCATCCTGGGTGTAAAGCCCCGGCATCTCGGCAGTTTCGCCGCCAATCAGGGCGCACTGGGCCTGGCAGCAGCCTTCGGCCACCCCTTTGACGATATCTTCGGCCACCCGGGTATTCAACTGGCCCATGGACAAATAGTCTAAAAAAAACAAAGGCTTGGCACCCTGAACCGCCACATCGTTAACGCACATGGCCACCAGATCAATCCCAATGGTGTCATGCTTGTCCATCATAAACGCGATTTTCAGCTTGGTGCCCACACCGTCAGTGGCGCTGACCAGCACCGGCCGGCTGTAATCTGTTGTATTTAAAGAAAAAAGACCGCCAAACCCGCCGATTTCGCCCATCACCCCGGAACGGGGCGTGCGGGAGGCTATTTTTTTGATCGCATCAACAAACACATTGGCTTTTTCGATGTCCACACCGGCATCCGCATAGGTCAGCGATTCTTTGGAGTTGCTCATGGATTCCACTTCCCTGATTTCATTTTGTTTTGAAAAATATTTTTGGTAACGTAAACCTCCTTAAAAGTCAAAACAATTTTTTTGACATCTTCTGTCTGCTGGTGTAATTAAACTCTGTTTTATCCCTATTTATTTTCCGCACACAGAAAAGAGGTTGAAGATGAAAACTTTTGCAAGGCTGAACCGACTCCCGAAATATGTTTTTGCAGCTGTAAACCAGATTAAAATGGATGCCCGGCACGCGGGTGAAGATATTGTGGACCTTGGCATGGGGAATCCGGATCTGGGCACCCCCCAGCATATTGTGGACAAGCTGGTGGAAGCGGCGCAAAAACCCCACAATCACCGATATTCAGCCTCTATGGGCATCCGGAAACTCCGGATGGCCATTGCGGACTGGTACAAACGGCGCTATGACGTGGACATTGACGCGGAAACGGAAACCATTGTCACCATCGGCGCCAAAGAAGGCATCTCCCATCTGATGCTGGTGACCCTGGGGCCCGGGGACGTGATGCTCTCGCCCAATCCCACCTACCCCATTCATCCCTATTCATCGGTTATTTCCGGTGCGGATGTTCGCTACGTGCCCCTGGGGCCGGATACGGATTTTCTGGAAAACCTGATTACCACCACCAAACAGACCTGGCCCAAGCCCAAGGTGCTGATTCTCTGCTTTCCGCACAATCCCACCACGGAAGTAGTGGATCTGGCCTTTTTTGAGAAAATAGTGGCATTCGCCAAAGAACACGACATTCTGGTGATTCATGATTTCGCCTATGCGGACATTGTGTTCGACGGCTACAAGCCCCCCAGCTTTCTTCAGGCCAAAGGGGCCAAGGATGTGGGGGTGGAATTTTTCTCTCTTTCCAAAAGCTACAACATGGCCGGCTGGCGCGTGGGATTCTGCGTGGGCAATCCCGAGACCGTGGGGGCCCTGCGGCGCATTAAAAGCTACCTGGATTACGGCATTTTCCAGCCCATTCAGATTGCCTCCATCATCGCCCTCAACGGTCCTCAGGAGTGCGTTGCGGAAATCTGCGACACCTATCGGTCCCGGCGGGATACCCTGATCAACGGGTTGAGCCGGGTGGGATGGGAAATCGTTCCGCCCAAAGCCACCATGTTTGTATGGGCCAAAATTCCGGATCCGTATCTGCACATGGGATCCGTGGAATTTTCCAAATTCCTTATCCACGAAGCAAAAGTCGCTGTATCTCCGGGCATCGGGTTTGGCGAATACGGCGATGAGTATGTGCGGTTTGCCTTGATTGAAAACAACATGCGCATCAAGCAGGCCGTAAAGGGCATCAAAAAAATATTATAATTGATGCAACCGTAAAAAGTCGGATTTCGACGGCAAAGAAAAAAGCTCCAAATTCGAGGCGCGCAAATCCCGAGCAATGATGCGTACTTGGCGTACGCTGAAGCAGCGA
>JAABSH010000071.1 GCA_011390465.1 Desulfobacteraceae bacterium
ATATCAGCTTTGCTGTCAATTATTATTTCGGCCGATTGAATCCGTTTGGCTATCATGTGGTCAATCTTGCGATTCATTTGCTGACTGGTATTTTTTTGTTTCTTTTTTTAAAATCCACTCTCCAGATTTATCCCCGCACATTTTCCGTAGGGAGCGGGGTTTATCCCCGCCCGGAACGGGAGGGGATAAACCCCTCCCCTACGATGACCGAAAAAATAATCAACACCGCCGATTCCTCCCCCGAGCTTATCGCCTTTTGCGCGGCCCTTCTATGGCTTGTTCAGCCCGTGGGCACCCAGGCCGTTACTTACATCTGCCAGCGCATGGCCTCCATGGTGGCCATGTTTTATATTCTCTCCCTGCTCCTGTATGTGAGAGGCCGCATGGCCATGATGGAAGGGCGTAAAACCCTCTCCTACGATGGTGGTGATCACGAGGACTGGGTGGCGGCCCCTCTGCAATCAAGCGCATTACATACCGTAGGGGCGGGGTTTACCCCCGCCCGAATCCAAACGGGAGGGCATAAAGCCCTCCCCTACGGAAAGAATGGCCGCGGCAGAATCCTGGCCCGGATCCTCTATTTCACCGGCTGCGCCCTGGCCGCTCTCTGCGCCTTTGCCACCAAGGAAAACGCCGGCACCCTGCCCATTGTGATTCTCCTCTATGAATGGTTCTTTTTCCAGGATTTAAAACTCCAGTGGTCCCGGCGGCAATTCGTCTGGGCCGGAATTTTTGTTTTGATCTTTCTTGCCGGGGTGTTCTGGTACATGGGGGAAAACCCCTTCAACCGCCTGTTCAACTCCTACAACCGCCGGGATTTTACCATGATCGAACGGGTCATGACCGAACTGCGCATCGTAGTCTATTACATCAGCCTTTTTCTCTGGGCACCCCCCGGGCGGCTCAACCTGGACCATGATTATCCCCTGTCAGTTTCGCCAATGGCGCCAGCCGTCACCATTGCCGCATTTCTGGCCATTATCGCCCTGCTCTGGTTTTCCGTTTACACGGCAAAAAAGCACCGGCTCATGGCCTTTGCCGTTCTCTGGTTTTTCCTCACCCAGGCCACGGAATCCACCATCATCGGCATTGAGCTTATTTTCGAGCACCGCACCTATCTTCCGTTTATGATGGTCAGCCTGATGCTTGTATTGATGGTTTGCCGCTTCATGCGGGAGGGCATAAAGCCCTCCCCTACATCTACGGAGGCGACTCCAAGCCCTCGTAGGGGCGGGGTTTATCCCCGCCCGGGAAAGAGCGCAACGTCCTTTCCTGCATTACCGAACCCGGACAAACCCCATCTCCGTCTTTCTTTACATCAAACGGCCCCCTGGTGCCTGCTCCTTGCCATTGCCGCCATCTTCTCCTTCTGGACCTGGCAGCGCAACACAGACTGGAAAGATCCGGTTTTTTTCTATACAGACAGCACCCTGAAGTCTCCGCAAAAGTACCGCCCTTACAATAATCTGGGGACAGCATATCTGGACCTCAACCAGGCAGCCTTCGCCATTGCGCCGCTGCAAAAAGCCCTGAGAATAAAACCAGACTATCTGGAAGCCCTTTTCAACCTGGGGTCTGCCTATCAAAAAATCAACCAGCCCGAACACGCCATTCAATATTACAGCCGTGTTTTGACGCTTAATGCAAACCATCTTGCGGCCCGCAATAATCTTGCGAATCTTTTCATGTCCAAAGGGAAACCATTGGAAGCCATACACCATTTTGAAAATATAATTGATTTAAAACCAAATCATGTGGAGGCAAACGTCAATCTCGGCGCGGCCCTGACACGCGTTGGCCGCATTGATGAAGCGCTGATTTATTACCGCCGGGCCATTGAAAACGACCTTTACAATGCCGAAGCCCATAACAACATCGGGGTTTTGTATGCCAAAAAAAATATGCTGGATGCCGCAAGACACCATTTCCAAAAAGCCATTGACATCCGGCCGGGGTATCAAAGCCCTGTTGATAATCTAAACCGCCTGAACCCGTGAAATCGATTATGCTTTTCTTGTTATTTTTTCCTTGACATTGTCATGAGATAGGATTAAAACCATGAACAGTGTTTTACCCAATCACCCTGTTCGAGTTTAAAAAATTGTTTTCTTGTTTCAAAAAAAATGAGTACTTTCCCTCTAAAACATTTTTATGCCAAAAGGAGGTGATAAACCCTACCAACGTTTCAAACAGCAACTTGCAAACCCACTTTTTTTAATTCAATGAATCTTAATTTTGGAGGAAACAAATGAAAAAATTAGCACTTATTTTGGCTTTCATGCTGATCCCGTGCACGGCTTTCGGCCTGGAAATGTTAAACGATGACGCCATGGACAGCATCACCGGTCAGTCCGGTGTTTCCATTGCCTTTGATGACATCCAGATCTTTGTCAACATTGAAAAACTGGCCTGGATCGACTGCGACGGCTTTACATCCAATGGCGGTTTATGCTCCGGAGAAGCCGGCGCCCTTGCCCTGAACAATTTCCAGATTGATGTGCTTAACATCAATGCCATCCTAGATGGTACGTTTGATGAAGCCACCAATACATGGGATCTCTCATCCGCTTCCTGCGGTCAGATTCCCCTGTTCTATGATTACGCCAGCACAGTTCAAGCGGGCTGCTACCTGAACGCCACAACGACAACCGGCCAGACCGCTGGTCTGAACAATTATATTGCCACTAACACGAGTTCAATAGATTGGGACGGTTACGACCTCTCTGCTGACGATGGTGAAGGCGGCATATCCTTTGAAGACATTGCGGCTCACAATGCAACCGTTGACTTCCAGGCCAAGGCCCTGACCATTGACGCAACCGACGAACTGCCGGCTCTTACCGAAGGCATTCAAAACAATGACGCCGCTGTGGAAGCTGCAGGCGCAACTGTCGGCGGTGTGCTGATCGGCATCCCCACCATGGAAATCTACATCAATTCCATGACCCTGACCCCTGTTTATGACGGGGACATCAACGGCGAAGAAAGCAATGCTATTAATGATGACAATTATGTGAACCTCCATGGCGGAACCGCTGACTTCGGCACCATCTACATGCAAGGCATTACTTTCACCACTCTGTCCGGCTGGCTTGAAATCGCACCGCATTAATTTGCGGGCAAAGGCAGCTCCCATCAGATTTATCTGATGGTGTAAGAAAAAGAAAAGCGAAGGAGGAAGACAATTCTTCCTTCGCTTTTTTATTTAAACTATCTGAATCGACGGTCCAAAATTCTGTCATTCCTGCGAACACAGGAATCTATAACTTGCCAATTATGCTGGATTCCCGCTTTCGCGGGAATGACATCATTTATTTTCACGGAAAAGACAGCGGCTATGTTCCGGCTTTCGCGGGAATGACATCGTCTATTTTCGCGGGAATGACACGGAGAGATTATGCGGTTTATATTCAAAATTAATAAAGTAAGCAGAATTTGGACTGTCAGGTTATGATCAAAATGATCAAATTCCGAACAATGACCAAACATACCCCCCGGCCCATTTTCGTCTGTCTTATGGTTCTGCTGACGATTTCGATCTTCATCCCCCAATCCGGACACGCGGAGCTGACTCCCATCGAAGATGCCTGTCTTGAAGAAATATGGGGCACTTCCGGTATCAGTATTGCCGTTAAAAATGTTCAGATTTTTCATCATATTGATTCCATAAAATATTGCGCCTCGGACAACGGGGCCATTGCGTTCAACGACTTTTCCATGCAGGGCACCGAAGGCATTGACGTGGCATTGTTTAATTTCGATTTCGGTTCTGTTGTTTCTGACTCCGGCATCATCCATATTGATGCCTTTGAATCTCTGATTGCACCGGTAAATGACTGGACACCCGGCGGTTTTACGGAAGACCAGGCCTATTACCGGGGCATGACATCCACCATTATTCCGGATTGGGACCAGTACTTAACTTATCGCATCGGTGACATTGAACTATATGACCCTGATTATGACAGTGACCCGGTTTCTCTGGGCAGTTTTATCATCAATGAAATCGATATGCCCCGGTCCGCCACTTTTACATCTCCGCCCATTGATGGTTCCGGTTTTGATTTCCAGCACAGCTTTCAGATGACCATTGACAAAATCGGGTATGCCTACAATACCTCCTGCGCGGCCCTGGAACTCTGCCCCACCTATATCGGAGAGAATTTTGTGGACAGCCTTGATGCGCCCGAGCATCCGTCTTCATGGATGCCGAACCGTTCCACACCGGTAGATTTTGGAGATTTCCAGTTCGGTGATCTGTTCGGGGATATTGACGAAGGCATTTTTTCCAACCCGGCTTCCATTCATGTGGGGGAAGGGGATTTGTATGATAATAATACCATTTACGGTGCCGTTAGCTTGAATCTTCCCATGACCGGTTCCATCCGGTTTGAAAACGCGGACTTCAACGGCACGGATTTCGGACCGGGCGCCATTGACGGCATTGACGTGCACCGCCTGAACCTTCAGCTCATCCCCTGATTAACTTTTGTTAAATTTTGACGGCTTCGTAAAAAGTCCAAATTCTTTGTTGCGCTGCATCCCCAGCTGCTTCAACGTACGCCAAGTACGCCTCATTGCTGGGGATTTGCGCGCCTTGAATTTGAACCTTTTTCTTTGCCGTCTGTATCTGACTTTTTACGGCTGTATCAAATTTTCATCTCAAAAAAATCCATTCTGGTTATTTGTTTGACCCTCCAGAGCTCTGTTCTGCTGTATTTATTCAGCTATTACTTTTAAACCACAGAGATCACGGAGATCACGGAGAAAAGACCTTGTCTGCTTTCCTCTGTGATCTCCGTGATCTCAAGTGAGCACCGCGAACGGATGGTTAAAATATTTTTTAAAAATCGCTGAGTAGTTACGCTCTGCTTAACTTAACAATTTTATAAAGAAGTCGCATCGTGTCTCGGTGTCATTCCCGCGAAAGCGGGAATCCAGAACAATCGGCAAGTTATAGATTCCTGCGTTCGCAGGAATGACAGAATTTGGGACTGTCGAGATCTTAAGAAAAACCCATCATCTCCCGGTGTCATTCCCGCGAAAGCGGGAATCCAGAAGAATCGGCAAATCCGGTTATCCGTTTCCCTCAAGTTGAGGGAACTCTGGCTTGTAGTGACGCCGCAAGGCGTTACATTATATGCCCTCACGGGCACACGACAAACGGCCATGAGGCAAGACAACATGAATCGCTTGAGCCAGGGGGATAACCCGATCGATAAAGTTCCGGACCCGCTCCTGTCCGTGTTAACCGGCCCGTGTTAGCCGGCCCGCAATTAGCGGCTTTTCGGCCAAAAAAAATTTACCGTGTATCCGGTATAAATAATTTGACAATCCTTATATTTTATGCAATTTAATTAAAGATTTAATCAAAAAAAAACCCGATAAATCCCTGCCACCTCTAATTAGGAAAGATGCATTGTGCATATCCTGATCGCATTTGTAATATCCGCCTGTCTGCTGGGCAATTTTCATCCTGTTGATCCGATGGCTGATGATGAAATTTATATGGATATCGGTACTGGTGCCCCTGTTTTCATCCACCAGAAAGTCACCCCCCTTTCCGAATTAAGCTACCGGAATATTGTTCAACAAAATTTCGATTACAGCTGCGGTTCCGCAGCCCTTGCCACCCTTCTGAACGCTTACCTTGGTGAGGAATTAACCGAACGACAGGTTATCCAGGGGCTTATGGAATATGGAAGCAAAGAAAAAATCGCTGAACGGCGGGCGTTTTCTCTGCTTGATATGAAACGCTTTGTCAACAAACTGGGGTACGACGGCAATGGGTTTAAAGCTGAAATGATTGACCTGATGGAACTGGACACCCCCTGCATTGTCCCTATTCAATTCATGGGCTACCGCCATTTTACCGTATTAAGAGGCTTTCATGGCAACCATATTTTTCTGGCCGATCCCTTTCGCGGAAATACCAGTTATACCGTTGATTCTTTCAAAGACATGTGGTATGAAAACGTCATTTTTATTGTAGACCAAAAAAATGCCAGCACCTTTTCCGGGCTGAAGCTGACAAATAATGACCTGCGTTATATAGATGAAGACACCACACTGGATCTACTGGAGGATTACGGGCCCGCACTGCCGGGAGTGGATGAAAGACGCAATACATTCACCCTTCCGGATGAATATGAAAAATATTACCGGCCATAACCTTTTATCTTAATACCGTCACATGAGGAGTTCTCATTGAAAAAGCTATTTCTGACTTTTCTCATCATGAACTTTTGCAGTCTTATTGCCGCTTCTTCCGGCAGCACCCAATCCATTCAAGATATTATTGACCAGTCAAGCGCTCCCGAGGATTCTTCTGCAGACGTATTTGAAACACCGCCAACATCAGAGGCGGCCGGTTCATCTGATTCTTTCGCTATTCAGGCAGGCACCTTTTTTAAAGAAGCCGATGCCAACGATCAGGTTATTGACCTGAACACAAAAGGGATTGATGCCTATATTTTTCAAAGCGTAAATTCAAAAGGAGATTCTGTTTATGCCACCCGGATTGGCAAATTCAGCTCTTACCAGGCCGCATGGGATGAAAAGCAGCGGCTTGACGCTGATGTTGAAACCCCGCTTCTCATCACCCAATTCGAATCTCTAAAGCCGGTAGAAGCCGGCACCGCCGGCTTCTCGCTAAGCGACAGAACAGGCGTCTCTGCAGGCAGCATGGGGACCCCGGCAACGACTGAATCCTGGCCGGCATCCGCCCCTGATTCCACTCCTGATCTTTATGCCTTTACCGACAAAGCAAACCCTTTAACTGCTTTACAGGAAAAAATCGAATCCCTGGAACGAGAAGTACAAAAACTCCGGGATGAAACCGGCATACGGGAGCAACTGCAAGTCACGGAAGAAGAAATAGCGGCAGAAGAAGAAGATATCCTCGAGGCAGCCGGCCGTGAGTACACCCTCACCCGGGAAGGAAACATCAAACTGTCCTATGGCATCAGCTATTCCTATTCCGGTTATGATGCCATCCGGGCCTCCTCCCGGGTGGAAGACGTTGCCGACCATACCATCAGAAATTCCCTGGGCGTCTCATATGGTCTAAAAGATAATTTTACAGTGGGCACGTCCATTCCGTTTATCTATAAATATCATGATGTCGGCACCATTGATTCCATGGATGTATCTGATCTTGGAGACCTTTCCCTGTCCTGGAAATTCCAGCCGTTTAAAACTACCAGCGACAAACCAAGCATTATTTTAAACGGCAATTTCGGCATTCCTGTCGGCCGCAGTCCCTATGAAATACAGGTAGGTGAAGAACTGTCCACGGCATCTGGTATTTATGACGCCAATTTCGGTGCGTCCATCAGCCAGACCACCGACCCGGTGGTTGTGTTCAGCAGCGTCAGTGTTTCTTATCCCTTTGCAGTTCAGTCGATTAATCAAAAACGCGGCACTGCCATTCTGGATGAGATTGATCCGGGAATGGGCATCGGGGTTGGCCTTGGGATGGCCTATGCACTGTCCTATAAACTCAATATCAATATGAGTTTTTCCTATTCCTATTCATTTGAAACCACCTACAAATATGAAAACGCGCCTGATGCGGAAAGTGGAACTTCCACCAGCGCCTCTATCCGGATTGGGGTTGGCTATAAATTGCGGCAAAACCAGAATCTCAATTTCAGCATTGGGATTCCCATCACAAGCACCCGCAGTTTTTCCATCGGCATGAGCACGCCCATTGATTTTGAATTATGATCTCGACAGTCGGCAAGTTCTGTCATTCCTGCGAACGTAGGAATGACAGAACTTGCCGACTATTCTGGATTCCCGCTTTCGCGGGAATGACACCGAGAGATTATGCGGTTTCTTTATAAAATTAATAAGTTAAGTAGAACTTTGGACTGTCAAGTTATGATGATAACCGGGAAAAAAGGTATCAGACTCCTGAGACTGCATAGAATGATAAGAAACATAACCTTGGGTGGAAACAGATGCGGCACATACTGCCTGATACTGGCCTGTGCCTTTTTTTTCACGGCATATTGCCTCCCCCGGCAGGCCCATGCCACCTTTGTGGAACAAATGGCCGTCTCCCCCAAATCCATCTCCATGGCCAATACCGTGACCGCTGAACCGCCCGGACTCATGGCCATTCATTACAACCCGGCCGGATTATCAAATCTGGAAGAAGGGAAAGTCTTTGAACAGGGATTTACCATACCCTGGCTTTCCATTACCCATAAATTTGAGGCGGACCCGGATTTCAAAGGATTTTTCGGCGAGTGGGGCCCCCAGGAAGGCCAGATTCCTGATCCCGTGGCCGGCAAAGAAGACACCAACAGCAGCGGGGTCATGTACCTGCCCATCTACGATGACACGTTAAATATACTGGTGGCCCCTACTGCCGGGCTTTCCGTGCGCAAACCCGGCTCCAAATGGACCTTTGCAGTGGCCAACTATGTACCCTATGGCGGCGGCATGAATCATAAAAGCGACAGCGTCTGTAATTATGGGGTGCGCACCCTGTATCTTCAGCACATGATTTATGCATCCCCCGCAGTCAGTTATCAAATCTCGCCCACCCTGGCGCTGGGCATGAGTGTCGGCGCCGGCCAGACCGCCTTGGGGTTACGTCTTAACATGCGCTCCCCCAACGAACTGGTGGCCCTGACCCGGGTGCTGGGAGATGCCACAAAAGGTTTTGAAATTCCGATTCTCTCCGAACTGACATTGCCCCCACCCTGGTTCGGCGGCGGCGTCGGCCCTTATGATCAGGTGGCCACCCTGGATTTGCAGGTGCGGGATGATTTTTCCCCCAATTACAACCTTGGCCTGCTTTGGGAACCCAAAAAATGGTTTACCTTGGGCATCACGTATCAGAGCGAAATTGAGGCCCATTTGAACGGCGGGTATAATTTCAGGTACTCAGACCAATGGCAGCGCATGATGGCGTGGCAGGGCAGCTCTCCGCTGCTGCTGATGATCGGCGGTATGTTCCAGCTTCCCAACCAGGCCGTTCCGTATCAGTCCGGGACCCTGACCGCCACCCAGCGGTTCCCCCAGCGCTTGCAGACCGGCATCATGGTGCGGCCCACCAAACGCTTGAAACTGTTTTTTGACCTGCACTGGGCCCAGTGGTCCATCATCAAAGAGGACAATTTCCAGACAGACCAGGATATTCAATTGCTTCAACTGGTAAAAATGCTGGGTTATACCGGGGGACATCGAAATCTGATTGTTCAGCGGCAACTGGAAGACACCCTGCACTGGAGCGCGGCCCTGGAATACCAGCTAAAGCCCAACCTGGCCCTGCGATGCGGATATGAATTCCGGCCCACCTCGGTCCAGGATGAGCTTTTTGATTCCCAGTATTTTGTGCCGGATCTTCACAATGTCGGTGTTGGTGCCGGCGTCAAGCTCCCCCATGGCGTATCTCTGGATATCGGGCTTTCCTGCCTTTTTAATCCCAGCAAAAAAATCCCCAACAACAGCAGTACCAACATGAACTCAACGGATTTTTTCTATCCGGTGTATAACCCTTATGCCGGTCTTGATGTGGAGCAGGAAACCTATATCTGGATGTTGTCCTTTGGTGTCAGAATGCCGTTTCATGCCTTTATTGAACACCAGAAACATCTTATGCACAAACAGCATGAGGCCATTCATCATCTGGTCGAATTGCTGAAAAAGCCTTTTGAGGCGTTTAAAAAACCGGTGGAAGCGCAGCCTGCCGAGGAATAAAACATCTGGTTTTCTAATCTGATTTTTCCGGATTCCGGGTCACGGTCGCTTCGCTCCCGACGTCATCCCGGTTCCGGAACCCAAATTATTCCTAATCCATGCAGCTGGATTGCCATTTTTCGGTATCCCATTGCGTGCTCTTTTTGATCATTGTTGACAACCCCACAACATAATTTTATATTATTACTCATTTGATTTCAGTAACAGCAGCACAGTGATCTTCCCTGTCTTTTCAGGGCAGGCGCGGCGGCCTGTCCCATGAACCGGTCAAGGCATCCATGCCTCGTCGGGACGTCCACCGTGCCGTCCTTTCATAAAATAACAGGCCTGTGATGATGGGCTTTGCGATCAACACGAATTCACCCTTCCCAAAAAGGATGTTTCCATGATTCAAAAATTTTTTATTATTGTTTTTACGCTTTTTTTCATCACAATCGCCACATCCGTGCCGGGAAAAGACACCAACTCTTCGGTCAAACCGGTTATTAAAGAAACCTCTCTATGTCCCCCACTGCCCGAAGGGTATAACATGATACCGGATTCCCTTAAATTCAGCCCGGATCTTCGCATGGTGGCCTATGTCGCGTTTAAGGAAAACACCCAGAATATCGTTGTTGTCAATAACACCGTCAGCCCGGTTTATTATGCCATCTATCCCGACATGCCGGTCTTCAGTTCCCAAAAAAACCGTTATGCTTATCTGGCCTATAAAAACAAGGACCAGGTAGTCGCCGTGGTGGACGGTAAACCAAGTCCGTTTTTTGATATCGCGGATAATTTTGTTTTCAGCCCGGATGGCTCCCGTTATGCCTTTCGGGCACAGAAAAACAATAAGCAGTTTGTCGTCATCGATGGGAAACCCACCCCTGCCTATGACGGGATTCTGGTAAAGAACAATTTCCTTTTCAGTCCGGATTCAAAACGATTTTTTTTTGCTGCATATAAGGACAAAAAATGTGTTGCGGTTATTGACGGCAGAGAAATCAACCATTCCTGTAATTTTATTGAAGACGCCGAATTCAGTCCGGATTCCCGGCATTTCGCCTACAAAGCCAAAATTAAATCCAAAGGACTGGGCCTTGGAGAAGAATGGTGCGTTGTAAAAGACGGGAAACCAGAAGGCACATATGATAAAATTTTTGACATTGTCTTCAGCCCGGATTCCCGCTACATGGCGTATCCGGCCATAAAGGACCGAAAATTGGTGATGGTGCTGAACGGTCGGGAAATTGCTGAAAACAACATGATCGGGCTCCCTGTTTTTTCTAAAAACTCCGAGAAATTTGCTTATGCCATGCAGGAAAACCAAAATTGGTTTATCATGGTTAACAATAAAAAAAGTCAGCCGTTTGACCAGGTGTATAAATTTTCATTCAGCCCGGATTCCAGCCGTTACAGTTTTATTGCCAAAGAGGATAAAAAATGGGTTTGCGTGGTGGATGGGGCCCGAGGCCCGGATTTTGAAACAGCCATTGATGTTTTTAAATTCAGCCCGGATTCCAAGCGATATGCCTATGCCGGGGTGAATAAAAACGGTGCGAGAATTGTGACGGAAAAGGGAATCTCCACCCAGACTTATGCGTCCATTGGCGAGCCGTATTTCAGTCCGAACTCCAGACACCTTGTTTTTCGGGCACGGAGCAAGCCGGGCGGGAAATGGAGTACCATTCTTGATGGGGAAAAACGGTTTTCCGATTACCATGCCATTGGAAAATATGAATTCTCACCGGATGCCAGGCACATGGCGGTGCCCGTGTTTGCAAACATCACCCAGACCCTGATGCTGGTGGACGGTCAGGAACAATGCAAGGACCATCGATTTCAGATTCTTGGCAATCCCTACTTCAGCCCGGATGGTGATTATCTGGTGTATCACGCCATGGCAAAAGATAACCAGTGGCATCTGATTGTTAACGACGAAGTGGCCCCCAACAGCTATAATGGGTTCATGAAAGGAACCCCTGTTATTTTTGACGATGAAAACAGCTTTCATACCCTGGCCCTGCGGGAGCCCGGACCGGAATTTATTCTTATTGAAGCAGATATACCCGCTTCTTTCCCCAAACTTTCATCAGGACTGAAATAAAAATGAATTTTAAATCCATTGGTTGTTTTCTTCTGGCCTGGTTTGTCATCATCAATTCACCGTCTGCGGCCGCAGAAACCAAAAAAGTTCTTCAATTCGCCGGACAGTGGCCGTATCATTCCTCAAAAGCCCTTGCCACGGATGCAGACAGAAATCTTGTGTTTCTCAGTGACGGCAATGTCATTGCAATTCTGACCACAGACCTTGAGTACATTACAACCATTGCGGCAACAGAATCCTGTCAGCTTGGCGGGCTGCTCTATTCTGAAACCGACCAGCTGCTTTATGCGGCCTGTCGTGATGAAGGGCTGAAAGTATTTGATCTTTCCAGGCCGGAAAATCCGGAAATCATTTTTTCATGGCAGCTGCCGGATGTTCTTGAGATTCTTTCCCTTCGGGTTTCAGGTACTACAGCCTATATATGCTGCGGCATTGATGGACTGGTTATCGCTGATCTTTCAGATTTTAAATCCCCAAAGATTCTCAGCAAGTCCGGACTTCCCGGCGGCTATGGCCTTTCCTATGCCATTGATATCCATGTGACTGGAAACTATGCTTTTGCCGCAGACCTGTATAACGGCATCCATGTCCTTGAAATTACCGATTCTCAAAATCCCGACTATCTTAAGGGCATTGCCCTGGCCGGGGCTTCTGATCTGGACGCATCCGGAAACTGGCTCTATGCCGCGCTTCAGGGCAGCGGAACTGCCATCTTAGATATCCGTGTTCCTAAGGATACCGCTGTTACGGCGTTATTTTCGGCCGACGGAATTGAATCCGCTGTGCGGATTGTTCCGGATTTTGCCTGGATTGCCTATAATCCCGGAGGACTCCGCGGCGTCAACACAGACGACAAAACCGCTCCTTTTCATGATGCTTCCTGGACATACCAGACTGGCGGCGGCAGCAGCCTGTCGCTTATTTCCGAAAAAAACACCCTTTTCATGGCGGATTATATTTCCGGTCTGACAAAATTCAATATCAATCAGGACAATATCCCCGCCCCGGTCACATCCTTTGATACCCCGGCAGATGCCGTGGCCATAGACATCACAGGCGGATACATTTACGCCGTGGATAACACTATGGGCGGTCAACCAGAAAAAGAAGGGCTGAGGATTCATGCCATTACCGCTACAAAGAAGTATGCCCAGTTTCAGTATACCGGTTTTTGTCCTACCCCCGGGACCGCTCTGGATATCCAGGTTATTCCGGACTATGCTTATATAGCAGATGGCAAGCACGGCCTTCAGATAATTTCCGTTCAGGATCCTGCCCAACCTGAAATTGTTGGCACCTTCGATACGCCGGGGATTGCGGAGAGTCTGTTTATTGAAAAAAATTATGCTTTTATTGCAGATGGCGAATACGGCCTTACTGTCATTGATATCAAAAATCCGACGGCACCGGTGTTATCCGGTTCCATAGAGATGAATGGCAATGCCCGGCATATTGCGGTGGCTGAAAATTATGCTTTTGTGGCTGCCGGCAATGAGGGAATTCACATTATCAACATTTCAACCAAATCCACTCCCGCCCTGATGACTACCATTGATACACAAGGGGAGGCTTCCGGTATTTTTATCACTGATGCATATGCCTATGTGGCGGACGGCAGCAAAGGTCTGAGTATCCTCGACATCAGCCAGCCCCTGCAGCCAGAACTCCTTGCAACTCTGAACACGGCCGGGAATGCGCAGAAAGTCATGGTTTCAGGAAATTTTGCTTATGTGGCGGATGGTGAAAACGGATTGTGCGTGATTGATATATTTCATCCTGCCGCACCGGTAAATATTTCTGAGTGGCATTATGACTCATCTGGCATTGCCAGTGATGTTTTCAGCGGATTTTCCAATGAGGATGAGGAATTGTACGCTTTTATCGCAGATGGCGCCGCCGGAGTGATCGGGATAAACCTGAGTACTGAAAAAATTATAGATGAAGATGGGGATGATGGCGGCAGCTCCAGCAGCGGCGGATGTTTTATTGGAAGGCTGAAGTCTTAAGATCATTGCCGGGTTATGAAACCCGGCCTGCATAACGGCAGGCACGGTGGCCTGCCCTACGAGATTTGTACCATGCGCCGCCCTTATCAACTTTCACCTTTGCGCTTTGACCTTTCAGCTTTCAGCTTTGACCTTTCAGCTTTGCGCTTTGAGCTTCAAACTTTCACCTCCCAAGGATACATGAAATGAAAAAAGTCAGAAATAAAAATACTATTCTGATCCTTGTTACTTCACTCTTTATTGCCGCTGCCTGCTCTGACCAGGATCAGGAAACCGCATATTATCAAAAAGCCAAGGCCTGCTATGACAGCCAGGACTATGTCTGCGCCAGGGCGGCCCTTGAAAAAGCAGTTGAAATCAACCCTGAATTTGCAGGGGCCTATGCCAATCTGGGGGAAGTTTATCTGAAGCTGGGTAAAATTTCAGACTCCCTTTCCGCCTATGAAAAGGCCGCGAAACTGGTTCCGGAAAATACGGATGTCCAGATAAAACTGGCGACATTGTACCTGCTCAACAAAAAAAAAGATCAGGCCAAAGCCATACTTGAAAAAGTCAAAACCCAAACCCCGGACAACCAGGCAGCCGCTTATCTTCTGGCGGAATTTTATGAAATGGAAAAAAACAGTGA
>JAABSH010000072.1 GCA_011390465.1 Desulfobacteraceae bacterium
TCAACCATCACCGAAAAAACGTCTATGACCTGGTGGCCTACCTGAACCGGGAGCACCTGTTCCATGTGCTGGCCCATCCCCTGTTTGATCTGAACAACAAGCTCACCATGGACTATTTTGAAAAAATGCTGCTTCTGTTTACCAATTTCGAACTCAACGGGTCACGGGATGCGTATCAGAATCAGATTCTGGAAACCATTTTAAAAAATCTGACACCGAACCACATAGACCGGCTGGCAAACAAACATGACCTGAAACCCGTGGGCCGCCGGCCGTGGGAAAAAAACATCACCGCCGGCTCGGATGATCACTCTTCTTTAAATATCGCCCGCATGCATACCTTTGTGCCGGGAGCAACCACCAAAGACGATTTTTTTGCCGGCATCACGAACGGACAAGCGGAAATTTGCGGCACATCCGCCACACCCAAAACCATGGCCCATAATCTATACGGCATTGCGTATCAGTATTACAAATCAAAATTTTCCTTTGACCGGTTTATCCACAAAAATACATTGTTGCGATTTGTCGACTGCGCCCTCACCACCCATGACGACCACCGGGGGATTCTGACCCGGCTCTCCGATTATTTTATTTCCCGGAAGCCCGGTCTTTCCATGTTTCATTCAAAAACAGACGATCTGATGCACCTGATTGAGGAAAAAGCCCGGATCGCCATCTATAAAAATTCCGATTTTCAGAAAATATTGAAAGACACCACTGATAAAGCATCCTGGGAAAAGGAAGCGGACTGGTTTTCATTTGTCAACGATGTTTCCGAAGATGTGATGAAAAGCTTTGCCGACACCACCCTGGACAGCCTGTCAAAGGCTAAACTGTTTAATATTTTCCAGACCATCGGATCGGCCGGGTCCGTCTATACCCTGTTGCTGCCCTATTTTATGGCTTTCAGACTGTTCACCAAAGACCGCGCCTTTGCCGAATCCTGCAGGGATCGATTCGCCGGCAAGGGCGAACCATGTGAAGAAAAAAAGGAAAATATTGCCATTTTTACAGACACCCTTCATGAGACCAACGGTGTGGCCCTGACCCTGCGCATGCATCTGAAAATCGCGAAAAAAACCGGCAAAAACCTGTCTATTATCACCTGTGCACCGGACCAGAGTCTGGACGGCGCGGAAAATTTTAATCCCATCGGCACATTTGAAATCCCTGAATATCCGGAAATCAAACTGCACTATCCGCCGGTGCTCAAAATGCTCGAATACTGCTATGAGCAGAATTTTACCCATATCATGGCCTCCACCCCCGGTCCGGTGGGTCTTGCGGCCCTGGCCATCTCCCGTATCCTGGATATCCCCATCTCCGGCACCTATCACACCGCGTTCCCCCAGTATGCGGCGGAACTGACCGGGGACAGTGCCATGGAAGAATTCGCGTGGAAACTGATGATCTGGTATTACAACCAGCTGGATGTCGTTTATGTGCCCTCAAAAGCCACGGGCGCGGAGCTGGCCGAAAGGGGCATCCGGCCATCAAAAATCCAACTCTACCCCCGGGGTATTGACATCCGGCGGTTCCACCCGGAAAACCGAAACGGTTTCTGGCAATCCAGATTTAAAACCCCCGGGGATACCATCAAACTGGTCTACGTGGGCCGAATCTCCAAAGAAAAAAACCTGGATGTCCTGACCCGGGCCTTCAACAAACTGAGCCGGATACGGCCCACCCTTCAGTTGATCATGGTGGGAGACGGTCCATTCCGCAAAAACATGGCAAAGCAACTGGAACATACCAATACCCTGTTTACCGGATACCTGGAGGGCGACGACCTGGTAAAAGCCTATGCGTCCAGCGATCTGTTTATTTTTCCGTCCAGCACCGACACCTTCGGCAACGTGGTGCTGGAAGCCCAGGCATCCGGCATCCCTGTGATCGTCACCGACTCCGGAGGTCCCCAGGAAAATCTGATTGACGGGGAAACCGGCCGGATCGTGCCGGCCCATGATGACCAGGCCATCGTAGATGCGGTGCTGGCAATCTGCGATCAGCCCGAACGATTGGCGATAATGAAGAGAAACGCCCGAAGATACATGGAAACACGGTCCTTTGAAGCGGCGTTTAATAAGAGTTGGGACCTTTACCGATCGGCCCCTTCACCGTCCCCCCGGAAACCGCTGGAAGAAATGTTCAAATTCGCCTCTTAACTGCGATCGTGAAATGCTTTCGAGATGCCTGTTAATCGCTCCTACGGTTTCACAATCCTTAAAATGGGCCTGAAAGCAGGGCTCCTTATCGGATGTCTTGCTTTTTTATTTTACCAACTGGATCTCTCCGCCACCCGGGCCGCCCTTTTGCAATACAACCCTTTTAAAGCCGGGATGCTGAGCCTCTGGTTTCTCACCTCATTTTTGTTTCTCGGTGCCCGGCTGTATATTATCGCACAGGGCCGGATACGTCTCAAAGATTGTGTATCCGCAGTATTTATAGGATTTTTTGCAAACAGCATGTTTCCCGCAAGAATTGGCGAGGCGGTCAAGGGTCTGTACCTGAAAGTGGCTTCCGGAGAATCCATGGTCCGGACCATCGCCCTGATTTTCCGGGAACGATTCTGCGACCTTAACATGATGCTTGTACTGATTCTTTTTGTCGTGGCTGCCGGTAATTTCACCCGGCATCTGATGCCGTTTCTTGCAACAGTGCTGTTCGGGTGGGCGATGCTGGGGGCCGTTCATCTCTTTTTTCGTAAACACCCGGCATGCAGTCAAAAAATTCCCTGGCCCTGGCTGCAAAACAGCATTCAATTCCTGTCCCGGACCCCCGACACCGCCCGGATCCTGAAACTGGGAGCCGCAAATCTCCTGGTCTGGACCCAATTCATACTGGAAATGTTCATCGCCATTTACTGGATCGCTGGTTTTAACATTTCCCTGGCCGGTGCGTTGAATGTTTTTGTCATTTCCGCGCTGGCCTTTGCCATCCCGGCCTCCCCCGGCGGCATGGGCGTGTATGACGCCGCCATTGTATTTGCATTGGGGAAATACGGCGTCTCCTCAGGAGATGCCGTGGCCTTCGCCATTCTGATGCGCGCCATCCAGTATGTTCCCACGCTGATCATTGGCACTGCCATGATCATGGCCAAAAGCAATGGCCTTTCGGAAATAGTCCGACCGGCTGCTACCCGAAAAATGCTGGCGGCAATGGCAATAGCCCCAACCCGGATAAACCGAAAAAGTTAAACCTGAAACCATTATTAAAGACCTGGCCCACGGGTTGCGGGTTCCCTGGGTTGGTCACCTGAACCCCTACGCACTTTTTAAGCTTTAAAATTTCACCGGATTGTCACGCCTTCGCCCCCAAATATCAACATCCCGCCCCTATGGTGGTCATCTTATTCACTCTGTTAAGGATAAGGGGAGTTGCCCATGGGATATATCATTCTGACATGCGGACTGATTTTTCTGCTCTGGTTCAGGTATACACTGATCCGAAAAAACAGATTCCCGAACGCGGAACTGTTTTTAACGGAACTGGAAAAACTTTGCGATTAACTGAAACCGACCGCAGGAGCGGTCCATGCCGGCGAACGCCGAAAGGGTCGCGGGCATGGCCCGCTCTACAGCTATAATAATGATCAAGAACCTGAAACCATATTCACCAATTTAAAAAAAGCCGCACAAAAAGCTGACTTTGGTTCCAATTCAACGGAGATTGTCGTGGGTAAACCGGCTGCATCAAAATTATATATTGTCACCCCCGGAAAAACAGATGCCCAACCAGAACCGGATATGGAAAAAATCGCTCATTCGTTGGGCATCCGCATTGATTCTCCGGACCAGCTGGCGGGCAGCCTGCCCTATGCATTGTCCGACGTGACCATGGGCTGTGAAAATGAGCTTCAATGCGCGGTTTTGGGACCGAAAGAAGATGTGGACCTGCCCCGGAGCATTACGGAATCCAATTATTACCAGAATATCATTAACCGGGCCGCGGCCGGTGAAACATCCGCAAAAGTCATCCGGGCCTTTGAAGCGCATATACATCAGAATCCTGAAAATGTGTGGGAAAACAGCTGGGTTCGGTTTCCCCGCAGGGTTTTAAATGACTATGCAGCCGGCGTTTTCGATCATGACCTGCTGGCGGACAAAACAAATCCCGCCGGTCCCCAGCGTCCGGACATCAGCCGGTTTTCCTTTATCTGTGACAAGGAAGCCTGGGTCCGGATACCGGTAAGCTACCTCCTTAAACTCTCCCTTGCCGACGCCATCGGGGACCGAACCAGCGATCCTCTGATCCGGCAAATCGGCACAAAATATCTGGACCATTTTCTAAATGACAATACCTCACCCGAGACATTCTCTTTTCATCCCGTGCCCTGCAATTCGGAAACAGAAAAAGGATGCGGCATTGCAAAGGAAACCCTTGCCCGATACCTGCTGAGCCAATGCCTGATGGACTATGCCAACACCAAATTCGACCTGCTGGCCAACAATCAGCGAGCCGTCATCTATTTTGCCCCCAATCCCCCGGTGCGGCAAAAGCAGCTCAATCGTCTGATTTCGGATTCCTTTTATCGTGAACTGTTTATGAGCCCCTGCCTGTCCGGATGGGACCGGGGAAATGAAAAATATACGTACATGAACCTCTGCCACCAGGTCATGTCCCGGAGCCAGTTGAACGCGGTCAAAAAACTGAAAGAAGCCAATATCATCACCAACAACCTGGTGGTGCTGCCCAATATCTCCAACATCAGCCTGGCCAACAACGGCACCCATCTCAGCATCGGCAGCCGCAAAATATCCGGCCTTTTAAGCAGTGGAATAAGCGAGTTTACGGCCCGGGATGAAAAACATATCGGAGATCTGGCCATCAAGGTGGTGGAACATTTTCTGCCGCTCTTTGTGGGCACATACAGCGCGGCCCCGTACCGCCTGGAATTTTCAGATTTCCATCCGGAAAACGCCCTGGGCTTTCTGCCCCACGAGCTCGATTTCACCCATCTTCGCATGATCTGGCGACGGTGGAAGAAAAAAGCCAACCTCAAGGTGTTCGGCCGCCCGGTCACGCCGTTCGGCCCGGAACTGCTGGATAAGACCTTCAGCTCCCTGCTTCGGCTGAAAGGGGATTTTGTTCATGATTTCCGGCTCATCGATTATTTCATGTCCGTGAAAAGCACGGACCGGAGCCCGGCCCTGGACGGAAAGATCGGCAATGACATCCGCCTTAAAAAAGACCTGGCCGATCTGGGGGTGTTTGACAGTTGCATGTCCCTGTATCTGCTCTATAAAAACCGGCCCTTTGCAGACATGGGATTTTCCGGTTTTGAAGGCCGGCATTACAGTCTTTTTGAAAATATCACCCATGACATGGGACAGGCCGCCAACCTGCAAACGCTGATTACCGCTCTTGCCTTTAAATATATCTTCACAAAACAGGTCAGCCACTGTTCCATACCGGATGATCCGACCCTGGAAAGCGAGCGCCGCCAGATTTTTTTCGGTTCCGCCATCGGCATTCCCACATTTTTCATTCACAAAAAATCCAACAACCGGTTCATGCAGAAAATCATTCAAAAAACCGGTAAAACCCGTTCCAGCCGACGGTATCCGGGATATTTCCGCATTTATTACCATGAATACAAAAAAGCGCTCATCCGGATTATTAAAGAAGACGCCGCGGATCTCATTGAAATGGGGGGCCTTGAAGAGACTATTGATGACCTGTCCGAACGGATGGAATCATGGAACACCTGTTCTGCCGCCGGCAGACTCACCAATGGCATTCTGGATCAGGCAAACGCCAAAACCCCCATGAAACTCCCTGCGGATGAATTCAACACCGCTGCCGAGCGCTATTACCGGGAGGTACTTCGAAAAAATCACATCAATGAAGCCTTTGACTGCCTGATGGCCGAGGCCCGCCGGGTGGATCAGGCCCTGATCTGCATCGGCGGTGAATACCGCCGGGCCTTAAAAAAAATTCTGCGAGGCATGAGCGCCCGCCGATTTGTGGAAATTCATAAAAAAGCCATGTTCCGGGGCAGGGCGTCGGCAACGGAAATTCAGAGAATCATCTGTTTTCTGATTCTGGTGATCCACGGCAATTATGAAAAGACGCAAAAATTTTCAGAAACTGCAACAGAAACACAGACGGAGCCATGAAACATCAATATATCCAGCGCAAAACCGGAGCGGTAAAGACCGAGAAACTGTTTGCCGACAAACTCATCAATTTTATCTATTCCACTGCCCGGGAAAAGGTGCCAACGCTATACAATGCCGCGGCATCGGCCCGAATGAGCGCTGTTCTGGGATATGTAAACTTTTCCATGGCCGGCGGCAGCCGGGTGACCGGTGCGGGAAAAATCATCCGCGAACTCGGCATCGACCTTGCCGAATGTGTGGACCCGCCGGCCGCCCTGGACACGCCGGAAAAAATATTTGAACGAAAAATAAAATACTGGGACCGGCGGCCCATGTCCATTGATCCGGAAACCATCGCATCCCCGGCGGATGCCAAAATGATCGTGGGATCATTTGCGCAGCAGGCCCAGATTTTTTTAAAGGAAAAGTTTTTTTCCCATGATGAATTGCTCGGTGACAAATCCCAGTGGACAGGGGTGTTTAGCGATGGGGATTTCGCTGTATTGCGACTCACCCCTGAAAAATATCATTACAACCACGCGCCAGTCACCGGAAAGGTTTTGGATATCTATGAAATCGGCGGATGTTACCATTCATGCAACCCGGCGGCCATGGTTTACGCGGCCACTTCGCTGTCCAAAAACAAACGGGTGGTCACTATCATTGATACGGATATTCCCGGCGGCAGCCGTGTGGGACGGGTGGCCATGATCGAAGTGGTGGCCCTGATGATCGGAAAAATCGTCCAGTGCTACAGTGATTTTCAATATGACCGCCCCCGCCCGGTAGAGCCCGGCATGGTGCTGGAAAAAGGCCAGCCCAAAAGTCTCTACCGCCCGGGCAGTTCCGTGGATGTGCTGGTTTTCCAAAAAGACAAGATTCAATTCAGTCCGGATATTGTTTCAAACATGTACCGGACAGACGCCCAAAGCCGTTTTTCCATGGGGTTCGGCCAACCCCTTGTGGAAACGGAAGTGGATGTCCGGTCCACCATTGCTTTCAGGAGAGAATAAACCAATGGACGAACTTTTCATTTTCAGCTTGACTGTTTTTCTGTCTGTTTTCCTGACCTGGGGATTTACCCATTTGACAGCGGAGCACTGGCAGTTCATGGCCGCCGTTCCCGTGAAAAAAATGGAAAACAATGTCTGGGCCGGGTTTAATCTGACCTATTACGGCTTTTTTTCCGCCACCGCGTATGTTCTTGCAACAGCGGTGTTGTGCATTCTGCTGGGGGCTGTTTTCGTTGCGCCAAAATTTCTGCTGATCCTGGCGGTCTGCATTCTGGGTTTCTGTGTGCCCGCCTCCCGGCTGATCGCCAGATTCGTTGAAAAAAAGAAATACACGTTCAGCGTACAGGGGGCTTCCTTTGCAGGACTTCTTATCGCCCCGTGGGTCATTGTATTGATCAACCGCTTCCCGGCTGCCCCCGCTCACCAGCATCCGGAGGTCATCGTCGTTCTGGCCGCCATTGCCACGGCGTTTGCCCTGGGCGAAGGCATCGGCCGGCTCTCGTGCATCAGTTTCGGCTGCTGCTACGGAAAACCCTTGAAGCAGATGTCACCGTTATTCCAGATAGTTTTCAGCCATCTCTATTTCGTTTTTTACGGCAAAACCAAAAAAATCGCCTATGCGGACGGACTGGACGGTTCCCGCATAATTCCCATCCAGGCCATCACTTCCATTGTGCTTTGCGTCACGGGAATGGCCGGCATTTACCTGTTTCTCAAAGGCTTTTTTATGACCGCCTTTGTGGGAGTGGTGACCGCCACCCAGATCTGGCGGTTTTTATCCGAATTTATACGTGCGGACTACCGGGGCGGCGGCAAAATCTCCGCCTACCAGATCATGGGATTCGCCTCCATTGTTTACGCACTCGCCATTGCCTGGCTGTTCCCCATCACCACGCATCCCGGACACAATATTCTAAACGGACTGAAATCCATCTGGAATCCGGCCATGATTCTGTTTTTTCAGGGACTATGGATGGCAACATTTTTCTATACCGGCCGCAGCCGGGTGACCGGCGCCACTTTGTCGTTTACCGTGTTAAGGGAGAATATTTAAGTTTCCCAAATAGATTCCATCACCCGAACCCGCTGTTAGAATCAATGCTAATCCTCAAATTAACCTGTACCATCATTTTCGGAGTTATCATGAGTTTCATGCAGACCTGTTCGGCCCATGCGCTTGAACGTCACAGCTACCGGCAGACCACCGGCAGTGATAGTTTTGATTTTTCCTGGGAATTAACCGTCTCTGAAACCAACGTGCTGGAGGTGCGCGGGAACGGAGAATACTATGAAAATATTTGTGATGACCGCTGCCATACCATTGAATGGCGATATGTGACAGACGATCACGATATCACGGCATTTCGGGATGACGATGTGATCCGGGTGGAGGGGACATTCGAGAACAAGCCGTTTATCAAAGGCTTTAAAATCGACGATCTTCCCTGGTACCAGCCCCTGTCCTACAGCCTGAGATGCTTTATCGACAGCCCGGACCAGAAAACAGCCTTCTGGATGATCCGGCCGGACACCCTGGATGCCATCAAATTCCAGGCCCGAAAACTTTCAAAAGAACGCATCATGTCTCAGGGCCGGTCGGTCATGGCCGTTAAAGTGGAACTGGGACTGACCAGCCTCCTGAAAGGATTGTGGCACGCCCATTACTGGTTCAGGGAAGCGGACGGCATCTTTCTCCAATACCGGGGGGTTCACGGTCTGCCCGGCACACAGGAGACCATTGTCCGGCTGATAGAGTGACCTTTTTCCCGACAAACAGCATATACCGCCACAACCCCCCAATGCAAAGTGTTTCTCATCCAAAACCGGCGCAAAGCAGGCCTTCAGTTCCGGCAGCAGATGCCCTTCCATTTTCACGTGATTGACGCCCATCCATCGTCTGAATGGCCCCACCAGGGTATCATGAAAATCCACCACCGCAAATCCGCCCGTCGCTCCAGCGCAGCGCATTCCCTTGCTGCTGTTCATCTTTATTTTTCTTTTATTTACGTGTAAAAAGAGATATTGTATAAAATTTAATACGCTACGGGCTGATGCGCCGTTACAATATCATAAAAAAATTGCGCATCTGATTTCAACCATCCATCCGGTTCGCAGGGCAACAAAAAGTATTGCAATGGCACTTAAAGGGCATCAACTCAACCGTCGGGTCATCGATGATCTGAAAAACCGGTCCACCATCGGCATGTATTTTTACGTCATCATTACCCTTGCGGTTCTGGCCACGGACGGATTCTACAAAAACCATGTGGTGTTTTCTGCTTTTTTCCTGACGGCAATGCTCTTTATCGCGGTGTTCCGGATTTCCCACTACTACCTGTTTGACAAAATCAAAAATATTCCGCCCGTGGTAAACAACGGTATTTTTTTCGCCAGCGTTTACGCAACCTCAATAACCTGGGGGGCGGGGTTTGCCTATTTTATGATTCAGCCCGGCGAAATTTCGTCCAAAATCATCATGCTGGCCAGCACGGTGGGGCTTAACTCCGGCGGGGTGTCCGCTTTCAGCCCCTCCCTGCATACATCTGCCCTTTACACCGTGCTGATGCTCGCCCCGGGCGCTGCAGTAATGTATTATTACGGCATTCACCTGACCCTGGTATTCATGATCTTTCTGTTCATATTGTACATGGTCATGATTGCACAGCGGGCCAACCGGGAATACTGGGATGCCCTGGAAAACGAATACCTGCTCAAACAGAAAACCGCGGAAATTGAGAAAATCAGTCGAATAGATGTGCTCACCGGATTATATAACCGCCGGTATTTTGATGAAATTTTCAATATCCAGTGGAAAGTAGCAGCCCGAAACAAAGACCGCCTGACAGTGATCATCGCAGACATTGATAATTTCAAGCCGATTAACGATACTTATGGCCATCTGGCCGGAGACGCGTATCTGGAAAAAATAGCAGAAATATTCACCGGCATCTTTCAGCGGGAAACCGATTTTGTGGCCCGTTACGGAGGAGAAGAATTTGTGATTCTGCTCTCAAACACGGAAAAAAATGCGGCCCTTTCCCTTGCTGAAAAAGTGCGACAGGAAATCGAAAAATTGCAGCTCCACTTTTACAGCAACCGCATTCAGTCCACCATCAGCCTGGGCATCTCCGCCTGTGTGCCGGAAATGGAAAACAAAAAAGAAAATTTGTTTGAAAAAGCAGACAAAGCCCTTTACCAGGCCAAAAACAGCGGCCGGAACCGGGTGGTGTTTTATGAAGACGCTAAAGGATGTTGAGTTGCAGGCTGCCTGAGTTCGCGCCACGGAAAAAAATAGACCGAATACACCACTGCATAGATGATAAATGAATCCAGATGAAGGGCGTGACTGGCCGCAAAAAAGAAAATCAAAAGATGCATGCGCACCACATTGATATAAGGCCGGCCCATGGCCTCACCGATGGGGCTGGCTTTTTTGCCGGTCCGGCTCCCGGCTTTGCCGGAAATCAACGCAACAGTCCCGGCCTCATCCGCGACTTTTTTCATGCGGAGCACCGGGGTCAGCAAGTGGTGTCGCTCCGCAATTACCGCGGGGACGAGAAACAGCCCATAGGGGGCCATGAGATGCGTAACCGCCAGTTTCCATAACAGCGGGGGATTCATAAACGCCCGGCCAAAACCATCTTCCGGTATTCCTTCCACCGGAAAAAACTGCTGCAGGAACACGGAATGACCGGCATGAAACCCGCCAAAATGCACGGAAAAAAATCCCACCAGAAACAGCACCACAGGCAGACCCACAGCAATCGCTTTCAGCCGGTCACCGGCACTGCCGTTTTCCTGCTGAACAGCGGACAACCCGATCCATGCGCCCCCGCCAATGGCGGTAAACAGCGTGAGATACCCCAGCACCAGGCTGCACAGCCACAGACTCCAGACCAGATCCCGGGTCTCCCATTCCAAAAACCAGGCCAACCCCAGTCCTATGCCGAACGCGACAATATCCGGCAGCACCCGGGCGAACAGTGAAAATTCAGTTTTTTCACGCATCATCAGGTATCCTTTTCCATACTCTGGGGGACATCAAAATAGCCAGAGAGAGACCCGCGACCCATGAGACAGGTCGATAAAAATGGTTTCAGGTTGCAGGTTTCAGGTGTCGGTGCCAGAATCGCTTTTCCTGACACCTGAACCCTGAACCCTTCTGCTGGAAAACCGCAATCTATAGCCACCGCTTCAGTTTCTTATTTTTTTTCACAGAGATGGCCGGATGCGGCATTACGCAACACGCTTTTCCGGCATCACACAGACCATTCGCTGACCCGTCCGCTTCAGGGTGATGGCCCCGGCGTCGCAGTGACCGGCACATACCCCGCAGCCGATGCACCGGGCTTCATCCACCTGGGCAATATCATCAGCCATCCGGACGGCTTCCATGGGGCAGATGTCCACACAGGCCTCACACCCGATACAGGCGTCGTCATCAACAATGGCGATATAGGCCGTGTAGGTAACAGCCGGTCCGCCGCCGCGGTAATAGATCTGGAAAGTTTCGCAGCAGCATTTGCAGCAGTTGCAGATAGCCATTTCATCCCGCCCGGTGTCGTATTTTTCATGAAACGCCTTGTGGACCAGCCCGTCTTTTTCTGCTTTTTCCAGAATCCGCAAAGCGTCTTGCCGGGAAATGGGCTCCGCAAATTTGTGATCAATAAAAAATCTGGCAGTTTTGCCGAAAAACAGGCAGTTTTTGCGCTCATCAGTGACCTGACAGGGCCGGCCCAACAGATCTTTCTGATGGCGGCAATAGCAGACGGCCACTCCAATGGTGTCAAAACGCGCCACCAGTTTTTTTACGTCCTCCAGGGGCAGGATGGTGTCCACGGAATCGTCGACCTGGGCTTCCACCGGGATGATCCGGGTCATGGGCGGAATGGCGGCAAACGCCGGAGCAAGAACGTCATAGTTTTCCTGGACCATTGCCGAGAGTTCCTCAAAAAGCTGCTCAAAGAGCCGGGCCAGGGTTTTCTGTTTTTCACCGGTCTCGCCCCGCATCATGGTGGTTTCAAAGATGCCCGGGATGGGCGGCATGGCCCGGTATACCGGCATGCCGGTGCTTTGGCTGGGAATGCCGGAGAGGATGCCGTTGTCCATAAGGCCCTCGAGCATGGCGTCCAACGCCGCGCCTTCAAACCCGGATTTTGCCTGGACCTCATCCCGGTTCAGGGGCTTGTGGAAATGGGTCACAAACCGGGCCTGCTCAGATGTCATAATGGTTTTTAAAATATCAATCAGGGTTTCATTCACCGGAAACGGGATATTTCCCGCCCGGATCACCGTTTCCGCCGCTTCGTGATAAGGTTGATCCTGCATGGTCGTTTCCTCCTCGGTTATGGTTTTTATAAAATTCCAGAAGAATCAATTTCCTCCCTGTTTTTCAACCTTTCATGCCCAGGGCCGCCCAGGCCACCGCCCCGAGGACTTCGGCCGCCGCCGTCACGTCGGTGGCGGCATGACCGGATATGAACTGTCTGGAATACTCCTGGCACGGCCCGAGCAATAGCGACATGAAGAGGTCCCAAGGCAGCGGTTTTATTTTCCCTGCCCGGATATGGGGCTTGAACCAGCCCGCCATGGCCCGGGCAAAACCGGCGTTGAGCCGCTTCATTTCCTCTTCCGTGTCGTCCATGTATTCGGCATGCCGTTTCTGAAAAAGGAACCGGGCCCAGTCCGGATGCTGCTTCACCCACATCAAATGATATCGGACAATGGCGAAAATTCCCTCCCGGGCGCTCTCTTCGTCCAACAGCGCATCAATCATGCCGGCCTGATACTCCCGGATGCCCTCCAGATAAATAGCGGCAGCCAATCGGCCCTTGCTTTTGAAATGATGGTAAACGCTGCCGGTGCTGGCCCCGGCTTTTTTACAGATATCGGCAATGCTGGTTGCCGGAAATCCTTTTTCCGTAAAGCAGGCCAGGGCCGCCGCGATAATTTCACGCTGGCGGCGGGGGGAATCGGTATGGGTGGCATTGGGTGTTTTCATGATTAAAATCATATTTTAGAATTTGATTCTATTCAAGCGTTTTTTTCAGGCCCATAAGAATTTACAAAGCAGAAATAAGCCGGAATCTGCCGGATAGCCTCTTGTTCGGCCATTGGACAAGTGGATGGCGCACAATGCCCCGCATTGACCATTATAACGCGCAAAGCCATATAACGCACTGCGTTATAAAAATTCTTGACATTCCCCGCGATAAACAGTAGAGGATATATTTTTAAAAGGCAAAATCAGCTGCCGTGCCATGCTCACCGGCGGTTGAAACGAGGGTTATGTTGAATCAATCCAAAATACAACTGGCTGTTCTCGCATTATTTTTCTGTTTTCAGGCAGTCATGGCGATAACGCTCAACGCACCGCCGCCGGATGAGGCCGCCCGTCACCCGATCAGCCTGAAGACCGGACCCCCGCAAGACCTCGGTCCGGTCGCACGCCATCCCCTGCCCTTTGTCAAAAAGAAAAACCGCCACTCCCTGGCCGTGTATGATCCCATCATCCGCGCTGCATCAGCGCGATACAATATCGACCCGAACCTGATAAAAGCCGTTATCTTTGCCGAGTCTTCCGCCAATGCCCATGCCGTATCCGGAAAAGGTGCCAAGGGACTGATGCAGCTCATGCCCGGAACCGCCAGATCACTGGGCGTCATCGACCTTTCCCACCCGGGCCAGAATATCGACGCCGGCACCCGGTATTTGAAACAGATGATTGACAAGTATGACGGGAATATCC